>NZ_AP022826.1:995157-1326876 GCF_014466985.1 Nitrosophilus labii
GATCATCTAGAAATCTCCATATTTCATCCGCCTGCGATAGTTTAACTACTTTATTCAATAAAATTTCATAAAAATACCGACACGACGTTTATTAATTAATTGACAATAAAACTATATATGAAAGGATATAAATGAGATATATAATATTTATATCTTTAATATTTTCATTCTCTATTGCTAAAGAGGTGAATTTAGTAGAGATTATAAATGAGGTAAAAAAAAGCCATCCAATGGTCAATATTATCGAAAAAGAGAGAAATCTACTCAGAACTGAAACGAAACTTTCAGTTTCAGATGATGCTTTAGAAGCAGAAATTTTGGGAGCATACGCCGAAGAAAACAGTGGTGTTAGCGGAAATGAGTTTTATTTAAACCTGTCAAAAGAGTTTTTGACACCTAAAACAAAAGATATACTCAAAAAAAGTGGTGAAATATTTACTAAAGCAAAAACACTTCAACTACAGAGCAAACTTTTAAACATTATCTACTCCATTAAAAGCAGTTTTTACGAAACATGTTTTAATAAACAGATATATAGATTAAAAAATGAAAATTTGAAAAATTTAAAAGAGTTTGCTCAAAAGATGAGAAAAGCCTATGAATTAGGAGAGATATCAAAAAAAGATATCTTAAGTATTGAAATGGAACTTCAAAGAGCCAAAAACGATCTTTTATTAACCCAAAATGAGATCAAAAACTCTTTGATGAAACTAAAAGAGCTTCTTTCTTCTACTAAAATAGAGTTTGAAGATATTGTTTGCATAGAAAATATCAAGTTCAATAATTTTAGTTTCAATATAGACTATCTTTTAAAAGAGTCACTAAACATAAAAGCTAAAAAATTGCAAATAGAGGCTTTGAAAAATTTACTTAAAAAATACGAATCTTTTACTGACAGGTACTCAATCAAAATAGAATATAGTGATGAATTTGGTACAAAAAAATATACTGCAGGTATAGGAATACCACTTTATTTCAGTTCTTCAAAAAGAGAGTTGGAAAAAAGAAAGGTCATGCAAAACATCTCTTTAAAACAGACTGAGTTAAATAGTGATATATATCAAACAAAAGCCACCATTTTAAAACTTAAAACTAGGCTCGATTCTGTGATAAAAAGCTATGAAATTACAAAAAAAATGGAAAAAGAACAAAACGAGCTTAATGATATTGTACAAAAAAGTTATTTAAATGGGGAAAGTTCCATCTTGGAACTTTTAAGTATTAAAAGGGATATGATAGATACGAAAATAAAACTTATCGAATATAAAAAAGAGTATTTCAATATACTCTTTGAAATATTTAGCACAGCAGGTATAAAGGAGATGAAATGAGAAGATTAATGATAGCAGTTTTTTTAAGTACACTAACACTATTTGCAAGTCAAACTATAACTTTAACAAAAAAACAGATTGAAAACTGGCAAATTAAGAGCAAAAAGATAGAATCAACCAAACAGATTCCTTTAGGAGAGTATCTGTCTCAGATAAAGGCTCCTCCATCAATGATCTATTCTGTATCTTTACCTTTTTCCGCTACGGTAGAAAAGTTAGAAGTTGGCGAGTATGATTTGGTTCAAAAAGGAGACATTTTAGCCAAAGTTACTTCAAAAGAGTGGATTGAAACTCAAAATGATCTAATCAAGCTAAATATTGAGCTATCAAGAGTCAAAATAGATTATGAAAGAAAATCAAAATTGTGTAAAGAGGGTATCATACCTCAAAAACAGTGTCTTTTTTCAAAAGCGGAATATGAAACAATCAAAAATGAGTTAAAAAGCAAAAAATCGCTATTGAAGCTTTACGGCGCAACAGATAAAGATATACAAGATATCTTAAAAAATGCCAAAATCAAAAAGAGCCTGGTTATAAAAGCCCCTACGCGAAGCATTGTTAGTAAGCTACATGTAAACGCCGGCTCAACAACAGAAACTTCAAACCCTTTATTAACGCTCATCTCCACCGAAAAAAAGGTTTTAGATATATATATGCCTCTGAATGCATCGAAAAATCTAAATATTGGACAAAAAGTAAGGCTTTCTCTTAATTCCTATAGTTTTAACAGCCGCGTTCTAAATAAATCAAAGATAGTAAATCCGCAAAATCAGACTCAAAGAGTAAGGTTTTTTGTTCCTTCAGATTTAGATTTACTACTTGATTACAAAACAAACGCAAAAATCCAGATACTAAAAGAGGCTTTAAAAATACCAAAAATAGCCGCTATTTACATATCTAAAAAATATTATATCTTCAAAGAAACTAACAAAGGTTTTGAACCGATAGTCATAGACATATTAGCCGAAGACAAAGAGTTTTTCTACGCAAAACCAGATAGTAGATTAGGATCAAACGACAAAATAGTAGTAGAAGGCGCAATGGTCCTTAAAGGTATGATGGAGGAGACAAATGATTGATAATATCATTAAATTTTCGCTCTCACAAAGACTTTTTATTCTTTTAATGGCTCTTATAATACTTGGCTTTGGTATAAAATCTTACAAAGAGCTTCCGATTGACGCTTTCCCCGATATTTCGCCGACTCAGGTTAAAATCATTATAAAATCCAGCGGTATGACACCTTCTGAAGTAGAATCGCGCATAACTACACCTATAGAACTTGCAATGCTTGGCATTCCCCACCAAAGTATCGTTAGGTCCATTTCAAAATACGGACTTTGCGATATCACTATTGATTTTGAAGAGGGAACCGATATTTACTGGGCTAGACAACAAGTAAGCGAAAGGCTAAATTCTATAAAAGAGGAACTTCCAAAAAATATAGAAGGTGGTCTTGCACCTATTAGTACTCCGCTAAGTGATATTTTGATGTTTACCATAGAGTCGGACAAACTCTCTTTAACAGAAAAAAGAACTATTCTCGATTGGATTATAGCCCCAAAAATCAGAAGTATTAACGGAGTTGCGGAAGTAAACTCCTTAGGCGGTTTTGTAAAAACATATCAAGTAACTCCTAATCTAAAAAAAATGCAGGCTTTTGGTATTCATATGGATATGCTAAAAACCGCCCTTCAAGAAAACAATATGAACGATGGTGCAGGAAGAGTAACGGTAGGACCTGAGAGTTTTTATGTTAGAAGTGTAGGAAAGATTAAAGATATTGAAGATATTAAAAATAGAGCGGTAAAAAAAATAGGCAACAAAATCATAAAAGTTAAAGATATAGCAGATGTTAGTATAGGACATCTAACAAGAGCCGGTTTTGTAACAAAAGACGGAGAAGGCGAAGCGGTAGAGGGGATAGTTCTTTCACTCAAAGGTGCAAATGCCGCAAAAGTTATAAAAGAGGTTAAAGATGAATTAAGAAAAATAGAAAAATCTTTACCCGAAGGAACTTCCATAAAACTTTTGTATGATAGAAGCGAACTTGTAAATATCGCTACTCATACAGTTAAAAAGGCTCTCATAGAAGCTATAGTACTGATTATAGTAATCCTTCTTGTGATGCTTGGAAACATAGCTTCTGCGGTATCTGTTGCTTTGATACTTCCTTTCGCATTGCTTATGAGTTTTATCGCGATGAAAATGTTTGGACTTAGCGCAAATCTTATGAGTTTGGGAGGACTTGCTATAGCGGTCGGAATGCTGGTTGATTCGGCAGTTGTTATGGTAGAGCATATAACGGCGGAGTTAGGAAATCCTAAGCATAAAAGATGTTCGAAAACAGACATCATTTTAAGAGCCGCAAAAGAGGTTGCCCCATCTATCGTAACGGGAGTTTTGATTATCATTATAGTCTTTATGCCTCTTTTGACGCTTGAAGGATTAGAGGGAAAACTCTTTAAACCCGTTGCTTTAAGTATCGTTTTCGCTCTTTTTAGTTCACTTGTTTTAGCCATAACTCTAATACCTGTATTTAGCTATATGATACTAAAGATAAGACCGGATAAAGAGTCTTTTGTTATGAGATTATTACTAAAAGCATATAAACCTTCCCTACTTCTTGCCATCAAAAATCAGTGGGCAGTTGTATTAACGGCCTTTATTTTAATGGGAAGTGCTGTATATATGTTTATGCATGTTGGTAAAACTTTTATGCCCACAATGGATGAAGGAAGTATCATTATAGGAATAGAAAAAAACCCATCTATAAGTCTGGATGAGAGTAAAGTTATGGATCTAAAAATCCAGCAAAAGATACTTAAAGAGGTTCCTGAAGTAATATCTATAGTTGCTAGAACAGGAAGTGACGAACTAGGTCTTGACCCAATGGGACTAAACGATACGGATACTTTTTTAGTACTCAAACCAAAAGATAAATGGAGAAAACCGGATAAAGAGTGGCTAATAAATGAGCTTAGGAAAGTTTTAGAAGAGTTTCCTGGTATTGAATACAGTTTTACTCAGCCAATAGAGATGAGAGTTTCTGAGATGCTAACCGGTGTTAGAGGAGATCTTGCTATTAAGATATATGGAAGCGATCAGGATGTTTTAAACGAACTTGGAAAGAAGATAAAAAATCTTTTGGAAAAAGTCCCGGGAAGCACAGATGTGTATAAAAAAGCAAATGAAGGTTTTGAATACCTAGAACTTGTTTTTAACTACAACGCTTTAGGACTATACGGGGTTAGCGAAGCCGAAATCGCCACATATCTAAAAACACTTATAGATGGAGTGAAGATAGGCATCATACAAGAGGGTATGAGAAGAGTTGATCTAGTTATCAAAGGAGAAGAGACTCTACAAAAATCGATCTCAAAACTTAAAAAGTTAAACTATACCTTGCCAAACGGCAAAACAGTTCCTTTGACTCAACTTGTAATGTTCAGTCAAACCGGCGGTCCCGTTCAGATTGAACATGAAAAAGGGCTTAGAAAAACAGTAGTCCAAAGCAATGTAGAAGGAAGAGATCTTGTGGGATACGTGGAAGATGTTAAAAAACTAATAGATAAAGAGATAAAACTTCCAGCTGGTTACTTTATAGAGTATGGTGGAGAGTTTGAAAACCAACAAAGAGCCGCAAAAAGACTTATGATAATTGTTCCTATTTCGATTTTTATGATTTTTATACTGCTTTTTATGTCTTTTAACTCTTTGACACAAGCTCTACTAGTTTTAGTAAACATACCTTTGGCCTTAGTTGGAGGAATTGCAGGTCTATACTTTACCGGAGAGTATCTATCCGTTCCAGCTTCAGTTGGTTTTATTGCACTTCTTGGTATAGCTATACTTAACGGAGTTGTAATGGTAAACTATTTTAATCAACTAGTATTAAACGGTATGAACGTAAAAGATGCGGTTATTACAGGAGCTATGAGGAGATTAAGACCTGTTTTAATGACGGCACTGATTGCGGCTTTAGGTCTGCTTCCTCTAATGTTTGCTACAGGTCCTAGTTCTGAGATACAAAGACCTCTAGCTATAGTTGTTATCTATGGGCTTGCAAGTTCCACCATGCTTACATTGATAGTTCTTCCTATTTTGTATCTTAGATTTATAAAAGATCTAAATCATAAGTAATATACGGGCTTAGCCCCGTATATATATTTTATCTCTTACTCTCTTTTTTTAAACTTCGTTAAAAAGCTTGGTTACACGCTTTTTCCACATTTAAAAAGTTATCATTTTCCGTTCAAAAACCAGACAAAGGATGGAAAATGAGACTAACAACAATTATTTTGACTATGTTTTTAGTTGTATCCTCTTATGCTGCAGGGTTCCAAAAGCATGTAAAATACAGAGGTTTCAATGTAGAATTTACTTCTACAAAACCGCTAACTTCTGGAGAAAACAGTTTGACCTTAAAAATCAGCAAAAAGGGTTTAAACCCCAAAGAGGTCAAAGTAAAGTTTTTTATGCCCGCAATGCCTGGAATGCCATATATGGAAAGTTTTGCAAAAGTTAAGCCTTTAAAAGATGGAGAATATCTTTTAAATGTAAAATTTCCAATGAGAGGAACCTGGCAGGTACACGTTTTTGTTACAGACAAGAACGGAAAAAAGTATAGAGTTAAAACTTCGGTGAGTTTTTAAAATGAAACTCCTTTTAATTTTTATACTTTCGGCGTCTCTTTTTGCCGAAAGTATAGAGGATATAGTTAAAACGGCTTTAAAAAACAATCCAAATCTAAAATCTATAGAAGAACTGGTACGGCTAAAAGAGACAAAAACCAAAAGAAGCAAAAATCTTCAAAATCCTGTTTTAAAAATAGGCATAAACGATTTAAGATTGGATAACCCATCAAGAAGAGATTTAGAACCTATGCAAAGTGAATATATATCTATTAAACAACAATTTCCATATTTTGGAAAAAGAGATTTGAATAAGAGATTAGCTATTAGCGAAAAAGATATAACTTTTGCAAACTATCTGGAAGCAAAAAACTATCTTGTGAAATCTATATATTTAAATATCACAGATTATATAGAAATAAATGAATCTTTGAAAATTTTCAATAAATATATAGATTTGACAAAACAGAGTATCGATCTTTATAGATCATTTTCCATAACTAACGATTCAAGTCATCTTTTTTTAATGAAATCGGAACTCTTTTTGACAAATTTGAAAACAAAAACAGTAGATTACAATTCAAAGCTAGAGGAGATTTTACAAAATATCTCATATTTAGCCTCAAAAAAAATAGTAAAGATAGATTATGATATTAACCATTTATCAAAAATCGATTTTAAAGGAGTAAAAAAGAATCCAAAACTGATAGCTTTAAGTGAAAAGATCAGATACCAAAAACATAAAATTGCAAGAGTAAAATTGGATAATTTTAGCGATTTTGCCATAGAAGCAGGATATTACCGTAGAGATAATTTTCAAGATTATATCTCTTTGGGAATCTCTTTTTCACTTCCAATTTACGGAACGGAAAATATAAGGTTGGAAGAAGAGAAGATAAAAAAAATCTCTTTAAGTATGAAAAAAAGAGATTTTGAAAACTACCTTCTAAGCAGACTAGCTTTACTCAAAATAAGATACGATTCATTAAAAAAGAAGATAGAACTGATTGAAAAAGAGAGTCTTCCCAAAATAGAACATATGTTTGAACTAACAAATGCCGGTGTAATCTCAGGCAGCACACTCTTTAAATATATAGATACACTAGAAAGAAGATTTGATCTTGAGTTGAAACTTATTAAATTCAAAGCGCAACTTATTAGGACGAAAGCCCAAATTTTATGGTTGGAAGGGAGAACTCAATGAGAATTTTTATTATGCTTATTCCCTTAATGCTCTTTTCGCAAGAGATTAATATAGAACAGTTATTTAACGTTAAAACCACAAAAGTTATAGAAAAAACGGTTAGCGAAAAGAGAAGCTATTATGGCTTTTTAAAGCTTGATGAAAAAAAAATTTACGATATTGCCCCTAGATTTGGTGGATATATAGAAAAACTTTATGCAAAAGAGATCTATCAAAAAGTAAAAAAAGGAGAAAATCTTGCAAAAGTTTATAGTCCAGAAGTCTATAGAGCAAAAGAGGAGTATGCAAGCTCTTTGATATACAAACGGGATAAAAAAATGATAGGGGCTACATTTGAGAAGCTAAAACTTTTAGATATAGATGAAAATGAGATCGAAACAATCAAAAAAACTAAAAAATCCTCTGCTTATACATTTATAAATTCTCCTATAGATGGATTTATTATAAAAAAAAGTGTATATAACAAAAGCTCTTTTAACAAAAAAGAAAAAATTTTTCAAATTGCAGATATGTCAACACTTCAATTTTTGGCAAAAATTCCACAAAAAGAGATATCTTTTGTCAAAAAAGCTCAATATTTCAATATCTACATAGATATACTAAGTAGAAATTATCCTGGGAAAAACCTTCATATATATCCTATTATTTCTAAAAATGATTCTTTTATAACCTTAAGAGTAGATATAAAAAACGACGGAGAGCTAATAGCAGGAATGTATGCAAAACTTGAAGTCGGTTTGAAAGATAAAAAATTTCTTCTAATACCAAAAAGTGCCGTTATAAGAAAAGATGGAAAATGGTATGCATTTAAAGTAGGAGAATTTGAAGGAGAATATGAGCCGGTAGAGATAGAAGTAAAACCGCTAAACAACAAATACTACAAACTAATTTCGGGATTGCAAAAAGGGGATGAGATAGCAGACAGTGCTATGTTTTTGTTAGATAGTGATGCACAAATAAACGGACTATTTTAGGATGTAAAATGATTGAAAAAATTATAGAGTACAGCATCAAAAACAGAGTTGTGATTTTTATAATATTTGCAATACTTAGTTTGATATCTATCTATTCAATCAAAAATACGCCACTAGACGCCATACCGGATCTTTCCCCTCCACAGGTAATAGTTCAGGTAAAGTGGGAAGGACAAAGTCCAAATATCATAGAAGACCAGGTAACCTATCCTCTGGTAAGCTCTTTTTTAGGTATTTCAGATATTGAAACAGTTAGAGGCTTTTCTACTTATGAAAACGCTTTGATTTATATTATTTTCAAAGATGGGGTAGATCTTTACTGGGCTAGAAGCAGAGTTTTAGAAGAGCTCTCTTCTATCGCATCATCTTTACCAAAAGGTGCCGAAGTCTCTTTGGGACCGGATGCTTCAGGTGTTGGCTGGGTTTATGAGTATGCACTTGTTAGCAAAACAAAAGATCTAGGTTTTTTAAGAACTTATCAAGACTATACTCTAAAATATGCTCTTACAGCCATAGACGGTGTAAGTGAAGTAGCAACAATCGGAGGATTTGTTCCAAATTTTCAGGTTACAGTAAAAAACGATGATCTTATTAGATACGGTTTAAGTGTAGAAGATATCATAAAAACTCTAAAAAGCAACAATAACGATACTGGCGGCAGAGTCATACTAAAAAATGGCTATGAATGGATGGTTCAAACCAGAGGATATATAAAAAGTTTACAAGATATTGAAAATTTGACCATAAAAACTCAAGAAAAAATTCCTCTGAGAATAAAAGATGTTGCATCTGTTGAAATAGTGGCATCTCCTAGAAGAGGTATGGCTGATTTAAACGGTGAAGGCGAAGTGGTTGGTGGCATAGTTATAGCAAAATATGGCGCGGATGTGTATAACACTATCAAAAATATCAAACAAAAGATAAAAGAGCTACAAACAGATGATATAAAAATAGTCCCAGTTTATGATCGCTCTAAGCTCATAGAAGACTCCATAGAAAATCTAAGAAATACACTGATAGAAGAGAGTATCATTGTTATTATTATTATTGCCCTGTTTCTTTTTCATTTTAGAAGCTCTTTTATTTTGATTATAGTTTTACCGTTAACCATAGGTTTGACATTTTTACTTATGAAACTTTTCGGTATCGGTTCTAACATTATGAGTTTAGGAGGAATTGCCATAGCGATAGGAGCTATGGTTGATGCTTCTATAGTTATGATTGAAAATGCACATAAAAAAATAGATGAAATAACACAGACAAAACTAGAGATTTCAAACAAAGAGAGGCTAAAGGCTATACAGGAATCTTCAAAAACCGTTGGAAGACCGATATTTTTCGCACTAGCACTTGTAGTTATCTCTTTTTTACCAATTTTTGCTCTAAAAGGTCAAGAAGGATTACTGTTTTCGCCTCTTGCCTTCACAAAAACATTTGCTATGAGTGCCGGAGCTTTGATAGCTATAACTTTAGTTCCTGCACTGATGGTTATTTTTATAAAAAAGGTTCCTAAAGAGTCCAAAAATCCTATCAACAGATTTTTTATCTGGTTATATCACCCATTTTTAGTTTTTGCTATGAAATTTAGATACTTGGTTTATGCCGCTGCAATAGCAGCACTCTTTTTTTCATACCCTCTTTATCAGAAACTAAAATGGGAGTTTATGCCTCCTTTAAATGAAGGGGTATTGATGTATATGCCAGTTACTCCTTACGGCATAAGTGTAGACCTTAGCAAAGAGCTTACACAAAAAACAGACAAGATTATAAAAAGTTTTCCGGAAGTTGAGACCGTGTTCGGAAAAGGAGGAAGAGCTGATACTGCAACAGATCCAGCTCCTTTATCAATGATAGAGACTATTATAACTTTAAAACCTAAGAGCCAATGGCGAGAGGATATGAGTATTAAAAAATTAATAGAAGAGCTGGATGACTCTTTGCAAATACCAGGGCTGGTAAACTCTTGGACATATCCTATAAGAGGCAGAATAGATATGCTTCTTAGTGGTATTAGAACTCCTGTTGGAATAAAACTTTATGGAGACGATACAAAAAAACTGCAAGCTTTGGCAAAAGAGATAGAAGAGAGATTGAAAAATCTAAAAATAACAGAGTCTGTTTTTGCCGATAGAAGCGATACAGGATATTTTATAAATATAGATATTGATGAAGAGCAACAATCTTTATATAACCTAAATAAAGATAGAGTTTTAAACTTTGTCAGCAGTGCCATAGGAGGCAAAAAAGTTACAACCTATATAAAAAATTTAGGGAGATATCCGATTTCCGTTAGATTCGATGAGGAAGAAAGAAGAGATTTAGAAGATATAAAAGAGCTTAAAATCAAAACCGATTATGGTTATATTCCTTTAAAAGAAGTAGCAAATATTTACTATAAGCAGAGTTCTTCTGTCTTGAAAAGTGAAAAAGCAAAACCGGTTACATATATCTATATAACACCTGTAAACGAAGTCAGTGGAAGCGAATATAAAAAAATGGCTGAAGAACTTTTAAAAGATATAAAACTTCCTGCAGGATACTTCTATGAGTGGGCAGGAGAATCGGAGTATCTTGAAAGTGCTATGGAGACAATCAAGTGGATAGTACCTACAGTTTTGGTGATAATTTTTATCTTGATATATCTTGCACTAAATGAACTAGTTCCAACTTTTATCGTTTTTACGACTCTTCCTTTTGCCTTTTTGGGTGGTCTATTTTACATTGATTTTCTAAACTTCAATATGAGCATAGCTGTTATCGTGGGTTTTTTAGCTCTACTGGGTATAGCTGCAGAAACTGCTATAGTTATGATAGTTTATCTAAAAGAGAGTGTCCAAAAGCGCATAGAGAGCGGAAAAAAGATTGATGACAAAGAGCTCTATGAAGCTATTTATGAAGGAGCGGTGAAAAGAGTCAGACCGAAACTTATGACAGTTTTTGCCATACTTGCTGGACTTTTGCCTATTATGTATAGTAGTGGAGTTGGAAGTGAAGTTATGCAACGTATCGCAGCCCCAATGATAGGAGGGGTTGTCTCTTCTGCAATTTTGTCATTGATAATAATCCCTATTTTGTATATGAGTTATATTAAAAAAGCAAACTCCGTTACGCGTTAATTCCATACTAAACGGCTATAATAAAAGAAAAGGAGCCGTTATGGATATGCACATGTTTGGTTATAACCTGGTTTTTTGGTTAGCTTTTATTGCTTTGATAGTCTATTTAATAGTTATATTAAAAATAAAAAGCAATATAAAAACCCCTAAAGATATTTTGGATGAGAGATTGGCTAAAGGAGAGATCGATAAGGATGAGTATAAGTCTTTGTTAGAGACTCTCAAAGGGAAAGAAAATGGAAAAAAATAGCCTTATAAAAAAATATCATTCATCACACATGCATCATATGAATGATTTCAAAAAGAGATTTTTACTCTCTTTGGCAGCTACTATCCCCATTTTATTACTATCTCCTATGATATGGAAAATTTTAGGCTTCAAGCTTGATATTCCTTATAGAGAAGCGATAATTTTTGTTCTATCAACATTTGTCTATTTCTATGGAGGAAAACCTTTCTTAAAAGGGAGTTTCGAAGAGATAAAAAGAGCAAATCCTGGTATGATGATCCTAATCTCCTTGGCTATCAGTGTAGCCTATTTTTACTCCACATATGCACTTTTTGATCCTAAATCAAAAGAGTTTTTTGGGGAATTAGCTACATTGATAGATGTAATGCTTATAGGACACTATATAGAAGCTATAAGTGTGATGGGAGCTGCAAATGCTTTGCAAGAACTTGTAAGATTGATCCCCCACAAAGCACACAAAATGGAAAATGGCAAAGTGGTAGATATCGAAATCGAAAATCTGAAAATAGATGATACCATTTTAATAAAACCTGGTGAAAAATTCCTTCTGACGGTATAGTCGTAGAGGGAGAAAGCAGTGTGGACGAATCTTTTTTGACAGGAGAATCAAAACCTGTCTTTAAAGAGAAAAACGATAGAGTTTTTATGGGCTCAACCAACCTTGATGAAATTTTGGAAGTAAAGATCGAAAAAAGCGGAGAAGAGAGTTATCTTTTTCAAGTTATAGAACTGGTTAAAAAAGCTCAAAAAAGTAGATCTAAAACACAAAATATTGCAAATAAAGCAGCAAAATGGCTATTTTATGGCGCTATTGCAGTATCAAGCGCTACTTTTGCTTACTGGATGCCAGTTATTGGAGTTTCAGAAGCTCTCCTAAGAAGTGTTACGGTTCTTATTATAGCTTGTCCTCATGCCTTAGGGTTGGCTGTACCTCTTGTTGTTGCCATTTCTACCACTCTAGGTGCAAAACATGGGATTTTGATAAGAGATAAAGAGGCATTTGAGAAATTAAAAGATATTGATACCATATGTTTAGATAAAACAGGAACTATAACTGAAGGAAAACTAAGCATTGCCAATATTGATGGTACTATTGATAAAAACCAGATTTTTCCTATCAGCACTCGTAGAACAAAACTCTGAACATACTATTGCAAAAGCGATAGTTGAGTATGCTAAAAAACAAGGTATAACAACAAAGAAAATTGAAAAGTTTCAAATAATACCCAGTATAGGTGCTATAGGTGAATATAAAAAAGATAAAATCTTTGTATGGGACGGCAAACTATTAAAAAGACTTGATTTGAAAATACCAGAAACTTTAAAACAATACATTAATGTAGCTTATACAAAAGTTTGGGTAGGTAAAAACAGTGATGTTTTAGGAGTGATTTTATTAAAAGATAAAATAAAAGATGAATCTAAAATAGCTATAGTTCAATTTAAAAAGGATAATATAAAAGTTTATATGCTAACTGGTGACAATAAAGATGTAGCTATAGAAGTAGCTAACGAGATAGGAATTGATAACTACTTTTCAGTTCTTATGCCAACCCAAAAAGTTGAAATTATAGAAAATCCTAAAAAAGAGGGTAGAATAGTGGCTATAGTTGGTGACGGGATAAATGATGCCCCTGCTCTTTTAAAAGCAAATGTAGGTATTGCTATAGGAGCAGGAACAGATATTGCCGCTCAAAGCGCAGATATTATCTTGACAAAAAACTCTTTATTGGATGTGGTTTATGCTTATAAACTTTCAAAATCAACATATAAAAAAATGATACAAAATCTTTGGTGGGCAAGCGGGTATAATATCGTTACGATACCTTTAGCTGCAGGCGTACTAGCTAGTTACGGAATATTAATAGAACCTGCTATTGGTGCTATGCTAATGTCTGCAAGTACTGTAATAGTAGCTATAAATGCACAGTTTTTAAAAAGGTTCAAAGCGGATGAAGATACTTCTTCTTGAAGATGATTTGATGCTCAGTGAGCTTATCAAAGAGCATCTGTCGGAAAAAGGATATGAAGTAATACACTTTTTAAATGGAGAAGAGGCTTTTGAATATCTATATGAAAAAAGAGTTGATCTTATACTACTAGATATAAAAGTTCCGGGTATTAGCGGTTTTGAATTACTTAAAAAACTCAGAGAAAACAAAGATACTACTCCAGCTATAATGATCACTTCTGCAAACAGCAGCAAAGATGTTAAAGAGGGATTTGAACTTGGATGTGACGATTACATAAAGAAACCTTTCGAGTTTGAAGAGCTAGATGCGAGAGTAGAACATATTTTAAAATTATTTAATATCAATAATGGTCTAATAGATTTTAAAATATTAAAATTTGACCATAAGAGACATCTGTTAATTTTTGAAGATAAAGAGATTTCACTAACTCCTAAGGCCTCAGAGATTTTGCATTATCTTTACAAAAACAGAGGAAAAATAGTGACCAAAGAGGAGTTGATACAAAATATTTGGAATTATGACGGGACACCAAGTGAAGCAACTATCAGAAGTTATATAAAAATGTTGAGAAAATATATACCTTTTATTAAAACTTATAGAGGGACCGGTTATGAGCTTGAGCCATTATGAAAAAAGGTCTCTTTTTCGTTTTATGAGTGTATATATTGGCTCTATTTTTCTAGTAATAGTAGGATTTGGAATCCTGTTTTACAAAATAGAAACGGAAGCTTACAAAGAGAAAGTTTTTAATAAACTTAGAATCGAGGCATTTAAAATCGCATCATCCGCTATAGACGCACATATGAGACATAAAGACTTTATTATTCCAAAAAAGTCAGATTTTATGCTTTTAGATAAAAATAAACAGTTTATCGACGGTACATTCAAAGAAGAAGTAGATATAAAAAAGGAGTTTTTTGTTAAAAATGGAAGTGCCTATTATGTAGATAAAGGGGCTAAAGGACATCTTGGCATAAACTATATTGTTGTAAAAGATAAAGATTTTGAAAAACATCTTAAATCAATTTTTAGAAAAACTATTTTTATATCTTTATTTGCTTTTATATTTTTAATGTCTGTAGGCTGGTATCTTGGAAAACTTTTTTTAAAACCCATGAAAGAAAAAATCAAAGAGCTTGATAGATTTATAAAAGATAGTACACATGAGTTGAACACTCCAGTTACATCCATACTTTTGGCAACACAAAAAATTGAGCAAAAAGGTGAAAAACCTACTTACATAAAAACTTTAAAAATGAGTTCAAAACTAATTTCTAAAATATATCAGGATATGAGTTTTATATCTTTCAATCAACACAGCAAATGTGAAAAGAAATTGGTAGATATATCTAAAAAATTGGATAATAGTTTGGATTTTTTTGCTCTTTTAATAGAACAAAAAGATTTAAAAATAAAAAAAGAGGTAAATCCGTGTCATATTGAAGCAGATCCTAATCATATAGATATTTTGATTAAAAATCTTGTAGATAATGCTATCAAATATGCAAAACCAAACAGTATTATCACGGTAACTTTAAAAAATTGTACTTTATCAGTTACAAATGAAGGAAAAACTATTAAAAGCGATAAATTATCACAAATTTTTAAAAGATACGAAAGAGATGACGAAACTACAGGAGGCTTTGGAATAGGTCTTGATATTGTCTCCACTATCTGCAAAAAATACGGCTTTAAAATAGATGTAATATCTAAAAACAATATTACAACTTTTAAGGTTGATTTTTTATCATAGAGTTTTTTGTTAATTTAAACCTCTGAAAAATCAACATAACTTCTTTAAATATCACAATTTTATATCGTTCATATTTAGAAACAAAATCAGTTATTACTAAAGGGCGAGATTACTCTCTAATCTGCCCTTCTCCGTAAATTTTGTATTTATAAGTAGTAAGGTCGTTTATACCCATTGGGCCACGTGAGTGAAGTTTGTTGGTACTTATGCCTACTTCTGCACCAAAACCGAAAACACCACCATCAGTAAATCTTGTGGATGCGTTTACATAGACACAAGCGGCGTCTATACTATTTAAAAATTTCTCTGCGGTTGTATAATTTTCAGTAACTATTGCTTCACTATGTCCTGAACCATATTTTCTTATATGCTCTATCGCTCCTTCAACGCCATCAACCACTTTTATTGAGAGTATATTTTCAAGATACTCTGTATGATAATCCTCTTCAGTAGCCTCTTCAACTTCTATAACCTCTCTCGTTATAGCACATCCTTTCAAAGTAGTTAGATGAGGTTTAAAAGCTTCATAAAGTTTTAGAAGCATCTCATCTTTTATGGCATAATCCACCAAAAGAGTTTCCATAGCGTTGCAGACACCTGGCCTTTGAACTTTAGCATTTACAGCTATCTTTACAGCTTTTTCAAAATCCGCATCTTTATCTATGTATGTATGGCAAAGTCCTTTGTCATGTTTTACAACCGCAACTGTGGCATTTTGGCTAATATATCTTATAAGAGCTTCGCCTCCTCTTGGTATGATGAGATCTACGTATTTATCCATCTTTATAAGTTTGGCCACCCCTTCTCTACTGTAATCAGGAAGCAAAGAAATTATATCTTTTGGAAGGGAATTCTTTTCCAAAACATCTCTTAAAATATTTGCAATGGCTTCGTTTGAGTGCTGAGCCTCTTTTCCACCCTTAAGAATACAGACATTCGAACTTTTAAAACATAGCGCAGCCGTATCACTTGTGACGTTTGGTCTTGATTCGTAGATGATCCCTATAACCCCTATTGGAATGGATACTTTTTCTATTCTCAGCCCATTATCAAGAACCCAACCATCTAGTACTCTACCTACTGGATCTTTTAATGCAGCTATTTCGGCAACTGAGTTTGCCATATCCAAAACTCTTTTTTTATTCAACAAAAGCCTATCTTTTAAAGCTGTACTAAGACCGTTTTCTTCAGCATATTGCATATCTATCGCATTTGCTTCTAAAATCTCTTTTTCATGTCTAACTAAAGCTTCAGCCATCTCTTTTAAAACTTTTTTCTTCTTTTCTCCTGTTATTTGCGATAAAACAGAAGCGCTTATTTTTGCTCTTTTTAAAAACTCTTCCATTACTTTTCTACCCCTTTTTTTGTCACTATTTTACAGCTTCACAGCTTTTTAAGCAATTAAAAAAATATTTTATAGGGTTTTAAGCTTTAAAGCTTAATAATATAAGAAATTTTTATATAAGGAATCCCATGAAAAAGTTGTTCGATATAGCGATAATAGGAGCTGGACCGGCAGGAATAGGAACTGCTATAGAAAGTTATATTTTTGGTATAAAAGAGATTTTGCTCATTGAAAAAGCCGACAACCACTCTGCAACTATAAGAAATTTCTACAAAGATAACAAAAGAGTGGACAAAGATTGGATGGGACAGACTGTAGAGTGTGAGGGAAGAATAGTTTTTATGGATGGAACAAAAGAGACTACGCTGGATCTTTTCGATAAACTTTTAGACAGACACAAAATTGATACTCTTTTTAATACTGAAGTAGAAAAAGTTGAAAAAAAAGAGGATTTTTTCGAAGTATTTACGACAGACAACAAAATATATAGAGCTAAAAATGTGGTTATTGCAATAGGTAAAATGGGAAAACCCAACAAACCAAGTTATAAAATACCGCCTTCAATAAAGCAGTTTGTCAACTTCAATCTAGATAAATGCTCAAAAAATGAAAAAATATTAGTAGTGGGAGGAGGAAACTCAGCGGCTGAATACGCCTATTTTTTAGCTGACAGCAACGAAGTTACTCTTAATTACAGAAGAGAAAAGTTTACAAGGTTAAACCCGGAAAACGAAAAAATCATAAATGAATATGTAAAAAATGGAAAGCTTAAATTAAAAATGGGAATAGATATCAACTCTTTAGATAGTGAGCATGGAAAACCAAAAGTTAACTTTTCGAACAATTCAAGTGAAATTTACGATAGGATCATATACGCCATTGGAGGAACGACCCCGATCGATTTTTTAAAAAAGTGTGCAATTGAGGTTGTAAACAACAAAGTAGAAGTTGACGAAAATTTTCAAACTAAAATACCTGGACTTTTTGCAGCCGGAGATATAGTTACAGCAACTGGAGGCTCCATAGCCATTGCTCTAAACCACGGCTACAAAATAGCATCTTATATTACTAAGAACCGATAGATTTAGCAATCTCGGCAAATTTTTTTTTGCCGTTGCAGTCATCTTTTGGTTCTTTTAATATCTCCCCTTTTATATTGAGATTTTCTCTGATAATATAAAGAGATTTTGCAATCTCGTTTTTAGAGCACTCTTTTGAAGAGAGAATTATATCTATAAGCCTTTTGTCAAAATTCCATTTTTCGAAAATCGCCCCTGTAACCTCAAGCGTATTAAAACCTAAAAGTTCTTCTTCTATCTTATCTATCTCTATTAATGAAAATGTATCTTCAATCAAAAAATTAATATTGTTTGATTTGACATATTTTGCAATAATTATTTTACCTATATCACTTAAAAAAGCGGCACTTTTTAATAGGGACTGACTATTTTTGTCGTTTGCTAATAAAACAAATTTACTTTTTACTAACGAGAGTTTTAAAAAATCCTCTTCATTAATACCGTAAGGCGTAAGGTCTATATGAAAACTGTTTTTAATAACGGACATTATTGCAAAATTCAAAATCTCTTCAAATCCAAAAAGGACTATTGCATGCCTCAAATCATAAATTTCATGCATAAAACCGTAATAAGGCGAATTTGCCAGTTTTAAAATATCCGCTACAAGCAAAGGGTCATTTTTTATAATCTCTTCTAACTCTTTTGCAGTTATATTTTTATTCTCGTACGCCTCTTTTATTTTTTGTACGGTTTTAGATAATGGTGGAAGTTTTTCTATCTCGTCTATTATAGATAGATCTAGCTTCAACTTAAGAGATCCTTTAAACTCATTAATGGATTTTTACCTTTGATCACTTTAAATACTTCTGTTGCAATAGGTACATAAATACTTTTTTGTAATGAAATCTTATATATAGCTTCTGCTGTATAAACACCTTCTGCAACTTCACCCAATTCATCCAAAATCTCTCTCATATTTTTTCCTTTTGCTATCCCAAGACCTACTCTATAATTTCTCGATAGAGTACTACTAGCGGTTAAAAAAAGATCTCCAGCACCGCTCAGGCCTAAAAAAGTTTCTATTTTAGCGCCGAAATAGCTTCCAAATCTCTCCATCTCCACAAGACCTCGTGCTAGAAGGGACGCTCTTGCATTGTTTCCAAGCTTTAGTCCGTCGCAAATACCGGCCGCAATTGCAATAACATTTTTATAAGCCCCGGCGATCTCGGCTCCGATAACATCATCGCTTATATATGTTTTGATAAAATCGGGAAAAGCAGAGAAAAATGTTTTAGCTAAATCTTGATTGTATGCATTTATAACAAGAGCGGTAGGTAATCCCTCTTTTACCTCTTTAGCAAAAGATGGGCCCGTTAAAAAAGAGATATTTTCACGAGGCAGATGTTTTTCATATATTTGATTTAAAAATTCACCTGTTTCTACATCTATTCCCTTTGAAGCAACCAAGATTTTTTTATCTTTCCCTATCGGATGATTTTGAAGCCAAACTCTTGTTATCTGAGCGGGAAGAGCTATAACTAGATACTCTATCTTTGTTATCTCTTCAAATGAAACAAAATTTGGCAAATCTTTTTTTCTTCTAGAAGTTATATAAACTTCATTTTTTCTTGAGAGGGCATATTGCAACGCTTCTCCCCATTTTCCGGCACCTATGACACCAATCTTCATATTTACCCTTAATGAGTATAATTTTTGGAACTATTTTTCAACTCTTTTTCAAATCTATCTATACTCTCTTTTTTGCCTATTACAACCAAAATATCTCCGGCATCAAGTTTATGGCTAACGCCTTTTGTTATGAAAGTAAATTTATTTCCAAGCTCTTTATCTACAATCCCAATAACGATAATATCAAATCTATTTTTAAATTTTGCATCTTTTATATTTATTCCATCCAAAAAAGAGTTTTGTGGAATTTCAATCTCTTTGAAAGCCAAAGACGAATCTTTAAAAAGTATATGATCAATAGCTTCCGTAACCGCCTGTTTTTCCAATATGAAAAAAATCCTATTTGCGGCTGCTTCCATAGTATCTATAACTTTATTGGCACCTGCTAGTTTTAGTTTTCTTTCTGTCTCTTTAGATTCGCAAATCGCTATAATGTCTATTTTTTTGAAAATCGCTTTAAACGTAATTGTTAGGTATATATTTTCTTCTTCATTATCAAAGGCGCAAAAAATTTTCCTAAAACCGTTATCTAGCAATATATCCGTAAGCTCATCATCGTTTTCAATATCGACGACCATTATATGCTCAAATCCGTCAATACTGGCACGTTTTAGGTTTTTTTTGTCATACTCCGCTATATATACCTCATAATTATTATATAACAACTGTTTTGCAATCTGCTCTCCATATTTCCCGTATCCGAAAAGTAATACTTTATCTTTTTTTTCTAGCATGTTTTATACTGCTTTCCGTAACTAAAGTTTTAAAGTTATTTATACTTATATTGTAACCCATAATTATCAAAATATCGTTTATTTTTAATTTAAAATCTTCAGGTGGATTAAAGAAAAACTCTCTTTTTAAGTCAGTCGAAAAATCTCCCTCTTTAACTCTTATTACTCCAAGCAAAATTAGTTTGTATTTTCCAAGATCTATCTCACCAACTCTTCTATTTTCTAAAAAGGAGCCTTTTAAAACCTCCACTTGATCACACAAAGCATTCTTTTTTGCCGTTAAAATATCGTTTATAGCCTCTATTGCTATAGGCTGTTCTATAATCTTGGCACCAAAAATCCCTGCCGTTTCGTATGGAGATATGAGATAATCGGCACCGGCCAATTTTAACTTTTTATACGAATTTTTATCTATAGTACGTGATATTAAAAAAACATCTCTGCTAAAACTCCTAACATTCAAACATATAAAGATATTGTGCATATCTTTTTCAGTTAGAGTAACAACGGCTTTTACTCTCTTAAAATCAATCTTTTTAAACGCCTCTTTTTTTGTTGCATCCGCGGTTATCGCCAAATACCCTTTAGAGAGTGCTCTTTCGGTTTTTTCTTTTTTAAGATCCAAAATAACAAAATTTTTTTTCTCCCTTTTAAGTCTGTTTGCTAGCAACTCAGCCATATGCGTGTATCCGCAGATTATGTAAAAATTATTTAGTTTGTTTATATTGTGTAAGATTCTATTCTCTTTTACTTCATCCATCTTTTCGTTAAAAGCCGAAACTATGATTGATGTGGCAAAAGAGATTAACCCGATACCGGTAAGTATGATAATAAGAGTTATTGCCCTTCCCTCTTTTGTTTCGGGAGTTATATCTCCATATCCAACTGTAGAGATTGTAACCAAAGACCAATAAAACGCATCAAAAAGTGTGGAAATATTAGGATTTTGTTGCTCTTCAAAAACATATATGCTTATGCCCGATATCAAAACAACAAAAGTAACCAAAAGCAAAAGAGTAAATAACTCTAACTTTTTCGAGGCTAAAACTTGCAAAAAATGAGTTATATTTTGAGAGTATCTAAGAAGTTTAAAAACCCTAAAAAGTACAAAAACTCTTAATATCCTTAATTCACGATAGCTTGGTAAAATAGCTAAAAGATCTATAATAGCAAGAGGAGAAGTTACGTACTCAATCTTTTTTTTGATTATCTCTTTTAAAACTTTTTTTGTATTAAACTCTTTTTCCAAAAAAATCGAGTTTTCAAACTCATCTATTATGATTTTTCTAGAATCGTTGTACACCCACATTCTCAATAGATACTCGATTAAGAATACTCCGGTGACAAAATAGACATCGTAATAATATAGCCATTTGTTTATGGGAGTTTTTACCTCTTCAATGATTATAGCAACGCTAGAGAGGATCAAAAAGATCATAAAATAATCGAAGTATTTTTTATATTTATAATCATCATTTTCAAGTAGATTTTTAAAAAAGAGTTTTATTTTTTTATATTTTTGAGAGCCTTCCAAATGGAAGGCAAAATTGACTAAAATCGTAGATAGTTTCACGAAGAGAGTCTCTCTTTGAGAAGTTTATTAACTAGCTTTGGATCTGCTTTTCCACGACTTGCTTTCATAACCTGACCTACAAAGAATCCAAAAAGTTTTTCCTTTCCGTTTTTATACTCTTGTACTTTATCTTCGTTACTAGCTAAAATCTCATCAATCATCGCAACGATAGCGCCTTCGTCACTTATCTGTTTAAGACCCAGCTTATCGATCGCATCATCTACCTCTACATCATTTTCCATCAGATAGTCTAAAACATCTTTTGCGGCTTTTCCGCTTATTGTTTTATCCTCTATTCTTTTTACCAGTTTGGCCAGTTTTTTAGCATCAACCGGAGAGTTGTCTATATCAACTCCTGCTTTGTTTAGTCTCGCCGCTAATTCAACAGTTAACCAAGTAACCGCATTTTTGGCATCAATATCTTCTTTTAGCATTTCCTCGAAAAAGTTAGCCATTTCAATAGAACCGGCTATTAAAGTGGCATCATAAGCTCTGATACCGTAATCTTTTATAAATCTCTCCTCTTTTTCGTCTGGAAGTTCGGGAATATTTTTAGTCTCGTTAAAAAACTCATCAGGAATTACCACCGGCAAGAGATCCGGATCTGGAAAATATCTGTAATCTGCACTCTCCTCTTTACCTCTCATACTTCTAGTAACACCCTTTTGAGAATCAAAAAGTCTTGTCTCTTGAACTATCTCTTGTTCATAAACTCCATCTTCCCAAGCTTCTATATGGCGTTCTACTTCATACTCTATAGCTTTTTGGATAAATCTAAAAGAGTTTAGGTTTTTGATCTCCACTCTGGTATATAGTTTATCATCGCCTTTAGGTCTGATAGATACGTTAGCATCACATCTAAAAGAGCCCTCTTGCATATTTGCATCGCTGATATTGAGGTACCTAACTATTGCATGCAATTTTTTTAGATACTGAACCGCCTCTTCACTACTTCTGATATCAGGCTCGCTGACTATTTCCAAAAGGGGAGTTCCGGCTCTGTTTAAGTCCACTTTACTTATTTCGCCCTCGTGGATATTTTTACCGGCATCCTCTTCAAGATGGGCTCTTGTTATACCAATCTTTCTTTTGCTGCCATCCTCTTTATCTATAAAAAGATATCCGTTTTCAACTATGGGTATCTCAAACTGACTTATCTGATATCCCTTCGGCAAGTCGGGATAGAAGTAGTTTTTTCTATTGAAAATAGATTTTTTGTTTATTGTTGCGTTTATGGCATAACCAAACATCATGGCTTTTTTAACTGCCTCTTCATTTATAACAGGCAGTGCCCCAGGAAGAGCAAGACATGTAGGACATGTGTTTTTGTTTTGGATTTCGGCAAAACTTGTAGGACATGAGCAAAACATTTTTGTTTTTGTATTTAACTGGACGTGTACTTCTAAACCGATAACTACTTCAAACTCCATAAAATTCCTTTTGAATTTTCTTTTGATTTTACAAAACTATTGATAAAAAGGCGATTAAAAGAGTATTGCTAGCAGATTTTTTACTTAGGAACTTAAAAACTCTCCATCATAATAGAGCCAGTTTTTCTCTTTTTTAAAACGGCTCTTTTCATGTAGAACGAAATCGTCTATATAGGCTCTAAACTCTACAAATGCCTCATTTTCCTTTTCAAAAAAATCCAAAATTTCTAGTTTTTTAAAATTTGACTTCGAAAACTCTCTAATTGATTTTTTCCACTCTATTATATTTTCTTCAAATAGAGGCGACTTTGGATGAGTGGTTTTGATAATATAATCAATTTCGCCAGCAGCATAAGCGCTATATCTGCTTTTCATCAGCTCTAGTGCATTTTTGCTCAAAGAGCCCTTATGAAACCTATAACAACACCCTTTATACTTTTTACCGCTTCCGCAGGGACATTTAGAGTTTTTAGAGAGCTTAATATCTTATCTCACAAAATATCTTATAGATGCAAAACCGAAAGCTTTTTTAAGATAGACTCTGTTTATCTGATATCTACTTACGATACCACCCAAGGCAATTAAGGGAAGTTTTGCTTTAAAAACAGCTTTTCTTAGCTCATTTAACCCTTTTGGTTTCCCTTTACCGGGCGAGTAAAAAATAGGACTAAACGTAACCATATCTGCACCTAACCTTTGAGCTTTTTTTATCTCATCTATATTATGGCAGCTTACTATTACATAAAGCTTTTTTCTTTTTGCCACTTTTATCTTATCGATCATAGATGTTGGAAGATGAACTCCATCAAAACCAAGCGAATAGGCCAGGTTTATATCGGAGTTTATAAAAGAGAGTATCTTTTCATTTTTAGCAGTCTCCAAAAAAGATTTCGCCAAACTTTTAGAAAACTTGTTTTTTTTGTCTCTTAGACAAACTATAGAGGGAGAATATCTTTTTACAGCCTTTTTTAAAACTTTTTTCGTTTTTATAGGAGAACTACCGTAATATAAAGGATCGGTAATGAGATATGAGAAAAAATTATTCATAGAGCCTTTTTTTGATAATTTCTAAAATCTCGGTCTGTCTTTTTATCTCTTTTAACTTCTCTATCTGGATATTTGCCATCTCTAAAAGAATTATCAAAATAAACCAAAAAGCGGATGAAAGTATAATAGCAACGAGTGCGGGAAGAATTCCCAAAGGATAGAAAGTTTTAAAAAGGATAAGGGCGCTCAGTATCAAAAGCGCCCAGAAAATCCCCAAAAGAAAACTTATAACGTTTTCAAGTAAAGTTTTTTTCAAACTAACCCTTATAAAGATTCCTCATGCAATAGTACTGCACCGGCTAAATAGACGTAAGTCAAAATCATAAAGATAAAAGTTTGCAAAAATGCCATAAAAAGAAGTATTGCAAAAGCCGGTAACGGAACTATCCAAGGAGCAAGCATCAATAGTACTAGCAAGAAAAGATCGTCACCTTTTATATTACCAAAAAGCCTGAAAGATAATGAGATAATTCTAGATAAATGAGAAACTATCTCGATAGGAAACATCAAAGGAGCCAACCATTTTACTGGACCGGCAAAGTGAGCAAAATAGTGAACAAAACCGTTCTTTTTGATACCTTCATAGTTATAGTAGATAAAAACTATCAAAGCCAGCGTCAAAGTAAAGTTTATGTTTCCAGTTGGAGATTCAAAACCCGGAATAATACCTATAATGTTAGAAACGAATATAAAAAGCCCTAAAGTTGCAATAAGCGGCAGATATTTTCTTGCATAAGTTTCGCCTACTACATCTCTACCCATTGAGATAACGCCATCAAGATAGGTCTCCATTACATTTTGCAATCCCTGAGGAACTATTCTCAAAGATTTTGTTGCAGCCTTTGCCAACAACAAAACTATCACTGCGGCTAGTAGCGTATGAACTACGAAGATAAAGGTATGATCATGCGAAATTACGCCAAAAAACGTAAAGAGTCTCTCTTCCATATTTTCTCCTAACAAAATATTTTGGTAAATTTTATCTTTTTTTTGATTAATGGTGTATTAATTTTTTAAAATTTAAACATAAGAAACCAAGATATTTCAAATTTAAACACTCTTCTCTTGACCTATTCTGTAAATCGCGAAATCATACTTAACAGGATCTAGCGGATCAAACTTTTTTAAATTTTCCGTAAGTTCCAGAGCAGCTTTTAAATCGCAAGTTTTTCTGTGCAAAAGTCCAATTTTTTTTGAGACGTTAAAAGTATGTGTATCAAGAGGTATGATAAGATCTTTTTTATCTACCTTTTTCCAAATCCCCATATCTATACAATCTTTTCTTACCATCCATCTTAAAAACATATTCCATCTTTTATATGGAGAGAGTGTTGATACTTTTTTCATAGGCGGAGGATTGCCGATTAAAAAAGTATAGCCCTTGGAATCGTAAGAATTTACTTTTTTTAAAAGCGTTATTACTTCTCTTAAACCGTCTATTACGCTACTTTCTTTTTTATATCCCTTATAAAAGATATCCTCTAAAGAGTCTATTTGAGAAACTCTTTTTAATGTTATAAATATATTTGCTACGTCGGACGAGTTTTGAAAACGGTAATATAAATGTTTTGTCTCTTTTTTTATCTTCTCTTCACTCTCTTGCAGCAAAGAAAAATCGAGACTATCCAAAAATCTAACAATCAAAGAGGCTTTTCCGTAAGCAAACAGCGAGCAAATTAGAGCAACTTTTTCATCTTGATATCTTCTTGCAATCAAAATAGGATCTGGGTTTTCGTAACTTACTTCAAAAAAATTGTCTCTTTTTTCTACTTCTTTATCAAGTAATTTTTTTAATTTTTCCAAACTCCTAATTCCCAAATTAAATTCCTAAAATTTAAAATGTTCTCCCAGATAATGTTTTCTAACTTCTGGATCTTTAGCTATCTCTTCGCTAGTTCCCTGTGCCAAAAGCCTACCGTCTCTAATAACATAGGCTCTGTCACATACGCTTAAAGTCTCTCTAACGTTATGATCAGTTATCAAAACTCCTATATTTATCTGAACAAGCTGTTCTATAATATTTTGGATATCTACAACGGCGATAGGATCCACACCGGCAAAAGGCTCGTCCAAAAGCAAAAATTTCGGCTCATTAACCAAAGCCCTGGCTATCTCGCACCTTCTTCTCTCTCCACCGCTTAGGCTTATGCCTTTTCTATGTCTTATAGGCTCTATGTTAAAAAGCTCCAAAAGTTCTTCAACCCTTTTTCTACGCTTTTTTTTATCAAGTTTTCCCGCCTCTGCCGCAAGCATAAGATTATCTTCTACGCTTAAGTCTTTAAAAATACTTGATTCTTGAGGAAGATACCCTATACCTATATTGGCTCGTTTGTGCAAAGGAAGGCGTGAAATCTCTTTATCATCAAAAAAGACCTTTCCTTCTGTAGCTTCAACCAAACCGCATATCATATAAAATGTGGTAGTTTTACCGGCTCCGTTTGGACCCAAAAGTCCTACAACCTCTTTAGAGTTAACTTCCAAAGTTATATCTTCGACGATAGTCGTATTTTTGATTCTTTTTTTAAGATTTTCGGCTCTTAACTTATGCATCTGATACCTTGTAAACTCTTTTGTCCTCTTTTGTCTTTATATCGATAATAATATATTTAAATCCGGCCATCTTCAGTAAATTTTCTAGATTTTCATCTGCCCACTCTATAAAATGGACTCCTTCTTTTTCAAGTTCATCAAACAGTCCTAATTCTAAAAACTTCTCAAAAGAGGTTTGATAAAGATCATAATGGTAAATATCTCCCTCATAAACTTGCTGAATGGAAAAGGTAGGTGAAGTAGCTTCCTCAACTCCTCTTTTTTTTGCAAACTCTTTAACTAAAGTTGTTTTTCCACTACCTAGATTGCCTTTTAATAGCACAATTTTGTTATTTTTTAACTTCTCATCTAAAAAATCTAAAAGAATATTCAGCTCATATTCGGCTAAAATAAAAGTTTTCTCCATAGATACTCCATAATTTCGGAATTGAGACCTCTGAAAAATTACAGATTGAACGAAGACTTTGAAATTTTAGCTTGAAAATTTTATGTTAGCTAAAAGGCTAAAAAAGTGCGCTTGTTTAGCACTTTTTAATAAAATTCTCAGCGTTAGTTTACTAAAAATTTCAACTCGCCTGAGTGAAATTTTGTAATTTTTCAGAGCATTCAATTAGAAATTAGGAATTTGGTAAAGTAGTTGAGTGGTTGAGTAGTTCTTATTTCGTTACTACTCAACTGTTTTAACTTTTTTAACTACTTAACTAATTCCAATTTCCTAATTTCTAATTCCCTTCTATCCTCTTACCACCTTACCAGCCTTACCTGCCTAACTCATTCGACACTTCTACAATCTCTTTTAACTTTTTAATTGCCTTTTTACTTTCAATAGCCTCTTTTGCCATCTCTATACCCTCTTCTAGACTGCCTACTTTCTCATCAGCTACAAGTGCTGCAGCTGTATTTAGCAAAACAATATCAAGCTTTGCACCCTTTAGTTCTCCACTTAAAATATCCTTGGTAATTTTAGCATTCTCTTTAGCGTCTCCACCTAAAATCGCTTCAAATGGTGAAAAAGGAATACCTACTTTTCTAGGATCGATTATAAACTCTTCTATATCACTCATTTCTACTTTAGCGGCATATGTTATATCACTTACGCTTATCTCATCCATACCATCCTTACTACTGACAATGATCGCCTTTTTTGTATCGATCAAACTTAAAGCCTTGGCAATTTTAGGTATAAAACTTCTATCAAAAACCCCTAAAAGATATTTTTTGGCCCCCGCCGGATTTGTTAGAGGTCCCAATATATTAAAAATCGTTCTATGGGGAAGAGTTTTTCTTATAGGCATGATAAATTTCATAGCCGGATGATGGTTGATGGCAAAAATAAAACAAAAACCGGTCTTTTCAAGCATTTTGACCTGGTTTTGTGGGGATAGATTAAGATTTATTCCCAAAGCTTCTAGCATATCCGCACTTCCGCTTTTACTAGTAATGCTTCTGTTTCCATGCTTTGCAACAAAACTTCCAAGAGATGCAAGCAAAATAGCTACAGTACTTGATACGTTGAAACTTCCGCTCTTATCGCCTCCGGTACCTACCACGTCTATTAGTTTTTCTCTTAAATCTTCGCTTACTGGAAGTTTGATAGAGTGTTCTCTCATAACACTAGCGGCAGCGGCAATCTCTTCTGGAGATTCGCCCTTTTCATATAAAGAGATTAAAAACTCTTTCGCATCCTTTTCATCCATTCTGTTTTCAAAAAGTTCGGTAAATCTCTCATAAGCCTCTTTATAATCCATCAATCATCCTTATATAGGTATTTTATGATAAAAGGAGGTATTATTGTCGTTGCTATTATAACTAAAACTAAGGCGGCGTATGTTACGTTATCTAAGATATTAGTCACTCTTCCCATTTCAGCAAAGATTAAACCCACTTCCCCTCTTGGAACCATAGAGACACCAACTATAAGCCTCTTTTTCATCTCTAATGGGATAAACATAGCTCCTATAATTTTGCCTATAATAGCCAATATAAAAATAGTTCCAAAAAGTAGCCAAATATAAGGCTCACCCCAGGCTATCTCTTTTAGGTTCATCGAAAGACCTACAGCGACAAAGAAAAAAGGAGTAAAGACATAAACTAAAGGTTTTATCTCGTTTTCAAGTTTTTGAGAAAACTTAACATCGTGAGCAAGAGCTATTCCAAAAGGTAGGAAAAATCTTCTAGATAAAGCAAGCCCGGCCGCAAAGCCGCCTATGATCTCTGGCGCTCCTACTTTGTGAGCAAGCCAAGCGAAAAAGAGAACTAACATAAAAACGGAAGTTGGAAGGAGCCCGGGAATCTTGTTTGTATCATGATACTTTTTGATGAGATATGCCATTACCTTTGCAGCAATAGGCGCAATTATGAAAAATCCGACTATAAAGAGAAAAACTTTTGAGGCATGAACTAAACTAACCTCTCCAGCACTTGAAAACTCATATAACAAAGCTAAAAGTATAACGCCTAAAATATCGTCTAAAACTGCGGCTCCTATAACTAGTTCTCCTTCTAGAGAATCGCGTTTTTTTAGATCTTGCAAAACTCTTACGGTTATACCGATACTTGTTGCGGTTATCGTTCCTCCTATAAACATTGAAACTACGATATCAAAACCGAAAAAGTAGTACGAAACGGCCGTTCCAAAAATAAAAGGCAAAACAAATCCAGAAATCGCAACAAAAACAGACATCCAGCCTGTTTTCATTAACCTTTTTAGGTCAGTTTCCAATCCTACTTCAAAAAGAAGTAAAATTATCCCTATCTCGGCTAAAAGTTTTAAAACTTCACTTAATTCAATAAATCCAAAAAAAGAGGGTCCTAAGATAAGTCCGGCAAGCAGTTCACCTAAAACCGGAGGTAAAGAGAGTTTCCTAAAAATCTCTCCAAAAAGTCTTGCACTAAAAAGTACTATTAAAATTACTAGAAAAAAATCGTGTGGCTGCATCTACACCTCTCTTACATATTCATCCATTTTGCTTTTTGGAATAGTTTTGGTTTCTGGTATCTTTAAAACTATATAACTTTTTTCTCCTTTTAGATATTTTATCGTTATTTTATCTCCTATTTTTACCTCTTTACTCGGTTTTACCAACACACCGTTTAAAAAAACCACATTGTTTGTGATCATATCTTGAGCTACGGCCCTTCTTTTAACGATATTGACCGCATTCATAAATTTATCGATTCGCACTTTTCAAACTCCAAAAGTTTTCTTTTTATCTCAATCCCGCCGTTATATCCCCCTATCGTCTCTTTGGCAACTACTCTGTGACAAGGAACGATGATCATATAAGGATTTCTTTTCATCGTCATAGCCACGGCTCTATAACTATGTGGTGATTTTACCATTTTTGCTACTTCAGAGTAGCTTAAACATTTACCAAAAGGGATATTTAAGACTGTATCGATAACTTTTTGTGTATATGACGTTTTAAAAGGTTTCAAAGGAGGTAGCCATAAAGGCTGTTTTTTTTCAAAATAGTTATTAAACCAAAGTTTTGTAATCTCCGTAATTTCGTTTGGTTTTATCTGCTCCTTTTTTTCTACTAATTCTATATTATATAAAAATCTATTACCTGCTGATATCTTAAGAGTCCCTATAAATGAATCGAAATAGTCTATATACACTTTTATAATAGTCCGAATTTTTTTATAAATTCTTCATTAGTCTCAATCAAACCTCTTTTTTGTAAATCCTCTATTACCTTTTTATCACACAACACATCATCGGGCCATTCCCTTTTGAAGCCGTCAAGCTCATTTTTGTTTGTAGCATCTACCATGATAAATGGCTCTAAAACTATATCTCTTTTTGCATCTATATTGTTTACAACTCTCCAAATCAACATATAAGGATTTTCCAAATCGTTATTTTTCTCATCAACAACTACTAAAATCTTTAGATATTTATTTAGCTCTTTTATATCTTTGAAAAACTCTTTTACGCTCCTTTTTTTATCATAAGTTATTACTACTATAGGATTTTTCGTCTCTTTTTTATACTGTTTAAGAGCTTTTACGTTTTTATCTATATTTTGCATCACCTCTAGAAGCTCTTCATCTTTCAAAAGTTCGATCCCAAGCTCTTTTATAGGCTCTTTAGTAGCATCGATACCAAGTTTTCCACCAACAAACTGAATGTCGCTTGCATGGTCTAAGTGATCTATAACGCCTTCGCTGATTAAGATATTTTCTTTACTCACTCTATCTAAAATATATGTAGCCACATTTTCATAATCGGTAAGCTTAGGAGAGTCTTCACCCATAAATATAGCGTGTTTAACAAAACTCATCTGTCCAACTCCCCAAAATGCGTGCATGAACTGCTTAGCGTGACCAGGATACATAACTTTCATATTAGCTAATATTAAGTTATGAAAAACTCCGTTTTCTGGCATATGATAATCGATGAGATCAGGTGCGGTAGTTTTTAGAAGCGGCAAGAAAATTCTTTCTGTTCCCCAACCCATATATTTATCTTCAAGAGGCGGTTTTCCTACAACGGTAGCTTGAAAAACAGGTTTTTCTTTTGAAGTTATCTTTGTAACTTCCATTACGGGAAAAGACTCTTTTAGAGTATAGTATCCGGTATGATCTCCAAAAGGCCCCTCAATCTCAAAAATGTTTGGATCCACATACCCTTCTATAACTATATCCACATCTTCCGGTATATAGATATCGTTTGTTAAAGATTTTACAAGTCTTGGATTTTCTCCTCTTATAAAGCCATACATCAAAAGCTCGAATATACCGTGAGGCAAAGGAGCCTGCCCACACCAGATATAGAGAGGATCTCCTCCTATCGCTACGGTAACAGGCATTTTTTTTCCGGCTTTTTTGTACTCATGAAAAAAGTGGGCGCCGTCTTTATGGATCTGCCAGTGCATCCCTAACTTGGTTTTTGAGTATTGCTGTAGTCTATACATTCCAAGATTTTGCATATCTCCATCAAGACTTATTGTATAAACCTGCCCCATCGTTATAAACTTACCGCCATCTTTTGGCCAAGTTTTTAAAATCGGCAATCTATCAAGATCTAAAGGAAGCTCTCTTTCTTGACAAATACCTCTACCATCCAATCTTTTAGGAAAAACGTTTTTTAGTTTAAAAAGCTTCATTATCAGTGAGATTTTATCGCCAAAGCTTCTTGGAGGTTTTAGATGGAGTAGCTCTTCTATCTCTTTTGCAATTAGATCAGGATGTCGTCCTAAAATCTTAGTTGTCAGTTCAAAATTGGCAAATATATTCATTAAAACGGGCATATCATATTTTACGCCAAGCTCTCTATCTACCGGATTTGTAAAAAGTACAGGTTTAGAAATCTCCTTTTTTACTTCAATATAGGCTATATGAGGAATCTCAAGATTTACATCTAGCTCATCTTCTATAACCCTTAAACCGCCCTCTTCTTTTAAAAACTCTATAACATTATCTATCTTCATAATTTCTCCTAATCTAACTTTTTTTAATATTGCTTATTTTCTCTCTATCAACTCATTTGCTAAAGCTTCAGCTTGTTTTAAAACTGTTTGAGTTGCAAGCTTTTGCATATCTGGAGGATATCCAAACTGTCTTAGTGTTCTTTTTATAATTACTTTTAGTTTTGCTCTTGCACTCTCTCTTATAGCCCAATCAATTGATGTATTTTCTCTTACCTTTTGAAATAAGACAGTTGCAAGCTCTTTTAATTTCTCTTTTCCCATAAGCTCTCTTGCACTTTCATTATCCGCAACAGCGCAGTAGAAGGCATACTCATATTCAGATAATCCAAGTTCATCTGGTTCTTTATCGCTTGCTTTAATCTCTTTGGCAAGTTTTATAAGCTCTTCTATGATTTCAGCTGCTGTTAGCAGTTTATTATTATACTTTCTTACAAGCTCTTCTAAAGATTCTTGCAAAGATTTGCTTTTTACTATATTCGTTTTGATTCTTCCTTTTATCTCATCATTTATAAGTTTTTTTAAAGTCTCAATAGCTAAATTTTTATGTTTCATTGCTTTAATTTCATCTAAAAATTCATCAGAGAGTATAGAGATATCTGGTTTTTTTAGCCCCGCTGCATCAAATATATCTATAACACCATTAGAGACTATTGCTTTATCGACTATCTGTTTTATCGCAGTTTCATAATTTTGTGCGCTATTTTCGCTTCTTTCAAATTTTATAAGTCTTGATTTTACAGCTTGAAAAAAAGCTACTTCTTCTTTTATCTTTAAAGCCTTTGGATGAGGGATAGCAAGGGCATAGGCTCTTGAGAGTGCAGTGACCGCATCGATATATCTTTTTTTACCCTGTTCAAGTCCAAGTATAAAATCCTCCGCTTCAAGGATGATGTTTAGTTTTTCTTGTGTGTCAGCGCTAAAATATCTTTTATAATCAAATCCGTAAAAGATATCTTTTACAACCTCAAACTTTTCAAGCATAATCTTAACTGCTTCTTCTTGGAGCTTTGCAGGCTCTCCTTTTCCACCACTTTCTGCATAGAAGTTTAAAGCCTCTTTCAAATCTGCAGCAATTCCTATATAATCAACAATAAGCCCACCCGTTTTATCTTTATAAACTCTATTTACCCTTGCAATTGCCTGCATAAGCGTATGCCCTTTCATAGGCTTATCGATATACATTGTATGAAGAGATGGCACATCAAAACCTGTAAGCCACATATCAACAACTATTACAAGTTTTAGTTCATCATTCGGGTCCTTAAATCTATCTGCTAATGTTCTTCTTTGCTCTTTTGTTAAATGAAATTTTGTTAATTCTATCTCATCTGAAGAAGAGGTTGTCATAACAACCTTTATTTTTCCTTTTTTTAGTTCATCACTATGCCAATCTGGGCGTAAAGATACAATCTCATTATAAAGATTTATGGCTATCTTTCTTGACATTGCAACTATCATAGCCTTACCATCCATCACTTCAAGCCGTTTTTCAAAATGATCTACTATATCTTTTGCTATCTCTTTTATTCTTGGTTTTGTGCCTATTAAAGCTTCCAATTTTGCCCATTTTGTTTTTGCTTTTTCTACTTCAGAGAGTCCTTTTTCATCAAGCTCTTTTTCATACTCTTTTATTAACCTTTTTCCTTCTTCTGTTAAGTTGACTTTTACAAGTCTGCTCTCATAAAAAATAGGCACAGTCGCCCCATCTTCTACTGCATTTGCTATATCGTAAATATCGATATAATTTCCAAAAACAGCGGGTGTATTTCTGTCTGTCTTTTCTACAGGTGTTCCAGTAAAAGCGATATATGTAGCATTTGGAAGTGCGTCTCTTAAATATTTTGCAAAGCCATATTTTATATCCCCTGATTTTTTATCCACTTTTGCTTGAAATCCATACTGAGTTCGGTGAGCCTCATCAACAATTACGATGATATTATCTCTTAGTGACAAAGTTTCATAAATATTTCCATCTTCTGGCCAAAATTTATGTATAGTTGTAAATACTACTCCTCCAGCATCTACTTTTAAAAGCTCTTTTAAATGTTCCCTACTGTTTGCTTGAACAGGTTCTTGTCTCAAAATCTGCGAAGCAGAGGCAAAAGTATCAAAAAGCTGATCATCAAGGTCGTTTCTATCTGTGATAACTACTATCGTTGGATTATCTATCGTTTGGATAATTTTACCTGCATAAAAAAGCATAGATATAGATTTGCCGGAACCTTGCGTATGCCACACAACTCCAGCTTTTTTATCTCCTTCTAGCTGATCTTTTACATCAGGCAGTCCATAACTTGCAGGCGGCTCTTTTACGATAAAGCTTGATCTGTTTTGACCAATCGCCCTTAGTGTTGATTTGATAGCTTTGTTTACGGCGTAGTATTGATGATAAGCTGCAATTTTTTTTGTAGTTTGTATAGTGGTTTGCCCGTTTTTGTCTTCTTTTTTTGATTTATCAAACAAGATAAAAAATCTTATATAATCGATAAGTGTTGGTTTATCTAAAAGCCCTTTTATTAGTATCTCAAGCTGACTCACTAGATGGGAAGCCTCTTTTTTGCCATCAGCAGATTTCCAAGCCATAAATCTATCATATCCAGCCGATAAACTTCCTATCTTTGCTTCAAGGCCGTCTGATATGATTAATATTTCGTTATAGGTAAAAAGAGATGGAACTGTTTGTTTATATGTTTGAAGTTGGTTGTATGCCGATTTTAGGCTCGCATTTTCATCTGTTGGATTTTTAAGTTCCATAACAATAAGAGGTAATCCGTTTATGAAAATAACGATGTCTGGTCTTTTGTTGACACTATTTTCAATAACTGTAAATTGATTGACTACCAAAAAGTCGTTATTTTGGGGATTTTTAAAATCAATAAGCCATACAATATCTCCTCTATCAACTCCATCTTTTGTGTATGTTACTTTTATACCTTGAGTTAGCATTTTATGAAAAATCTCATTGTTCGCTAACAAATTAGGCGTATGGATTTGAATTAGCTGTTTTATAGCATCATCTATTGAGCTTTGTGTCAAGTGAGGGTTTATCCTTTTTATAGCACTTTTTAATCTAACAAATAAAATCACATCTTCAAATGAGTTTCTAAGTGGATTTTCACCATCAGGGGTGATATCAGCACCAAAAAGATAATCGTAACCTTGTAATTTTAAAAGCTCTATTGCAAAGTTTTCTATATTTGCTTCAGAAACTGAATGATGAAGTCTGAATTCTGAAGGATGAAATTTTGTTGATTTCTGAAGGTTGAAGTCTGAATTATGAAAATTATTGTTTTCTTTTTTCATTTTTTAGACCTTTTTTTGTATTAACAATAATTTTTGTAATCACAGATATTATTTCATTAGTTTCTTTTATAAGATATTCCGTATCTTCAGTATGTAAAATTTTAGAAGCTCTCAATAATCTAAGCCAATATAGGCTCTCTCTGGCTTCTTTTTGTGCAATACTATATTTATGGATAAAATCAGCTTTACTTTCTCCTGATTGAGCTTCTTGAATATTTGCCCCTATACTTGTTGCAGACCTTAAATACTGCTTTCCAATAATCAAACCCGCACTCTTTCTTTGTAATTGCAATTTATTATAAAGTTCAATTGCTTTTAAAGCATATTGAAAAGTTCTATCTTTTATATCATAAATTTTCACTCTTCACCCTTCATACTTCATACTTCACCCTTCATCCTTCATACTTCATCCTTATTTTCCCGCTCATTAGTTTTGGTAGGAGTGTATCTCGTAATCGTTCTAATGTGCGGATTTGTTTGGAATTATTTAATAACTTTTTAAAAATGGGATTAACTTGAATTTGGAAATTTGCAAGGCTGTTTTTGTCTGGAACAGTAATCACAAACTCTTTTAAAATACTGGTTTTTAAGTTTGTAAAAATACTTCCATTACCTTGCATTAAAAGTTGGGGTCTAATATATAAAAACAGCAAATATAGGAATTCATTTGAAAAATATGATTTTGGAAAATACAACCATCCATCATGGATACAAGAATTCATTTGTAAAATTTTAGGAATCCCAGGAGTTGCACTATTAGACAATATAAGTGAGTCGCTTTTTAATAATACAGTTTTATTTAGTCCTTCTTCTTTAATATGTTCTTTTATGTCAAAAATAAAAGGTGAGTTTAGATTAGTAATATCTGATATTTTAAGCCATTTTAATCCGTTATTTGATAAATAATTTTGAATAGGTCTTGGTGAACTGCCTCTTTTTATTGTTACAAGTTCTCCAAGAGGTTTTTCCTCCCAATCCTCTTTTGCATCTTCAATAAACCACTTTCTAAAAAGAGTTTGCGCCATTTCTTCAAGAGTTTTATTTTGGCGGTGAAGCAGGTCTATTTTATCATCAAAACTTGACAACACCCCAGCAATGGCTTTTTGTTCGTTTAAATCTTCTGGAATAAGAACTTCAAGGCTTTCTAAATCTCTTTTAGAGATAGAACCAAAAACAGTTCCGCCTTCTGAATTTAAAATTTCTTTTTTTGTATAGTGTAATAAATAATATAGAAATAAATTTTCATCATTTTTTGATTTTAATGCTGCCAATCCTCTTCCAATACAAATAGTTTGATTTGCAATATTGATATCACCAACAGGTGCTCTTACACTAAATAATATATCTCCTTTATCAGCTATTTTTATAGGATTTGAACAATATATATCTATTTTTGGATATCTATAACCAAAAGTTCTATTACCTTGGAGAAATGGTAAGCCTTTGCCTTCTGTATTATAAAATTCAGATTTTGGAGATTGTCCCATTTTAATTTCTGCTACTTCTCCCAACTTAACCTTTTTCCATCTTTTAGGCATTTTCTCACCCATCAAAACTCCTCCGTTTCACCCTTCAAAACATAATGTGTACTTCTTCCTTTCCCTTTTCTTTCTATTAATTTTTTATGAACTAATGAACTTAATATCTCATGTGCTTTAGTTTTATGAATATCGAGAATTTCTGTAACTTTTTTTCTATTAATTGTTTTTTTCTCCAAAAGATAGATTAAAATTTCTTTTTCTTCTTTGGTTAATCGTCCGTAATCGTCCGTAATCGTCCGTAATTGATCATAATCGGTCGCAGATGTTGATATTTGGATTTTATTTTTTTGTTCAAAATTTATTTTTTTAAATGTTACTCTAAAAGAAATTCCTGGCTCACTCCACTCCATTTTTATTTCAGGATACTTTTTCAATTCATTAGCAATTAGTCTTAAACCATTTCCCCACTGCTCAATAATTCCTAGTTTTTTAAATACAACCGCTAACACTTTATTTCTTATATCAGATTGACCTGCTTCCATATTATCAAAATCAATAGTAGGCATAAGCTTATCTGGACTTGTGATTTCAATTTTGTCATCAAAAATAGCAATCTTTATATCTTTTCCTTTTAAAGAATAATCTCTATGAATTACGGCATTTCTTATAACTTCACGGATAGCAATTATTGGATATTCCCATCTATCTTTTCTATAAACTCCTTCATAAGTTGAACCTTGAGAAATATGCCTTAAAACAAATTTATATGCTTCTTCTGGTTGCAAACTTAAAGGCTCGTCAATTGTTTTTTGGTCAATAAAATTACCCGGAATTGTTCCTTTGAACCTTGCACATTCTATTTTTGTATAAGGAAAAAGGGTGTTTTTTATTTCATCATTTGAAAGTAAAATTAAAGCATTTGTAGGAAACTCTTTGTTTTGGTCTGTAATTATCAAATTTAATTTTTTTAAGATTGTTTTTGTTAGTTTTTCCCCAGTAATTTCTTCAAATTGTTGTGAGAATTTAGAAAAATCTAAATCTTTAATATCTTGTGTATAGATTGGTAAAGAATCAAAAGAAATTCCCTCTTTTTGCCTTTCTAATTCCTCTATTATCTCATTATTGGCAAGACGATTTATTGAACCAACTCTAATATATGTTCCTTTCTCTTTTCCTTTGCTTTTTATAAAGTATGGCGGGTTATTTCCTTTATAGATTTTTACTACTATTACAATTTTACCTTCAATATTCAAAGAAAAAATGTCAGGTAATATCAACGGATAACAGCTATCGTGAATAATACTACTTATAGTTTCTTCCATTTTTAGCAAATCTTCCTCTGGAATACCGATAATCTCTCTTGGATTATCTTTTATTCCTATATAGATTTCACCGCCAGCATCATTAGCAAAGGCTACAACAGTTTTACATAAATCATTTTTACTGGGTAAATATTCTTTAAATTCAAGTTTCCTATTTTCAGGATATTTCAAAATTTCTTTTAAATTCATTCTTTATCTCTCATACTTCATCCTTCAAAAGAAATAAAATTCATAATGAGTTTTACTAACTGCTCTTTTTGTTCTGGTGGGCTTGCTGCTACAAGATAGCATAGGGCCGTTAGCGTATTGCTGTTAAATTTATTAAAAAGTTCTTCTTGAGATAGATTTTCATATAAAAAAAGCAAAAACAAAAAAGCACCAATTCTTTTATTTCCGTCAACGAATGGATGATTTTTTATGATTAAATAGAGCAGATTTGCTGCCTTTTCTTCAAAGGAAGGATAGAGTTCTTCGCCTCCAAAACTTTGATAAATCGTATTCAACGCACTCTCAAAAAGTCCTCTATCTCGCTCAAGCCCAAAAATTTCTGAAGCTTCGCCTCTTTGCAAAAGATACTCTTTTAACTCTTTAATTGCTTCTTTTGCTTCTTCATAGCTTATTATTTTTCTCTCTTTTCGAGTTATGATCGCTTTGATTTTTCCAGTGTCATACTCTTCAATCCATCTCCAAACCAAAGCATATTTTTCTATAATTTCAAGCAAGCCTTTTGCTTCCTTTGCGCTTAAGGAAGGAGTATTGATATTTTCTTTAATAAACTTTATTGCACTTTCAAGCTCTTTTAATTTTTCTTGCGTAAGCTTTTTTTCATTGACGGCATAACCTTTTACAAGGTAGTTTTTTAGGACATTCGTCGCCCAGATACGAAATTGTGTCGCTTTTTTGGAATTAACACGATAGCCAACAGCTATGATTACATCAAGGTTATAGTAAGTAATTTTTCTTTTTACTTCTCTTTTACCTTCAATTTGAACTGTTTCCATTTTGGAAACAGTTGAGTTTGGCTCTAATTCTTTTGAATCAAAAATATTTTTAATATGCTTTGATATAGCTGCTTTTTGAACATCAAAAAGATATGCAATTTGATTGAGATTTAACCAAATTGTCTCTTCTTTCAATTGAACCTCAATTTTTTTATCCCTATCTTCAAAAATAACTAGTTGATTTTCCATTTTCATTTTTTACCCTTAATATCCACCTTTCCCAAACTCTCAAGTATCAACTTATTCAATCTCTCTTCTTCAACTAACTGCTCTAAAAATTCCTGTTTTAGTTTTGTAAACCTCTCTTCAAAATCAAAATCATCCTCTTCTTCAGGAAGCCCAACATATCTGCCAGGAGTTAGCATATAATCAAGCTCTCTTACTTTCTCAATGCTAACAGATTTACAAAATCCTTTAATATCCTCATAATTAACATCAACTCTAAGCCATCTATGGTAAGTATCAGCTATTTTTTTGATGTCATTTTCCGTTAAAACTCTTTGTCTTCTATTGATAAGCTCTCCTAAATCTCTTGTATCAATGAAGAGAATCTCTTTTTTTCTTGTAGTTTTGTTTTTTCTTAAAAACCATAAAGATGCCGGTATTTGAGTATTTAAGAAAAGTTTTGCAGGTAGATTAACGATGCAATCTACTATATCATCTTCGATCATATTTTTTCTAATCTCATATTCAGCGCTTTGTTTTGTAGTTAGTGCGCCTTTGGCCAAAACAAATCCTGCTTTTCCGTGAGGCGCAAGATGAAAGATAAAGTGCTGAATCCATGCGTAGTTTGCATTGCCAACAGGTGGGATTCCATATTTCCACCTAGCATCTTTTCTTAAAAGCTCGCCACTCCAATCGCTATCGTTAAATGGTGGATTTGCGATTACAAAATCTGCCTTGAGGTCTTTGTGAGCATCATTTAAAAATGAGCCTTCGGGATTCCATTTAACTTGAGTTGAGTCAATACCTCTAATTGCAAGGTTCATTTTACACAGTCGCCAAGTTGTTTGGTTGCTCTCTTGTCCATATATTGAAATATCATTAATCTTTCCTTGATGCTCTTGCACAAACTTTTCAGACTGTACAAACATTCCTCCACTTCCACAACAAGGATCAAAAACTCTTCCCTTATAAGGCTCAAGCATTTCAACTAGTAACTCAACAACGCTTCTTGGAGTATAGAACTGCCCTCCTTTTTTACCTTCTGCAAGTGCAAACTCTCCTAAAAAGTATTCAAAAACATGCCCTAAAATATCTGAGCTTTTCTCTTTTGCATCATCAAAAGCGATATTGCTAAAAAGATCAATCAACCCTCCAAGAGTTATAGGATCAATATTTCCCCTTGCATACACTTTTGGCAATACCCCTTTTAAAGATGGATTCTCTTTTTCTATTAACTCCATCGCATTATCTATGATTTTCCCAATCTCTACATCTTTAGCATTTGCTTTTAGATACTCCCATCTAGCCTTTGGTGGAACATAAAATACATTTTCTGCTATGTATTCGTCTCTATCTTCTGGATCAGCTCCTAAGTATTCACCTTCACCTTTTTTTAACTTTTCATAAAGTTCTTCAAATGCTTCTGAAATGTATCTTAAAAAAATCAATCCAAGAACCACATGTTTATACTCTGCAGCATCGATATTTTTTCTTAGTTTATCTGCTGCTTTCCATAGCCCTTGCTCAAAAGTTTCTATAGTTTGTTTTTTCTTTGCCATAATTTTCCTTTTTATAAAAACCCTTCTTCTTTCAAACTTATAAATCCATCTTTGCTAAAGATTATGTGATCTAGTAGTTCAATACCAAGTATCTTTCCGCTTTGTTGAAGTTTTTGTGTAACAGATAAGTCTTCACTGCTAGGAGTTAAATTATTTGAAGGATGATTGTGAGCTACGATAATGCTTGCGCATCTATTTTCAATCGCTGGAGCAAAAACTTCTCTTGGATGAACTAAACTTTGGTTTAAAGTGCCAATAGTTACAACTCTTTTTTGGCAAATTCTATTTGCTCCATCAAGATAAATGGACAAAAAATACTCTTGCTTTTTATCATAATACTCTTTTAACTCCTCATATACATCTTTAGCTGAAGTAATTATTTTATATTGTTTTAGAAGATACCTTTTTGATAGCTCTATCGCGCTAACTATTTGAGAAGCTTTTGCTATGCCAAGTCCGTGGATTTGAAGAAGTTTTTCTAAATCAATTGAGTCAAAATCATCTCTAAAAAGTTTTACAATTTCTCGTGAGAGTTTTATAACATCTTTTCCTTTTACCCCACTACCAAGTAAGATTGCGACTAACTCATAATCTTTTAGAGCTCCTACTCCTTTTTCTAAAAGTTTTTCCCTTGGTTTTTCAAACTTTTTAAGCTCATTGATTTTTTTCATCTTGTATCCAAAATTACATTATTTTATACCTTTGCATAAGGTTTTAATCAACTTCTATTACATTTTTTTTAAATAAATGCTCTGAAAAATTACAAAATTTTACTCAGGAGAGTTGAAATTTTTAGTAAAACTAACGCTTGTAAATTTTATTAAAAAGCGCTAAACAAGCGCGCTTTTTTAGCCTTTTGGCAAACATAAAATTTACAAGCTATAATTTCAAATCCTTCGTTCAATTTGTAATTTTTCAGAGGTCTCAAATCTTTAAAAGGATTTTTCTTAGTGATTGTTCCATCTGGCATTTGTTCTCAATCAAAACCCATTTCTGATTCCTAATTCCCAATTCCTAATTTACTAATCTCCAATGTCTAATGTCCAATTTCCAAACTATTTAAACGCCATCTCTTCGGCTCTTTTCAAAAGCTCTTTTGCTCCGGCTTCTATCATAGACTCTGCAAGTGTTTTTCCTAACTCTTTATAGTTCTCTTTCGTTCCAAAAATTTTATCTTTTAAAAGCTCTTTGCCGTTTGGTAGGCCTATAACAGCTCTTGCCACTATATCTCCATCATCCATTAGGGTAGCTTTAACGCCTATAGGCACCTGACAACCCCCTTGCAATACATCTACAAAATCTCTCTCTACGGTCGTCTCTATCTGGCTCTTTTCATCATTAAGAGTCTTTACAATCTCTAAAATTTTCTCATCCTCAACACACTCTATTCCAAGAGCCGCCTGTCCCATTGCAGGTATCATCCTCTCCTCTTCAATAGGAGTAAAGTAGTTCACCTCTTCAGTCAATCCTAATCTTTTCAGCCCTGCCGAAGCCAAAATAATAGCGTCAAACTCGCCATCTTTTAACTTCTTAATTCTAGTGTCCACATTTCCTCTTAAATCTTTTATCTTTAGATCGGGCCTTAGATGAAGAAGCTGCATTTTTCTTCTAAGGCTTGTAGTTCCCACAACAGCTTCTGCTGGAAGATCTTCAATAGATGAATATTTTTGACTCAAAAGTGCATCTCTTGGATCCTCTCTTTTTGTAATAGCGCCTAAAACAAGACCATTTGGAAGTTCTGTTGGAACATCTTTTAGACTGTGAACCGCCAAATGTGCATCACCTCTTAACATCGCATCTTCAAGCTCTTTTGTAAAAAGTCCTTTACCTCCTATCAAAGCAAGAGGCGTATCTAAGATCTTATCTCCTTTAGTTTTGAAAATCTGCAGTTCAACTCTCATTTGGGGGAATCTCTTTTCTAAAATAGATTTAATATAGTTTGACTGCCAAAGTGCAAGTTTACTTCCCCTAGTTGCTATAACTAATCTTTCCATATATTGCCCCTAATCTTTTTTTGGTATATATTTTTGATACTCTTCTTTGCTAGGATCTTTTTTTCCGTCTAAGAAGACGGTAGGAGTTCCTTTAACCAAAAGCTCACCGGCTCTTTTCATATCTAGCTTTAGATGATCTTTTACCCATTTTTGGTTAATATCTTCAATCGTTAGGTTGGTTCCAAGTTTTTTATTGAGTTCTTGTAAAACTTTTTTCTCATCCTTCTCTTCATAATTGAAATCTGTTTCGTAAATCTTTTTTAATAGATCCTTTTTCCCCTCTTTTTGTAACACTATCATAGCTTTGCAAAGCGCGGATGATCCGGGATGAAGCTGTAAAAGGGGAAGATGATAGTAGTATATAGCAAAGATATCTGGATGCTTTTTAGCCGCTTCCAAAATATCAGGAACTATATCTTTACAAAAAGGACAGTTTGGATCGCTAAAGACTAATATTTTGTGTTTTGCGTTTTTGTTTCCAAAAAGTAGATGCTCATCATCGTAAAAATAGTCTTTAACCTTTGGAGACAGATAGTGTTTTATGCTTCTATTTGTCCTAACATCTATAAAATCTGGACTTATAAAATTATCTTTTACAAATATGATATCATTTTCACTAATATCTAAAGTTTTCCCCCCTCTTTTAAGTTTTAATTTGAACTTTATAAAATAGGCTTCCCATCCCTTTGGCTTTTCTATGAGTTGTTTATCTACTATCTCCACACTCTCTACTTTTATTGCCGGATTTTTGCTAAGTCCTCTTTTTACAAACTTTTTTATCTGCATATCGGTTGCGGCAAAACTAAAAACTGCGGCAGCTACACTAACGCTCAATAATCTCAACATCAATGACATCATCATCTCCTCTATTTTTAGGTGGTCTCTTTTTTAGATTGAGTATTTTTCTGGCAAAAAGTTTGGCAAATGCGTTAAATTGAAGTAAAACTCCTAAAATATCGGTAAAAAATCCAGGAATTATAAGTAAAATCGCACCCAAAAGAGTATAGAGGCTCAAAGACTCAAACTCTTCGATACTAATCTCTCTTTTTGCCATAGCCATAATATATTCGTTAGTTTTATATTGAAAATTCATCAACATATAAAATCCAACAATAGCCGAAAATATAATCTCTACAAAAGTCCAAAAAGGACCTATGGCGCTTGCAATCTCAACCGAAACAAAAGTCTCAATAAAAAGATATAGCAAAAAATAAATCATATATTTCCTTTGCAATTGGGAATTAGGAATTTGTAAAAATTTTTCTAATTCCCAATTCTCGATTCTTAACGATTGATTTTATTAATTATAAAATCCAATATCTCTTCTTTAGGAACAACAACTTTTTCTAAAGTTTTTCTATCAACAAATTCTACTTTTCCCTCTTTTAAATCTTTTCCTACGATTATAGCGTACGGAAAACCGATAAGTTCAAAATCTTTCATCTTAAAACCAAATCTCTCGTTTCTATCATCCAATATTACTTCTATATTTTTATTTAACAGATTGTTATATAAAGTTTTGGCAAATTCAAACTGCTCTTCATCTTTTACGTTTGAAACAACGATATCCACAAGATATGGTGCTACAGAGATAGGCCAGATACATCCCCTATCATCGTGAGACTGCTCTATGATAGCCGCAACCAATCTGCTAACACCTATCCCGTATGTTCCCATTACAAACGGCTTTTGTTTTCCGTTTTCATCCAAAAACATAGCTTCAAGAGGCTCAGAATATCTAGTTCCAAGCTGAAATATATGGCCTACTTCTATACCCTTTTTTAGAGTTAGTTTACCAGAACACAAAGGACACTCATCACCCTCTTTTACTGCAGCAATATCTGTATAATCAGCTTCCATTTTTGTCAAATCGCATCCAATTATATGGTAATCTTTTTCGTTTGCACCGCAGATAAGACTCTTTTCACCTTTAAGATCCTCATCTATAACAAATTTAACTTTAAGTTCATAAGGTCCTATAAATCCAGGAACCAACCCATTTTTTTCAAGCTCTTCCTCGCTAACATCCACAAGCTCGTTTGCGCCTATGGCATTTTGCGCTTTTGTTTCTTGAAGTTCATCGCTTCCCCTTAGAAAAAAAAGGACTATCTCTTCACTCTTATCATAAATCGCCTTTTTTGCAACCGCTTTTAAAAGATAGTAAGGCTCGACGTGGAAAAAGCTACTTAGTTCATCTATAGACTTTACATCTGGCGTATGAAATTTAGCAAAACCGCTAAATTCAGGAGCCTCCGTAGGGGGTTGCGGTTTTTTCCTTTTAGCCGCTTCTATATTTGCGGCGTATTCGCAAGATTCGCATACGACTATGGTATCTTCCCCGCTATCTGCCAAAACCATAAACTCTTTACTTCCGCTTCCCCCAATAGCCCCCACATCAGCCTCTACTACTCTAAAATCAAGTCCTAGTTTTGAAAATATTTTTTTGTACGTATCTTCCATCAACTGATACTCTCTTTTCATATCCTCTTCATCTGCATGAAAGGAGTATCCGTCTTTCATCAAAAACTCTCTACCTCTTAAAAGTCCAAATCTCGGTCTTGCCTCATCCCTAAATTTTAAATGTATTTGATATAGATTTAAAGGAAGCTGTTTATAACTAGTTACTCTGTTTTTTACAAGCTCAACCATCATCTCTTCATGAGTTGGTCCTAAAACAAAACAGTTATCTCGTCTATCTTTAAATCTTAAGAGCTCTTTCCCGTATTTTCCAAATCTTCCACTTCTCTCCCACATATCACAAGGTGTTACAAAACCTAACTGAACCTCTTGACATCCAGAACTGTCCAACTCCTCTTTTATGATATTTCTTATCTTATCTAGAACTATTTTTCCTAGTGGCAAAAAGTTATATATTCCACTTGAAACTTGATTTATAAACCCCCCTCTGATAAGATATATATGACTCGGTAAAACTGCATCTTTGGGCGTCTCTTTCGTCGTAGGTATAAATGCATTACTAAACTTCACAATTTTCTCCTTTTTCTTCCACCATATTCATATAATATTCACATTTATATCTGTTTAGATGGTTATATTCATCTCCGCTTAAATCAAAGAAAAACTTGATTGATTCCACTATTACATCACCACTTGGATCATCTGCAATATTTTTCAGATTTTTGGTCGGTTTATGCAAGAATTTATTGAAAGCATTATGAAGTATTTTGGTAACTTCCTCTTCTAGCTCTTTTGGAAGATATCCTTTTTTGATGGCCCTTTTGATTTCATTAATACTTGCTTCTTTAGCCTTCTCTCTTATCCCTTTTATAATAGGCTCTATTGCTAAAGTCTGAAGCCACTTAAAAAAATCTTTTGTGTATCTACCAACTATTTTATAAGCTTCCTTAGCTTGAGCTTCTCTTAAAGCAAGACTTTTATTAACAATCTCTTTTAAATCGTCAACTACATATACTTCAATATTTTCAAAATCAAACTCCTCAATATCCCTTGGAACGGCCATATCGAACCAGTATCTTTTAAACTCTTTTATCTCAACCATCTCTTTTGTTATTACCGGCTCTTGTGAAGATGTTGCAGTAAAAAGAAGCTTATGGCGGTTTATAAGACTTTTTAGATTTTCCACAGATTCAGCACTAGCACTTTCACCAAGATCATTAGCGATCTTTTTAGCTTTTTCAAAATTTCTGCCTATCAAAATTACGTTACAACCATTTGAAATCAGGTGTTTTGCGGCCAACTGTCCCATCTCTCCCGTTCCCAAAACTAAAGCGGTATATCCCCCTAGACTCTCTAAAATATCTTTTGCTTGAGCAACCGCCGCACTAGCAATCGAGACGGGATTTTTAGAAATATCCGTACTGTTTCTAACTTCCGCCGCGCATTTAAAGGCATAGTGCATAACACGGGCCAACTTTTGGGAAGAGTAACCTTTTTCAAAAGACTCTTTAAAAGCCATCTTGAGCTGCCCTGAAATCTGAGTTTCGCCTATCACGAGGCTGTCCAATGCTGAAGCTACACTAAAGATATGGTGAATAGCACCATTATCTTCATATATATCGGCTCTTCCTTCTAGTTCGTCAAAACTGATGCCGGATATTTTCGATAACTCCTCCAAAATTGCATCTGTAGATTTGAAAGGATCTTTAACACTTGCTATAATCTCAACCCTATTACAAGTTGAAAGAATTATAAGTTCATTGATATATGGAAACTCTATAAGATCTTTATATGCCCTCTCTCTAACCTCGTCCTGACTTAAGGCCAGTCTTTCTCTGGTTTCGAGGTCCGTATTTTTGTGGGAAAAACTCACTACTAAATATTGCATCAATATTCCCTGTCAATCAAATTTTTCATAATCTCTTTAAGTTCTATATCACCTTCATCTATAGCTTTTAACGCTTCGAAACCGAGTCTTTTAGCAAACTCTTTTGACTTATCTATCGCTCCTGTTTTATCCATCATCTCTTTTATCCACATCTTCTCATCTTCACTAGCCTCTTTTTTAAACAAAAAAAGAAGCTTTTCTCTATCTTTTTGCTCCAAAGAGTTGTAAAGGTAGATATAAGGAAGAGTGGTTTTTCCTTCTCTAAAGTCATTCATTACAGGTTTTCCAAGAGTCTCGCTATCTGACACCACATCCAATATATCGTCAACTATCTGAAAAGCAAGACCTAGATTTTTGCCATAAAGCGCATAAGCTTCACTATTTTTTCCCGCCAATATAGCGGCACACTTGGCACTTGCCTCTATTAAAGATGCGGTTTTTTTATAAATCATATCAAGATAGATATCCAAATCGGTATTAAAAGCTTTTGTCAAATCCACATCCATCATCTCGCCAATGCTCAAAAGAGTAACGGCATTTGAAACGTTTTTAGCGATCTCGTCGCTAAATTTAGTGAGTTCAAAAAAAGCTTTTGAATAAAGAATATCTCCCAACATTATGGCTGTTTTGTTGCCGTATAACGCATTTATAGAAGGAGCGCCTCTCCTAGTTAATGCATCATCTATAACATCATCATGCAAAAGACTAGCGGCATGGATCATCTCGATAATCGCAGCTAAATCAACAGCTTGTTCATTTTTAGCTATTTTGAGTATTAATTTACTCCTAAGCCTTTTTCCTGAAGGAAGTTTTTTATAAAGCCCTTTAATTTTTTCATCTTTTAAATTATCTATATACTGCTCAATCTTTTTTTCAACGAGGTTTACCAAGAATACTCCTTAATTCTAATGGAATTAGGAATTGGATATTTGGAATTAGGGCTCCTTTCACCCCAATTCCCAATTCCTATTTCCTCTATCTAAAACAGCTACTCCGACTGAGTTAATATATTTCCCATAGATTCAATATAAAGCGAGTTCGTTTTATTTTCTAACTCTTTCTTATTCTCTTCGTTGGCTATAAAATATTTCACCTTCTTTTCCACATCATCGATATTGCACTCTTTTTCCAAAATCAGTTCCAGAGCCGCCATCCACTCCATCAACCTTTCAAGTTCGTTTTCCACGATATTCTTATTGGCGTGAAAAACTATATCGATAAATTTACTTTTTGGCGTTCCCATCATAAAATCATCTACATCGTTAAACATTTTCCCCTCCTAATTTTTTAATCAAAATTATTGTAATAAAATCTATGGAAAATTGAACTTCATATTATATCTTATAAAATTATTTAATATAACATTTATATATTAAATTTGTTAGTTATACTCATATTTTGTAACTAATTTTATCCTTTTATTCTATAAATAGAGCTAAAAAAGAGCGGAACTAAATATAGATTGATAATTGTAGCCCATGCTATACCAAACCCTAAAGTTATAGCCATAGGCTGTAGTATAAGGCTTTGTCCCGACGCGAAAAAAATGAGAGTCGATAATCCTAAAACCGTCGTAATTGAAGTCAATAGGATCGGTCTTAATCTCAATTTTGCTTTTTTTATTATGCATTCTATATTTTTACATTTTCTAATAAAATCTAACATAATAAGTCCATCGTTAACAACAACACCGGCAAGACCAACAATACCTATCATACTAGGCATAGTTAAATTTACGCCCATTATATAATGCCCTATCATAACCCCGAATATGGACAAAGGAATAGAGCTTAAAACGATTAAAGATTGTACAATTGACCCAAACATCCAAACTAAAGCTAAAAAAATCAAAAAAGTTGCTATAATGGCCGCTTCACCTATCTCTTTTTTTACTTTTTTGTTCTCTTTCTCCTCACCCTTTATCTCGATTTTTATACCTCTATCTTCAATTTTATTCAAAACAGGTGACATCTTTTTGTAAAATTCAGCGGAAGTAATTATCTTTTTATCTAAAGAAGCATAAATAGTTCTTATTTTATTACCGTTCTCTTTTATGATCGTATAAAAATGTCTTTTAAATACAAAATCAGCAACATCTTTTAAAAACACCTTTTTATTACTGTTTGGAAGATTTATCTCCAAATTTTTCAAAGAGTCGAATCTATCCTTATTGACTCCTTCAAATCTAATTCTTAGTAGTTCTTCGTCTTTAAACATTTTTAAAAACTCACCTTTAAGATAAAGAGGCTTTAAAACGCTATAAAGATATCCTTCGGTTATACCTAACGACTCTCCAAATTTATTTACAATTAGTTTGAGCTCCTTCTCTCCTTCAAAAGCATCATCTGTAATATTAAATACACCGTTTATTTTTTTCATCTCATTTTCGATAATATCTATAGCTTCAATAACGTTTTTATCGTTTTTATAGACTAAAGATATCTCTATATCGCTTTTTACTATTCCAGCCTGAGGAACGATTACGTTTAACTCTTCAATCTCGGCATTATCTTTAAATCTATATACGACTTTTTTAATATCATTTGCTACCTCTTTCGCACTTCTATCTCTTATCATATCCGATGGTTCATATTCCAAAGAAAAATATGGAACAATATATTTGTCAACAAAATTTTTAGGTTTAGGTTCATGCAGATTTATAAAGATATGAAAAAGATTATCACCGATTTCCGCTTCATTTTTCGCATCTAGTTTCATTCCTACAATCGACGTTACGCTTGAAACCTCTTGCTGCTTAATATTTTTTAGTATCTCTTTTTCTATATTTGCAATAATCTTTTCCGTTTCGAAAATATCGTTGTTAACATTCACCCTTCCAGAAACATATATCTGAGTAGTATCAAATTCAGGAAAAAGCTGAAATTTGGAGTTTTTTAGCATTATATAAGTAGATGATAGTATCAAAACAACCAAAGTTATTAAAGAGATATACTTTCTTTTAAGAAAAAAAGATAATATTTTTTCATACAAATCTCCCATCTTTTGCCAAAACTCACCGTTTTCTTCACTCTTTTTATCAACTTTGAGTATATCCTTTGCGTGTAGCGGTAAAAAATAAAAAGCCTCAAAAAGAGATGAAAGGAGCAAAATAGATATCATAATGGGTAATATTTTTATAAATATACCCATCTCTCCGCTCATAATCAAAAGAGGTAAAAAAGCAAAAATCGTAGTGGCAGTTGCCGTCAAAACGGCGGGAAACATCTCTAGCGTTCCGTCAATAGTAGCACTTCTTGGATCTTTTCCCATCTCTAGATGTCTATAAATATTTTCGGCAACTACTATAGCTTCATCAACCAGCATTCCAAGAGCTATTAAAGCGCCAAGCAAAGAGAGCATATTTAAACTATATCCCATTATCTCCAATGAAATGAGGCCTATCATAAAACTAACGGGTATCCCTATCCCCACAACTAAAGAGATACGCCAATTGAGTGTCAAAAATAGAGAAGTAAAAACCAAAATAAGACCAAAAAACAGGTTTGACGTAACGGTATTTAATCTATTTCTTATCCAAACGGAAGTATCCGTATATACCTGAAACGTAAACTCGGGATATCTTTTTTTAAACTCTTTAAGCTTATTTTTTATCTCTTTAACAAGCTCTATAGCGTTTCCGTTTTTTGATTTTTCTATATTTATAGAAACATTTGGTTTGCCGTTAAAATGAGAAAGCTGGGTAGGATCTGAAAGTGTAAACTTAACCGATGCGATATCTTTTAGATATATCTTTTTCCCTGAAATGTTTAAAATAGTATCTTCCCACTCTTTTTTAAGTTTCCTGCCGTTTTGAGTAGTGACGAAAAGATGGTTGCCTTTCTCTTTAATAGTTCCTATAGGAAAAATCGAAGATAAAGTTTTTAATACGTTTACAACTTGGACAAGATCAAGACCGTAAGCGTCAATAATCTTTTCGTTTAAGATTATCTCTAACTCCTCATTGGCATCACCCCTTATGGTTATATCACTTAAATCTTTTATATTTGATAGTTCCGATTTTAGTTCATCAGCTATATCTAAAAGCTTTCTCCTATCGCCTTCATAAGCGATAGCAATCAAAACAAGAGGAAAACTCTTTTTTAAAACCGTAGCTACGGGTTCATCCATATCAGAAGGTAGATCCCTTCTGATTTTAGAAATCTGATCTTTAACGTCATTCAAAACCAAAATCTCGTTTGCACCCTCTTTAATGTCCGAAACTATAGTAAATCTTCCATTTTTAACTATAGAGTTTATTTCAGATAGGTTCGTTACGTTTTTAAGACTATCTTCTAAATTTTTTACAGCCATATAGTCTAGGTTTTCGGCACTTGCACCAGGATAGCTTCCGGTTATGAGTATCTTGTTTAAATCAATAGGGGGAAAAATCTCTTTAGGAACATTTTTATATGCAAAAATCGATAACATCAAAATAAAAACTAAAAATATATGATTCAAAATAGGCTTATCAATGGCAAACTCGATAAATTTTCTAATCACCTTGTTCCTTATGGTTAAATTGATTATAAGAAGTACAAAATAACTACTAAACTACTCAACAGATATCAAAACAATGTATCTAATACTTGATTTTTAAATCTCATATATTCTAGTTTTTGTTTTAATAGTCTGTTTTCCTCTTTGAGAATTTGGTATTCGTCCAAAAGTTTGTTTATATTTTTACTAGTATAATAGATATGGTTTCTTATATAAATTTTCGGAAATGCTAGTAAAAATACAATAAACATAGTTAAAATAACCATAATCAAAAATTTAAAGTCTAGATTTTTATAACCACTTTGAACCTCTTCTAATTCCTCTAGCAACTCTTTTTTTTCAACTTGTTTTATCATAGTTCCTCTACTTTATTAATTTAGCGTAAGTTTCTCTGTTACGTAACTTTTCACTTAAAGCGACACTATTTTTAAATCTACTTAAATTTAAACACTCTCATCTTTGCGCTTCTGCTTCGAGGGTTTTTTTCAACCTCCTCTTTTTTGGCAATTATTGGTTTTTTTGTCAAAATATATCCAAGCTCGTTATTTTTCCCGCACTCGCATCTTATACTTTCACTAGGACAGATACATTTTTGTGCCCATTTCTTAAATCTGTTTTTAACTATTCTATCTTCTAAAGAGTGAAACGTTATAATAGCTATTTTCGCGCCTTTTGGTCTATGTTTTTCTAATTTATCCAGTAATCTCTCAAGCTCTTTTAACTCTTCATTAACCTCAATACGTATTGCTTGAAAAACAAGAGTGGCCGGATGTATTTTTTTAGTTTTCGTAAAATGTTTCGCTAGCAGTTGGCTAAGCTCTTTTGCACTTCTTATCTCTTTTTTGCTTCTTGTTTTGACAATAATATCAGCTATCTTTTTATAATTTTTCACCTCACCATACTCTTTGAAGATATATTCGAGTCTCTCTTTAGGATAGAAGTTGACAACTTCATAAGCGCTCAAAGTGGCACTTTTATCCATTCGCATATCTAAAACTTCACTCTCAAACGAAAAACCTCTCTCTCTTTTATCAAGCTGTAAAGATGAGACACCGATGTCAGCCAAAACACCTTTTATATTTAAACTCAAATACTCATCGATTTTGTTTGAAAATCTTCCTTTTACAATTTTAACTCTATCGGCAAACTCTATTAACCTTTTTTTTGAAAACTCTATCGCCTCTTCATCTTGATCGATTCCTATAAGTTTAATTTTGGGACTGTTTTTTAGTATAGCTTCGCTATGGCCTGCATACCCTAACGTACAATCTATAAAATATCCATCTTTTAAATCTCTAAAAACCTCTACTACTTCATTTAATAAAACCGGTATATGAGGTATATCTTTTTTTATATCCAATTTGTTTAATCCTTTTGACTATTTTAAAAGAGTTTTTATCCCTTCATAAGCTACATCCATCATCTTATCTATCTCATCAAAACTTATAACATAAGGAGGCATAAAATATATAATATGACCTAAAGGTCTAAGTAAAACTTCGTTTTTCAAACCGTATCTATAAACTTTTAGCCCAACTCTTTCCATCGGATCATAACCTTTAAGTTCTACTGCCGCAACCATACCTGTTTGCCTTATCTCTTTAACGTTTTCAAGCTCTTTAAATCTTTGAAGTTTTTTTTGTATATATTCAATTTTGATTCTATTTTTCTCAATAACTCCATCCTCTTCAAAAATATCCAACGTAGCATTTGCCGCACTGCAAGCAAGAGGATTTCCGGTATAACTATGTGAATGTAAAAAAGCTTTATATTTGTTGTAGTCACAATAAAACCGACTATATATCTCATCGGTAGTTAAAACTACGGACAAAGGAAGGTATCCTCCAGTCAATCCTTTTGAAAGACACATAAAATCTGGGGTAATTCCCGCTTGTTCACAAGCAAACATCGTTCCTGTTCTTCCAAAACCAACAGCTATCTCATCAGCTATAAAATGAATTTTGTATTTTTTGCACAAATCATAAGATAGCTTCAAAAAAAGTGGATTGAACATGTGCATATATCCAGCACACTGAATCAAAGGTTCAACTATAAACGCAGATATCTCTCCTTCATATCTTATAAAAGTCTCTTCCAGTTTTTTTGCCGCCTCCACAGCCGCTTCTTCGCTCATATCTTTAGGAACTTCGCTTTGAACGGTTTTTATAAGGATCTCTTCGTAAGTATCCTTATACAGTTCCACATCTCCTACAGAAAGCGCCCCTATTGTTTCGCCATGATAACTGTTTTTAAGCGAAACGAATAGCGGTTTTATTTCACCTCCGTTTTTATGATAATGAAAACTCATTTTAAGAGCCACTTCAATAGCACTTGATCCGTTATCGGCGTAAAAACATTTATTTAGACCCTTAGGGGTTATTTCTACTAATCTTTCACTTAACCTTACAATCGGCTCATGTGTAAAACCTGCAAATATTACGTGTTCGAGATTGTCCAGTTGAGCTTTGATCTTTTCGTTTATTCTCTCGTTTGAGTGTCCAAAAAGATTTACCCACCAGCTACTTATAGCGTCTATATATCTGTTGCCGTCATAATCGTAAAGATATACGCCTTTTCCTCTTTTTATAGGAATCAGGGGCAAAGTTTCGTGATCTTTCATTTGTGTACACGGATGCCAGATATGTCTTAAATCTCTATCCATCAACTCTTTATTTGTCATATCTGTCCTTTTTAATAATCTTTTCGTTAAACAATATACCAAATTTTAGTTATCAAACCTTGAATTTATCATAAATTAATGGCAATTTCACTAAAATTTAAACAATTTTATCGGTTGAAGGAATAAAGATGATAAGTTGGATGCAAAAACATAAAAAGTGGCTTGTTATAACTATATGGATAAGTACTATTGCTTTTGTAGGTGCCGGTTTTGTAGGATGGGGCGCTTATCAATACGGTTCAAGTGCGGGTACTGTAGCAAAAGTGGGAGATATCAAAATAGATACAAAAGAGTTTCAGCAAAGATACTCAAATATCTATGCCTATTACAACAATATGTTTCAAGGAAATTTTGATCAAAAAAAGGCGAAAGAGTTGGGATTGGATAAAGAAGCTCTTAACTCTTTAGTCACCGAGGCGCTCTTCTTAAATCTAGCAAAAGATTTAGGGCTTACCGTTTTGGAAGATGAGGTAAAAGATAAAATAATAAGTATGAAAGAGTTTCAAAATAACGGTGTCTTCGATAAAAAACTATATCTAGAAGTTCTAAAAAGAGCCGGAATAAAACCAAAAAAGTTTGAAAAGAGTATCGAAAAAGAGATACTCCTTAGTAAACTACAAGATATATTAAAACCGGTCTTGACTCCATTAGAATTTGATACTTTCGGTTCCGCACTTTTTATGGGAGATAAAATCAAATACAAAGTATTAACTTCAAAAGATATAAATTTAAATTATTCTAAAGAGGAACTCAAAAAATATTGGGAAAAAAATAAAAACCAATATTTAACGGAACCTATGTATGAAATATCTATTTTATGGGTAGAGCCAGATAATGTTGAAATTAGTGAAAAAGAACTTAAAGAGTACTATACAAAAAATAGACTAAAATTCAGTGATGATAACGGAAAAATAAAAAGCTTTGAAGAGGCGAAAAGCGAAGTTAAAGAAGCTTTGCGATTAAAAAAAGCCAAGAAAAAAGCGTTAAAAGAGTATCTGAAATTCAAAAAAGGAGAAATTTCCGCAACTGAGCAAAAAACGCTTCCTTTAGATAACTCTTTAATACCTAGTAACATTATGAAAGAGATTGCTCAAAAAAACGAAAAAAAATACTTAAAACCTAAACTAATTGGAAAAAAATATGCTATCATAAGATTGGACAGAAAAATCTCCTCCCGTCCAAAGAGTTTTGAAGAAGCAAAAAACGAAGTTTTAGGGGATTTTTTAAAAGAAAAAAGTGCAGAAGAACTAAAAAAAATGGCTCAAGAAATGTATAAAAACTTTGACGGCAAAGTTACAGGTTATATATCAAGAGACGATTTGGACAAATTACCGCCTTTAAAAGAGGTCGAAGCCGCCGAATTTTTAAATAAACTATTTACGACTCAAAAGGCAGAGGGTTATATACTTTTAGACAATAATAAAGCAGTAGTGTATAATATTTTGGACCAGAAACTTGTACGAAAAAACAAAATTGATAAAAATAGAGCCTTTATTACCGATAATAGTATAAAGGTCAAAGAGGCTACTCTAAATAGCAGATTATTGGACGTATTACAAAAAAGTTATGAGATAGAAATTTTTTACAAAGGACAGTAATTGCAAAATCAAATTCTGGCCATAGATATAGGTTCAAGTAAAATATGTGCCATAATTGCCCAAAAACTTGAAAATGATGAGATAAAAATCATTGGAACAGGAATTTCTAAATCTCAAGGCTTAAAAAAAGGCACAATTACCAATATAGATCTTGCATCAAGGTCTATAAAAACCGCTTTAAATGATGCAAAAAGAGTTGCCGGTACCAACATCAATAAAGCTATTGTTTCTATATCTGGAGCATATACAAAAAGTGTAAACAGTAACGGGATAGTTAATATTCCCAACAAAGAGATAACTATAAAAGAGATTAACAGGGTTATGCAAACAGCTCTGTATAACGCCAATATTCCTCACGAATATGAAATTTTACACGTCCTTCCATACAACTTTAAAGTAGATGATCAAGAAAACATCGAAGATCCTCTTGGTATGAACGCAAGCAGACTAGAAGTTGACGTTCATATCATAACGACTCAAAAATCCAACCTTTTCAATCTTAAAAAAGCCGTAAGATCTGCCGGAGTCGATATAAAAAACGTTGTCTTGAGCGGATATGCATCGGCAATATCCGTTTTAAACAAAGATGAAAAAGAGTTAGGTGTAGCAGTTATAGATATGGGAGCCGCAACTAGCAATGTTGTAGTTCATCTTGGCAATTCCATAAGATACAACGATTTCTTAGGCGTAGGCTCGAACCATATAACTAACGATCTCTCAATGGCTTTACATACCCCTCTTTCAGTTGCGGAAAAGATAAAACTTGAATACGGTAGTCTAAAAACCACAAAAAATGAGATTATAGAAATACCGGTAATTGGTGATGAAAACAACACTCACGAAGTATCTTTAGAGATCGTTTACAATGTAATTTTTGCAAGAGTTGAAGAGACTTTGATGATTCTAGCAAAATCGATAGAAAAAAGCTCTCTTAAAGAACAGATTGGAGCTGGAGTTGTTTTAACAGGAGGTATGTCTAAACTAGACGGTATAAGAGAACTTGCAGTTGCTATTTTCGATAATATGCCGGTACGCATAGGAAAACCGAAAACAGTTGAAGGAATGTTTGAGGATTTAAAAGATCCGATATATTCAACCGCTATAGGCCTTGTCCTTTATGGAGCGGGAGAGTTTACGCAATATGAGATAGACTCGAATAAAAATCTAAGACATAGAAGCGAAGAATTTCAAAGTGAGAAAATGTTACAACCAACTCAGGACAATATTACTGAAACCACCCAAGAACAAGAGTCATCTGAAATGGAGGAGTTAACAAAACTTCCAAATGAAGAAAAAGTTGGGTTAAAAACAAATATCTCTAAATTTTTTAGATGGATTACACAACTATTTTAAATAGCATAAGGAGAGGATATGGAGCCTTTTATCGTAGAAGAGAGCAAAAAGATAACCGGCGCTAATATAAAAGCTATAGGAGTTGGCGGCGGCGGCGGAAACATGATTGGCCATATGATTAATCAAGGTATAGAAGGTATAGAACTCTTAGTCGCAAATACTGATGCGCAAGCGCTAAATACGTCAAAAGCTCACGTAAAAATTCAACTTGGAGAGAAAACCACAAGAGGTCTAGGCGCCGGAATGATACCTGAAAAAGGAAAAGAGGCTGCACTAGAGAGTTATGATGAAATTAAAGAAAAATTAGAAGGTGCCGATATAGTTTTCGTCGCTTCAGGTATGGGTGGCGGAACTGGAACCGGTGCGGCTCCTATAATAGCTCAAGCGGCAAAAGAGGTAGGAGCTCTGACCATATCAGTAGTTACCAAACCTTTTAAATTTGAAGGCAGAAAAAGGGCTAGACTTGCAGAAGAAGGACTAGAAGAGCTAAAAAAAGAGAGCGATTCTATAGTTGTTATCCCAAATGATAAACTGTTGGCAATAGTTGAAAAAAATTTGGGTATTAAAGATAGTTTCAAGATAGTTGACGATGTTCTCTCAAGAGCTGTAAGCGGAATAAGCGGTGTTATCCTCTCTTATGGACAAAACGATATTAACCTAGATTTTGCAGACGTTAAAACTGTTATGAGTCACAGAGGTCTAGCTCTTATGGGCGTTGGTGAAGCTCAAGGAAGCAATTCGGCTTATGAAGCAATTAAAAGTGCTATTGAATCTCCACTTCTTGACAATATGTCTATTAACGGTGCTATGGGTGTTTTGGTACACTTTACTATTCATCCTAATTATCCTTTGGTAGATATAGGCGAAGCTATGGATATTGTATATGAAAGTGCGGATGAAGACGCTCATGTTATTTTTGGTACTACCACAGACGAATCTATGGAACCTGATAGAGTTAAAATTACGTTGGTAGCTACAGGCTTTGATCATCAAGAAGATGAAAAAGAGAAAGAAGAACTAAAACTAATAACTCCAAGACAAACCGAGATGACTACTAGAAGAAAAGTTAGCGGCGGTTATGAATCTAACGAAGAGCTTTTAGATATACCTACATTTTTGAGAAACCAGATGGACTAATAGTCTAAAGTCTATAGTCGGTAGTTAAAACTAGAGACTATAGACTTAACGACTAATGACCTTAACCAACAATCTTTATAGGCCCTTCACTCTCTCCATTTAAGAACTGCTTAACATATTCGTTATCTGTATTTAAAAACTTATCTTTGTCACCAAAGTCTATAATTTTACCTTGATATAAAAACGCAAAATAGTCGCCTACTTTAAAACTCTCTTTAATATCATGGCTAATAAGTACCGACGTAACGTTTAGTTCGCTTTGTAGATGCAATATCATTCTTGAGATAAGATCGCAAGTAATAGGATCTAACCCTGTTGTCGGTTCGTCAAAAAGTATTATTTCAGGTTCCATTATAATGGTTCTAGCAAGCCCTACCCTCTTTCTCATTCCACCGCTTAACTCATCTGGATAGAGAGCCATTACCTCTTTCGGTTTAAGCCCTACCATTTCTAAAGATTTTTCGACTTTTTTAATCATCTCTTTTTGCGTTAGTTTAGTATGCTCTCTTAGTGGGAAGGCTATATTTTCAAAAACATTCATACTATCAAAAAGAGCCCCGCTTTGAAAAAGAAAACCCACCTTTTTTCTAATCTTAAAAATAGTCTTTTCATCCGCATTAGCTACATCTACGCCATCAACTAAAATCTCTCCGCTATCAGGCCTTAAAAGCCCAACGATATGTTTAATGATGGTAGATTTTCCACTCCCTGAAAGTCCTAAAATAATGGTAGTTTTGTGTCTAATAATATCTAAGTCAATACCTCTTAAAACCTCTTTTTGGCCAAACTTTTTCTTTAAACCTTTAATAGATATTGCTATATCCATATTTTTCCTTATATTTATGCACTAATACTTCGTTAAAATGTTAATCTTTATAAAATAAATAGAGTCTTCTTCCCATCAAAATAGCAAGTGAAAAAGCTAAAAGCATAAAGTCGATTTCGCTTCCTTTGTGAATATTAGCAAAAATTTCACTCTTTGTCATCTCTTCTCCGGCTGCTTGATAAGCCAAAATATCGGGTGTATAATAAAGTGTAAACATAAATATAGCAAAAACCGCCGTCATTGCCGAAGCAAGTACAATTTTATCTCTCTGAAACATTTTAAAGCTGTAGCTTTCTCTTAAAATTATTATAATAGCCGTAATATTTAGAAGGTTGTTCGTTTTTAGAAATATCCCCGTCATTATAAGACCCTCTTGATAATGATTCAAAAGTTCTTTACCAAGATACTCTTCACTATGAAAAATGGTTGGTGCCACAAATGCCCCAAGAGTTAAAACGGCTCCCAAAGTTATACCGAGCAAAACAACATAAAAAACATCTATCCATCGTAAAATTTTCAAGAAATCTCCTTTAAATTATAATTATCTGTTTTTAAAACAAAACCTCTGTCCAAACCAGCCAAATCCTTATAAAATTTTGGTTTTAAACCTTTTTTTTCACAATATCTTTTTAAACTCTCTTTTTGATCATAACCCATCTCGCATATAAGAAGCTTAGCCTCTTTTAGCAACGCAATATCTATAATCCTTTTTAAAAGCTCATCTCCCCTCTCCCCGCCAAAAAGCGCTTCTTCAGGCTCAAACAATACATTTTTGTCTAGTTTAAAATCTTTTGCTATATATGGCGGATTTGAAACTATAATATCCACTTTTTCCTCTACACAATCAAGTAAAGAGCAGTTTCTAAGATCTACTCTTTCTTCAACCGAGTGGTTTTTTAAATTTATCTTCGTTACTTCTATAGCTTTTTTTGAGATATCAGTTGCAATAAATCTTGCATTTTTTAGCTTCTTTGCCAAAATGATCGATATCACTCCGCTTCCCACACCTATTTCGGCTACGGTAACTTTTTCATCTAAATTTACATTTTCCAAAACTTTATCTATCAAAAGCTCAGTTTCCGGTCTTGGGATCAACACCCCCTCTTCTATATAAAACTCTTCACTGTAAAAAGAGACTCTTTTTGTGATATATTCTACCGGATAGTTTTGCGCCCTTTTTTCTATATCTTTTAAAAAGATATTTAACAATTTCTCCTCTAAAACCTCTTCATTATGAAGATGAAGATAAACTCTATCTTGTTTCAAAATATTTGATAGTAATATCTCAGCTTCAAACAGAGGACGCTGTGCTACACCTGATAGTTTTTTAGCGGCAAGCCTCAAAGCCTCTTTTATAATCAAAATTCACCTTCAATTATCTAATATTTTTGTTCGTTATTGATATTTTCAATCTCCTCTACTGCACAGTTATCTTTTAAAGCCTCTTTATCAAGTTCAGTCTCTTCGTTAAAACCCAAAGCTTTTAGTCTTTCCAAAATAGGCGGATGAGAGTAGTAAAAAAAGATATATAGAGGATGAGAAAGAGGAAAATGGCTGTTTTCTTCTACTAACTTTAAAAGGGCGTTTCTCAAAGAGCTTCTTGAAACCATATCCGAACCGTACTTATCTGCAGCATATTCATTTTTTCTTGACACAAAACTAATAAGAGGCATAAAGAAAAAGGTAAATATAGGACTAAGCAGCAAAAACAGAGATATTATTGTATACGGTTGATTGCTTATGCCTATTTCGGTAAATAGTTCTTGAGGAAGGTTAGCAAAAATATAAAACATAGCAAACATCATAACACCCATCATAAAGATATTTTTCAATATATCTTTATTTACAAAATGGCCAAGTTCGTGACCTAAAACCGCTAAAAGTTCGTCACGAGAAAGTTTTTTTACCAAAGTATCAAAAAGCACCACTCTTTTAGTTTTTCCAAGTCCGCCAAAATATGCATTTAGTCTATTGTCTCTTTTACTTGCATCCACAACATAAACGCCACTTGAGTCAAATCCACTTCTTTTTAGAAGCTCGTTAATCTCGTTTTCAAGCTCTTTATCTTCTAAAGGAGAAAATTTATTGAACATAGGCGCTATGAGAGTTGGATAGATTGCGTTGATAAGTATAATGATTGCAAAAACAAATAAAAATCCCCAAAGCCACCAAAGCTCAAAATTGAGCATAATATAACTAATACCCGCTATTACGGCAGAACCAAATAGTAAAAACAAAAATGCGCCTTTAATATGGTCTTTAATAAACAAAGAAATAGTAGATTTGTTAAAACCGAACTCTTCATCCAAAACAAATTTTTGATAATACTCAAACGGGATACCGACAATATAGTTAATAGCTATAAATATATCTACAAAAACAACCGATTTTAAGACAATATTATCTATATGTATAGACTTATCCAGCCATTCAAGTCCGAAACCTATCCAAAATATGAACATTATATATTCAACAACTGTTTCAACAATAGCAATTTTCTCTTTTTTAGCGCTATATCTTGCGGCTTTAATAAATTTTGAAGGAAGCATCAACACGGCTTTTCCATCTTTTGCTTTCAAAACAAACCCAGCTTGCATTACTGATACATAAATCTTCACCAAAACATAGATAAAATATATAATTGATATTGCTAAAATCATAAATTTCCTTATTAAATAAAATGTAATTAGAATTTGGGAATTAGTATAACTATATCCTAAAACAAATTCCTAATGCACAATTCCTAATGCCTTATATTCATTGCTATTGTATCAAAGATAGGTTAAAATTGCATATTCTTTTAAACTATTTTTAATTTTTAAGTCGCTTTATAAATATTAATTATAAAAATTATATTAAGAGGTTATAAATGGCACTGGTTGATTTAAAAGAGATTTCTAAACAGTTTGAAGCTCAAAAGATTTTATGTAGAGTAGATTTTTATATAGACGAGGGAGAAAGAGTCGCAATCGTTGGAAAAAACGGTAGTGGAAAATCAACTTTGATGAAAATAGTAGCAGGTGTTTTAGAGCCAGATGAAGGTGAAAGAAGAGTTAGACAAAACTTAAATATACAGATGCTATCGCAAAAACCGACTTTTAAAGAGAACGTAACAGTAAAAGAAGAGATCGAAAACGAACTTAAAGAGTTAAAAGAGGCTAAAAATGAGTATGAAAAGATATCTGAGGAAATTTCACAAAATCCCGAAAACCAAACTCTTTTAAACAGATTAAACGAACTTGCCAACTTTTTAGATTTTCATAACGCCTGGAATCTTGACGATAAAATCGAAAGAGTTCTTTTAGAGTTCGATCTAAAAAAATATGAATCAAAACCGGTCAATCTTCTTAGCGGTGGAGAACAAAGAAGGGTAGCTTTAGCGGGACTTCTTTTGAAAAAACCGGATCTTTTGCTTTTGGATGAGCCTACAAACCATCTTGATGTTTATATGGTTGAATTTTTGGAAGAGATCTTAATGAAAGAAAAATTCACACTCCTTTTCATATCGCACGATAGATATTTTATAGACAATATTGCTACAAGAGTCGTAGAAGTTGATGAGTGTAAACTAAGAAGTTTCAAAGGAGGATATAACGACTATCTCAGACAAAAAGAGGAACTTTTAAAATCTTTGCAAAAACAGCATGAAAACCTTCTTAGACTTCTTAAACAAGAAGAGGAGTGGTTAAACAGAGGGGTAAGGGCTAGGATAAAAAGAAATGAAGGAAGGAAAAAAAGAGTTTTAGAACTTCGTGAGCAGGCAAAGAAAAATCCATCTCTTATTAGAAAAATTAAGCTCGAATTGGAGCGCGAAAAAAAACATTTTAATCGAGAAGAAGGTATAAATAAAAAGAAAATGCTCTTTGAAGTGGAAAATGTTACAAAATCTTTAGGCGATAAACTCTTGATAAAAGATTTCTCTACAAGAATTTTGCAAAAAGACAGAATTGCCATAGTGGGTAAAAACGGTAGCGGAAAATCTACTCTTTTAAAGATACTTCTAGGAGAATTAAATCCTGATAGCGGCGCTATCAAAAGAGGTGAATTCAAAATAGGATATTTCGATCAGCAAAGAAGAATGTTAGATGACGATAAAAATCTGATTGAAACCTTTTGCCCTAATGGGGGTGACAGAGTAGAAGTTCAGGGAAAAAATATGCACGTTTACGGATATCTAAAAAACTTTTTGTTCCCAAAAGAGTTTTTAGATAAAAAGATAGGAGTTTTGAGTGGAGGAGAAAAAAACAGGGTTGCTTTGGCTCTTCTATTTACAAAAAAGGTTGATTGTCTCATACTTGATGAACCCACTAACGATCTGGATATCCCTACTATAAATATTCTCGAAGAGTATATACAAAATTTCAGCGGTTCTGTCATTTTCGTAAGTCACGATAGATATTTTGTAGACAAACTTGCTTCTAAACTCTTCATTTTCCATGGTAACGGATATATTGAAGAATCATACCAAAGCTATAGCGAATATCTAGCAATAGAAAAAGAGCTAAAGAGTCTGGAGAATTTTGAAAAAGAGATAGAAAAGCCAAAACCCGTAAGAGAGAGAAAAAGAAAAGCTAAACTATCTTACAAGGAACAAAAACTTTTAGAAGAACTTCCTTTAAAGATTGAAGAACTTGAGGAGAAAATAGCAAAAATAAATGGGTGTTTGGCAGATCCAAATTGTTACGAAGAAAAAGGGATCAACACTCTTGCCGAAGAACTTAGCCAAATGGAAAGTGAGTATGAAAAGTTAATGGAAAAATATATCGAGTTAGAAGAAAAAAGAGAAAAACTGCTATCTTAAAACTATTTAGATAAAGTATATTAAACCCGGATTATAGAAAGAGAAAGGAGTGAAATATAAAATATTGGGACTGTAAAATAAACTGTGTAAACCACCTAAAGCCTTTAAAACCTTAGCGTGTATATTTTTGCATAATTTCACTGAAAAATATACAAAGCTGAGGATAGATTTCACTCCAGCTTCTGATTTTTGTATTACTCCATTTGTGCTGTACCTCCTGTGTGGCAAGATAAAGAAGCTTAAAAGCTGAATCGATGGTTGGAAAAGAACCCACAGACTTTGTTCTTTTTTTAATATTTGAATTTATCGATTCTATGGGATTTGTCGTATAAATCAGTTTTCTTATAGCTTGGGGATATTTAAAAAATGTAGATAGCTCATTCCAGTTAGATTGCCAAGACTGGGTAATATGGGGATATTTTTGACCCCATTTGTCATTAAAATTTGTAAGAGCAAGCTCTGCTTCTTCTTCGGTTGATGAAGTGTAGATACTCTTTAAATCTTTAGCTACCTCTTTTCTATCTTTCCAAGATACAAATTTTAGGCTATTTCTGATCTGGTGTACAATACATCTTTGAATTTCTGCCTTTGGATAAACTGCCTCTATAGCCTCTTTAAATCCATTTAGTCCGTCTATTGCAAATATCAATACATCTTCAACACCTCTGTTTTTTATCTCATTTAAAAGTGTTAACCACTGTTTAGAACTTTCATTTTCACCTATCCATATACCAAGAATATCTTTTTTCCCTTCAAGAGTTATGCCTAGCATTATATATGCAGCAATATTTTTAACTACTCTATCCACTCTTATTTTTAAAACTGTAGCATCCATAAATATTATCGGATATATTGCCTCTAGCGGACGACTATGCCACTCTTTTGCCTTATCTATTATTGCTTCTGTTATATTGGAAATTGTCTGAATAGAAAGTTCATACCCATATAAATCATCAAGATGGTGTTGAAATCTGTTCACTCATCCCTTTTGCATATAAAGACAAAATTAAATCTTCTGTCCCCTTTATGAGAGTCTGTCGCTTCTTGATAAGCTTTGGTTCGAAGGTAGCGTTTCTGTCTCTTGGTATCTTAACCTCTATATCCCCATATTTGGACTTTAAAGTTTTTTCACTGTACCCATTACGATAATTTGGATTATCTGAAACTTGATGCTTCTCATATCCTAAATGCTCAGTTAACTCTACTTCTGTAGCAGTCTGATAAACCTCTTTTAAAAGACCTTTGAATTCTTCCAAGATCTCATCAATATCTATCCCCTTTCCCTCTTTGATAGCTTTTTTTACCTCTTCTGTATTGATATACCTCATTGTGTAAATCCTTTTTATTCTTTAATTTTATCTAATCTTTTTATAAGGATTTACACAGTTATTTTTACACTCCCAAAATATTAGACGCAAAACTATATCTCTTTTTTTTCTATTATCTTCATTTCATCAAACTCAACCTTTTCTATTCTTTCAAACTCACTTGAGATTTTTTTAGTAGTTACGTGTATATCTTTTACATCTTTACTAACCGTATCGATATGTTTTGAAAGTTTCTCCCAGCGCTCTTTGTAGAGTTTGAAGTTTTTGGAGAGTTTTCTAAGCTCCTCTTGGATCTTTTTGGCTTGTTCTTGAGTTTTTACATCTCTAACTATAGCTTGAACTGTGGTTAGAAGTGCCATCAAAGTTGTTGGGCTTGCTATCCAGATACTTTTTTGTCTAGCAAATTCAATTAAGTCTTGGTGATATGCGTTTATTTCGGCAAAAATCGCTTCGGCAGGTAAAAACAGAATTGCCATTTCGGCTGTTTTTCCTTTTACTATATATTTTGATGCTATATCATTTATATGTTTTTTGAGGTTTTGTTTAAACTGGCTCTCATATCTTTTTTTATCCACTTCGTTTTCAGCCTCTATCATATTGGAGTAGTTTTCAAGAGGAAACTTCGAATCTATAGCTATAAGTCCTACAGGTTCAGGTGCTTTAATAACCGCATCGGCAACAACTTTTTCGTTCTCTTCCGCCAAAGGATACTGTATATCGTAAAGTTCACGATTTTCCCCGAAAATAGATTTTAATATAGAGTTTAGCTGAACTTCACCAAATATCCCTCTGCTCTTTTTGTCACTCAAAACATTTTGAAGACTAACAACCTCTCGTGATAGATTTTCTATATTTTTTTGGGCTTCTGCGATTTTGGCAATACCGGTTATAATGTCTTTAAATGTTTTATCGACATTTTCGAAACCTTCTTTTAGTCTCTCATCTACCTTATTGCTGATTTTGTCTAGATTTTGAGTAACTTTTGAGTTTAGCTCCTCAAAATTTATCTTTAAAGAGTTTGAAAGCTCATCTTTGAACTCTTTTTGAGAATTAAAAAAGTCCAAAAACAGCTTGGAGTTTTTCTCTATGATCTCTTGTAAGATTAAGTTTGCTTTTTCAAAATTGGTTTTAAGAGACTCTTCAATATTTTGATTTAGTTTTAGAAAATCTTCATTTAGTTTTTCACTCTGAACAGTAAGAGCTTTTGAAAACTCATAAAAATGTTTTGAAAGATTTGATTCTATCTCATTTTTAAAATCGTTTGTACTTTTTTCTATATTTTTGAATAACTCTATATTTTTAGCAATCTGCTCCTGATTATCCTTAGCATTTTGATATAGTTTTTCATCAATTTTCTCTATCTTTTGATGTAAAAACTCTCTTTGATCTTCAAAATGTTTTGAAATTTTTTCATTTAACTCATAAAAATATTTTTCTAGCTCTTGAAATTTTGAAAGTTCTTTCTTTAAAATTAGAAGGTAAATAAAAGCTCCCGCCGCAAAAATAGCGGCAGCTATCGAAAAAATGAGAGTTAGTTCCATCATGTATCCAAAAATTTCAAAATCTCTTCGTCTATTCTATCTTTTTCGATAACACTATTATGAACAATAGGCTTATTAAAAAGCTCCTCTATAACAACTGGGATCATAATGCGTAATCTTTTAGCTATCTCTATCAAAGCCTCTAAGTCTCTATATTTTTTACTATCTTTGTTTAATGCGTTCAAAACTGTAGGGGCAAATTTAGTCCATTCCGCAGTTGAATAAGCTATATTTTTTATATCCTTATATTTTTCATACAGTTTTATAGTCGTTGCCGTATGCGGATCCATCAGATAGTTCTTATTTAGTGCATACTCCCTTATATACTCTTTAATCTCCTCATCAGTTGTAAAGTCTGCTTCAAAATCGGCCTGAAGCTCTTTTAGCTCTTCATTTGTAAGCTCATAATAGTCGTTTTCATTTAGACTATCCATAAGCTCTTTTGTTCTTTTGCTTCCAAACTTATCAAAAAGAACTCTTTCTACGTTTGAAGATTTTAGTATATCCATAGCCGGAGAAGTTGTCTTTTTTAGAAATTTTCCTCTTAAATCGTATCTACCCTCTTTTATCAACTCGGTTAAAACATTATTTTCATTAGAAGCAATCAAAATCTTTTTAACCGGTAATCCCATCTTTTTAGCATAATATCCGCCAAGAGCATTTCCAAAATTACCACTTGGAACTGTCAGATATACTTCATCGCCTATCTTAATATCTCCCATTCTTACCAATTCTAAATAGCTGTGGAAATGATAAATTATTTGAAAAATAATTCGACCAAAATTTACAGAGTTTGCAGCAGATAGTTTTATACCTTTCTCTTTTAGTTTATTTTTAAAGATTTGAGAGTTTAAAAGATTTTTTAAAGCGCTCTGTGCATCATCAAAATCTCCAATTATTCCTATAACTTTTAGATTATCTGCATCTTCTGTTACCATTTGAAGTCTTTGAACATCACTCGTACCGCCATCAGGATATAAACAAGCAACTTTTATATTTGGTTTATTTTTAAATGTTTCAAGTGTTGCAGGTCCTGTATCACCACTAGTTGCAGCTAAAATAAGATAGTTTTCTCCTCTTTTTTTTGCTAAAGCTGATAGGATGTACCCAAAAGGCTGTAACGCCATATCTTTAAAAGCTCTTGTTGGTCCGTGATATAGTTCGCTTATATATAGATTTTCTTCAACTTTTTTTACAGGTACAGGATTTTTAGGATCATCGAATTTATCGTAGAGATTTAGAGCATTTTTAATAAGTTCATTTTCGATATCGATTTCAAATTTTTTTAGTAGATAGTATGCTAACTCTTTGTAGCTACTGTTTAGATGTTTTTCAAAAAAATCATCTTCACATTTTGGCAACTCTTTTGGGATATAAAGCCCACCATAGCTTGCGCTAGGATTTAGGATAGCTTCGCTGAAACTTACTTCAACGGGCTTTATTCCGTCATTACCTCTTGTTTCAATAAAGTTCATCATTAACCTTTCAAAAATTTTTGAAATTTTACCATACTTAAAAGTGTAAGTGATAAGTAATCAGTAACAAATTATGGATAGATTATTTATATTTTATTAGTCACGGTTTTTACTACTTCATCTATCCATTTTAGATAATCATAACTTCCATCTTTGATATCTAAAGCGATAATCTCTGGAACTTCATAAGAGTGAAGCTCTTTTATTTTCTTCATTAAAGATTCAAAAAGTTCATTTTTAGTTTTTATAATCATCAAAACTTCGCTATCCTCTTGAATCTTTCCTTGCCACTCATAAATAGATTCTATTTTATCAACAATATTTACACATGCGGCAAGTTTAACTTCTACCAACACTTTAGCTATCTTTTTAGCCTCTTCTTTATTTGATGCGGTTGAAAAGACCACTATATGTTGCATTTATATCCTTTATATTTGGAATTTGGAAATAGGAATTGGGAATTAGTGCTATTTTATATCAAATATATAATTTAGAAATTTTTTATTCAATTAGTATATTCAATTAGTATATTCAATTAGTATATTCAATTAGATTTTGCTATGCATATTTATATACATTTTCCTAATTCCAAATTCCCAATTCCAATTTCATTTTAGAATTTGCGTTCCTATACCAGCGGTTGTGAAAATCTCAAGCAAAATGGAATGTTCAATTCGTCCATCGATTATATGAGCTTTTTCTACCCCTCCTTCAACCGCTTCCAAACATGCGTCAACTTTCGGAATCATTCCTCCGGCAATTGTTCCGTCATTTTTTAGCTTTTCAATACTCACTTTATCCAAAGTAGAAATAAGATTTTTATCTTTATCCAAAACTCCTGGAGTATCAGTTAAAAATATAACTTTTTTTGCTTTAAGTGCAACTGCTATTTTACTAGCAGCTAGATCGGCATTTATGTTATATCCAGGATGCGACAGCTTGTTACTTGCAGCTATAGGAGCAATAACCGGAACAAACTTTTCGTTTAAAAGATTGTATACGACCGCAGGATCTATATGTTCAATAACTCCCGTATAGCCAAATTTTTCAAAATCTTTTGGACGAGCTGTGATAAAGTGAGCATCTTTTCCGCTTATACCTATCGCTTTTGCGCCGTGATTGTTTAGTAAAGAGACAATCTCTTTGTTGATATCTCCGCTAAGAACCATCTCTACTATCTCCATTATTTCTGGAGTAGTAACTCTTTGTCCATCAATAAATTTGGTAGGAATCTGTAGTCTATCCAAGATAGATGTTATTTTTTTTCCTCCTCCGTGTACTATAACCGGTTTTATACCAACAAGATACATCAAAAGTATATCTTCGGCAAATTTTTCTTTCAGTTTCTGTTCAGTTTGAGCAGACCCTCCATATTTAATAACAAATATCTGATTTCTAAACTCTTTTATGAAAGGCAACGCATCAAGCAGCGTCTGAACGGTTTGAATCTTCTTTTTCATAAAACTCCTTCACATATTTGTCTATCTTTTTAAGAATTTCTTCATCGATTTTTAGCTCAAGCTCCATTACAGATAGTTTAAAACCCATATCTTTCAGTTTCACTTCATCTTTTTGAGTGACTAAAAGAGAGGTTGCGTTTTCTTGTTTTACAATTTTTTCAATCTCTTCTTTGCCAAAAAAATGATGGTCTTCAAAATAGAACTTTTTTATCTTTTTCGGCAAAAAACTCTCTAATCTTCTAGGCCTTGCTATTGCCGTAACCAAAACCATATTGGGGGTGGGATTTAGTATTTTTACATCCCTTTTAAAATCTTTTCCCTCTTCTACTACAATATCTGAATACTTTTTGAAAAATAGCGGCTCTCTATAAGGACCGGAAGGCAAACAAAATCTGTTTTTAAAATCATTTTTTATCAAAATATCGAACTTTTTTATCTCGCATCTGTGAAAAGCGTCATCCAAAAGAACTATTTTTGCACCAAGCTCTTTTGCTTTTTCAATAGCTTTGCTTCTATTTTTGGAAACGATAACTGTAGCATTTGGCAGTTTTAAAGCAATAAGCATAGCCTCATCACCGCTTTTTTTTACATCGGTCAAAATCTCGCCGTTACGGCTTACTATCAAAAGCCCCTTTTGCTCTCTTTTATAGCCTCTAAGTATTACGAAAACATCTTCATATCTTTTGGCAAGTTCTATTATAAAGGGGGTCTTTCCACTTCCACCAACACTCAAGTTGCCAACAGAAATCACAGGCAGCCCAAAATCTTTTTCACTGCAAAAAAATCTTTTAGATATTACTACGATACAGTAAATTGCCGTTAAAGGCAGAAGAAAGAAAGATAAAACTCTTTGAAAAAAAGAGGGGTTATAAAAATACCCCTCTATCCAACCCACAATCTTTTTTTTCACTCGTTACTCGTTACTTTTCACCTGATTAAACTCTAGTCTTCGCAACCTCTTTGATCTGTTCAATAACATAATAGACATCTTCATCACTCATTTTCGCATGTATAGGAATAGACAAAATCTGCTGATAATTTCTAAGAGCGTTAGGAAAATCGTTAACTCTTAAGTTGTATTTTTGTTTGTAATAGTTTAACAGATGCAATGGAATATAATGAAGTCCTACATATACACCTCTTTTTACAAGCTCTCTTGCAAAAGAGTCCCTGTTTTTGTCGATTTTAATGATGTATAGTTGATATGTATGTTCTCTTTTTTTCACCGGCAAAGTAATATGAGGCGTACCTTCCAACTCTTTGTCGTAAATCTTTGCAATCTCTTGTCTTCTTTTAATCGCTTTATCTACTTTTTGGAGCTGAGCGTGATTGAAAGCAGCTTCAAGTTCACTCATATCATATTTTAGACCTATATCTACAACATCATAGATATACCCTAAACTTCCATCTTTGTTCCACTCTTGAGAAACTATAGCGTGATTTCTAAGAAGCTTTGCTCTATCGTTTAATTCCTCATTATCAGTTACCAGCATACCTCCGTTACTGACAGACTCTCTTAAATGTGGATTGAAACTAAAAGTTGTTATATCGGCTCCGGTTGAACCTATTCTTTGTCCGTTATAAGTAGCACCCAAAGCTTCGCTGGCATCTTCGATAATTAAAATATTATATTTTTGAGCGATTTCATAAAGTCTATCCAGATCTGTTGGCTGACCTCCCACATGGTTAATGATAGCACCTTTTAGTTTTTTGGATCTGTTGTTTGACAAGATCTCTTCTAAAGCATCTAGGTCAATATTAAAATCATCAATATCTATATCGGCGAATATTGGTTCAGCGTCAAAATGTCTAACAACTTCCGGAACATTTGGAAATGCGTTTACAGAACAGATGATTTTGTCACCTCTTTTCAGATCGATTGCGGTCATTGAAAGGTGCAACGCTCCCGTCCCGCTTGAAGTAGTTAGTGCAAATTCGCTTCCAACATATTTCGCAAAATCTTTTTCAAGTTTCTCTATCTTAGACTCTGAGCTTAATGAAAGAACCTCTTTTATCTCTTCTAACTCCTTATCTCCAATATCTGGAATGTAAAAAGGAATCTCTTTTTTCATAATTTCTCCTTTACAAATATACTTGTTCCATTATACTAAAATATACCTTAATCAATTCTTCTAAATATAGTAAAATTATTTAAACAAAAAAATTTTAACAGATAATTTTTCTCGATAACATATTGATCTCGTCACAACTAAATCCAGCACTCTTTCTCGCTTCAATATTTATAAAAGGTTTACTATGTAGTGTTCCGGGATATATCTTTTCAACTACGTCAAAATAAGCTTTTTTATAATCTTTAATCCCCTCTTTTTCACAAGCCCATCTAAACCAAAAATCTCCTTTTTTCACATGAAAAATCTCTTCATATAAAATAATATCAAGTGCATTTATTATTTTTTGGGTAAAATTATCTTTAAAAGAAGATAATTTTTTCACTATTTTCAGATTGGAGTCAAGTCCGTTTGCTTCAAGATATCTAGGAACTACTGCCATTCTCTCAATAAGTTTTAAGCTCTTTTTTCCAGCTTCGAAAAGAGCGCTGTGAACTACAAAATCTGAGTATTTAAACCCTAGTTCTTTTAATAGTTCATCTATCATTAAAAAGTGTCTACACTCATCATCAGCAACTTCTAGCCAATCATCATAGAACTTTTTGGGCATATCTAAAAATCTATAAGCCGCATCTAACGCTAGATCTATAGCGCTGTATTCGATATGAGCTATTGCGTGAAGCAAAATAGCTCTGCCCTCTTTTGTGTCAAACTTACCTCGTTTTGGTACATCTTTTGGACTTACAATAGTGCAATAATCGCTAAATGAGGGTTTTTCAAAAACAGTAGGAGTAAAACCTTTTTCAAACTCAACTTTGCCATTTTTATATTTTTCGTAAAATTTTTTAAATCTATCAATCTTTTCATAAGGATTTGATGTTAAAATAATCTCTTCTAAACTTTTATAAAAATTCATCACAAAACCTTTAAGGAAAGATATGCAACTAAAATATAAACCTATGGGCCAATATCAAACAAACTGCTATATAGTAACAATAAATGATCGAGATATTATCATAGATCCAGGAGTCGGTGCAACATCTTGGATAGAAAAAAATGTAAAAAACCCTGTAGCCATCTTAAATACACACGGACATTTCGATCATGTCTGGTCAAACGCAGAGGTAAAAAAGATATTTAACATTCCTATCTTTATTCACCATAAAGATGCGTTCTTTTTGGAAAATGATCAGTTTAGTATGGGAAAACCGAAAAGTAAAGCTGATTTTTTAGTAAACAACGAAGATATAATTGATTTAGAAGGTATAAGATTTAGGTTTTTACACTTTCCTGGACATACTCCAGGATGTTGTGTAATAGAGTTTGAAGAGGCCTGGTTTAGTGGAGATTTTATATTCCGTGGAAGCATTGGAAGAGTAGATTTTCCATATAGTAATCCTGAAGATATGAAAAAAAGCCTTTTAAGATTTAAAGAGATTAGATATGACAAACCAGTATATCCGGGCCATGGTGAACCAACTACTATAAAAAACGAACAAAAACATGTGGATTACTGGCTAAGGGCTATATAAATCAAATATTCAATAGATTTTTTCCTAACTTATATAAAAATCTATAATATAATTTTTTTACCAAGAACATAAATATAACTTATGAATATTTTTAAGTATATTATAAATAATTATAATATACTATAAACATAATTGTTTATTTTATAGATAAAAATAAGGAGTGATAGATGAAAAGATTAATAAACACAATAGTGAGCGTTACTATTATCTCTTCGGCTCCTCTTTTAGCGCAAATGCAACCTAAAGAGGCCTTTGAGTATATGAAAGAGGTTTTAAAAGGGGACTGGAAACTATCGCCAAAAGAGAAACAGATTGGCACAACAGGCGCTCATGAACATCCGGCGGTAAAAAGACTTTTGGGAACCGACAAAACAGGTGTTGCATATAAAGTTATAGCTAGAGACTCAACTTTGCAAGAAGATCTTTTGCCAAATACTATGAAACAGATGGTTACGATGTATCACTGTGATGATTTTAATGAGTGTAACGAGTTATTAGCGACACATTATTGTGCAAAAAGAAATCAACCCAGTTTCATTTTCAATACTAAAGAGAGCACAAAAGAGAGACTAGTTTTTGATTGTGATATGGAGAGAAGTGAAGTATGCGACTCAGATGAAGCGCACGTACACAAAATAATTTTGGAACTTTCAAATAATAACAATCATCTCAAATCTTCATATATAGTCTGGAAAGATGGTGAGAGAGCTTCACACCATTCTATATATCACTTCGATAGAAAATAACACATATTTAAGGGCGATATTGCCCTTAAATATAATATCCTAACGATTATCAAGTACATGTTTATCAAGAGTATAAGTTTTAAAAATTCCTTTGAAAACCTCTTTTTCCCCTACTCTGCCTACAACTTCAACTTTTGATTTTTTGCCATCATTTTCTATCACATTTGCTTCAAACAAAACCTCTTGTCCAATTTTTACAGGCGCTAAAAACTTCACATCAGCCCCCGTTAAAACCACATAAGGCTCATTGACTGCACACATCGCTGCAAAGTCGGCTGCGCTAAAGGTAAAACCCCCATGTACCAAACCCTCTTCGTCGGCCGCCATCTCAGAAATCGTTCTCAATAAAATCTTACTATATCCCTCCTTTAACTCCAAAACCTCTCCGCTAAAGCGAGAATCTATCTTTTTATGAGTTTTAAGCTCCACTAAACACCTCCCTATATACCTCTTCGTCAAATCCTACCAATACTTCGCCGTTATCAAGCTCGATTACCGGTCTTTTTATAAGTAGGTTCTCTTTACAAAGCCACTCTCTTTTTCCCTCATCATCCAGATTTAGCTCTTTTAGTTTTAGCTGTCTATATTTGGTTCCACGAGAGTTAAATAAGGTATTTATATCAACCTTTTTTAGCCATTCATCTATTTTATCACACCCTACAGATTCCTTTTTAAAGTCAATAAACTCAAACTCGACTCCTATGTCTTTTAAAAATTTTAAAGCTTTTTTTACGCTACCACAAGTTTTTATCCCGTAAACTCTCATCAAATCTCCTTTAAAAGTTTTGGTAAATCTTTGATACTATCTATCAAAAAATCAGGTTTTCCTTTTAAGAGGTCCTCCTTTTTGAATTTTCCACTCTTTACCATTACAGTCTTAAGCCAGCAAGCCTTTGCTCCCAAAATATCTCCTTCAATATCGTCACCGACCATTAAAACTTCGTTCTTTTCAACTCCCATACTTTTAATAGCCAAAGAGAAAAATTCGCAATTTGGTTTACCTAAAACTTTTGCAACCTTACCGCTTGCGTACTCTAAGCATTTTACAAAACCTCCCGCATCTAGACTCAGCATTCCATCACTATCTTTAAAATATCTGTTTATATTTGTAGTTATGAAGCTAAAATCTTTCTCCAAAAGTCTAAAAGCTTCGTTCAAAGAGTCGTATGAAAAATTTTTATATGCATCACACACTAAAACAAAATTTTGTTCAAACTCTTTAAGCTCTTCAAAATAGTTTTTAGCTTCCTCAGTAGCTATTATATAAGCGGAAGATTTTCTATTTTTCAAAAAGAGTTTTGCTGCACTTAAAGCCGTAAAAAGCTCACTTTCATCGATATCAAATCCAAATTTTTTCAATTTTTCAATAAGTGATTTAGGAGTTGCTCTACTACTATTTGACAAAAACCTGATCTTATAATCTTTTTTCAACTCCTCTATCGCCTCAAAAGCGCCATCAATGATTTTATCTCCTTCGTACAAAACTCCACCCATATCAAGCAAAAGCCCTTTAATCATACTCTATCCTTTAGATCCTCATTGCTTATTGCTCATTAAAATTCACCGACTCTATACTTTACTACTTTTGACTCTAGACTAAGAACTACCTACTTTTAATCTTACATATACCCTTTTTGGTGCAGGATAGCCTTCAACAGTCAAATTTGGATTATCTTTGTCTAAAAAATCCTCTAAACTCTCGCCTAAAATCCATTTAGTTTTTCTCTGTTCTTCAAATGTAGTAGGTTTTTTAGCCAAAACCTCAAAACTATCAAATCCCGCTTTTTCGCACCAGTTTTTCAAAGCCGCAACAGTAGGAACAAAATGCACATTGGAAATTTTTGAGTATGTTTTAGCAGGACATAACGCTATAGGTTCTTCTCCTTCAATATAAAAAGTATCCAGATAGACTTCTCCATCTCTTTTTAGACCCTGTTTTAGCCACTTAAGCATCACTATAGGATCGCTCCTGTGATATAAAACCCCCAAACAAAAAATTACGTCGAACTTTTTATGATAAAAAGGAAGATGTTCTACTCCTAAAAGCTCATAAACAATATCGCTTTTTACGTAACGATTGATAAAATCAAACTGCGTTTTAAATAGGGGAGAAGGATCAAACCCGACTATCTCTTTTGGTTTTTCTTTTAACATTCTAAACATATAATATCCGTTGTTACAGCCGATATCGGCTACGCTCTTTCCTTTTAGATGAAAATGTTTTTTTAAAAGGTTATATTTGATATTACTTTTCCATTCACTATCTATAAAGGTACCAAAAATATCAAAAGGACCTTTTCTCCAAGGTCTTAGAGCTAAAGAAACCTCACTTATATACTCTCTTTGCTGCTTTGTAACTTCACCTTCTATTTTCACAACATCTTCGAGTTCTATTTTGCTTACATTAATATCGGGAAGTATTGAAAGTAATTCTCTTAGAGGAGCTATATTTTTCCACTTAAGCCAAGATTTTCTTTCTTTTTTAATACTTTCAATATCCACAAAAATCCTTTATAATATTTTTATAAATTAAAGGAGTAAAATGATAATCCACACCGCACTATTTGCAGAAGCTAAACCTATTATAAAGTTTTTCGGTTTAAAATCGGTTGATGATAAATAGTCCTCCCTGAAAAACACTCATTTTTCTTCAATTTTCATACCAAAGCCTATGACCTGCTTCCCAAAAATTGGGCCAAGATCAGAGTTAGAGTATAATAAAACTACTGGAGTAGCAGATGAAGAAAAGATTCAGTGAAGAGAAGGTTGTAAAAATATTACAAGAGGTTCAAAAAGCGGATACCCAAAGAGAAGTTATTCGCAAATATAATATAAGTGAGCAGACATTTTACAAATGGAAATGTATGTATGGCGGGATGAGCGTAAGTGAGGTAAAAAGACTCAAAGAACTTGAAAAAGAGAATGCCAAGCTCAAAAAACTTCTATCAGAGCAACTACTGGTTAACGAAGCGCTCAAGGAAATAACAGAAAAAAAGTGGTAACGTCCACTGCAAAAAGAGAAGCTGTAAAAATGATGATGAGTCATAAGATATCCCAGCAGCGGGCATGCAAAGAGATAGGTATTAGCCGTTCCCAGTTTGTATATGAACCCAAGCAACCTAAGAAAGACAAACCTTTGAGGGATTTACTCAAAAGTATAAGTGAAATCTATCCACGCTTTGGATACGGGCGTATAGCGGTAATGCTAAGCTGGCGATTAAAAGAGACCATAAATATCAAAAGAGTATATCGGATATGGTATATGCTAAACCTCCAACTTCCAAAGAAGAGACCAAAAAGAAAAAGACTAGAAACCAATCCAATAAAAATGTGTTCACAACATACAAATCATGTATGGAGTAGTGATAGAGCTGCCAATGGACAAAAGCTTAAATCAATTACTAACTCTGTAATTGGACCCACTTTTTGGAGCAGGTCAGCGTAATAATCTTCCGTCACTAGATCAACTGTGAAACCACAAAATCCAGATAGTCTATTTGCATATGAAGAAATTCCCAAGGGATCCATATGTAAAGCAATGACAAAACTCTCTTTTTTTGGTGGACAAAGAGAGCTGATAATTTTTCCAATGAGTCCCGGTCCACCCGTTAAAGCCCAAATTAGGATAAGTTTTGTAGGTACTTTTTCTTGCAATGTTTAAACCTTGAATCAACTTTTAAATTTGAAAAGATGAGAATCAAGTTTTTCAATAATATTATTTAAATGTTCAGCTGCTGAGGCTATCTCCTCTACACTTCTGGCATTTGACATAGATACTTCGTTGAGTTGGTTGATTTTTTGTGCAATTTCAGCAACTTTTTCTTTGAGATTATCCACAGAAATTGAACTCTCTTTCGCTTTTTCTGTTGAATCTTCCATCAAACGAATCACATTACCAATATTTGTTTCTACAATATTAGCTATTTTAACGGTTTGCATTACCTCATTAGCGTTATTTTGCATATGTTTGCTTGTTTTTTCAATAGCAGAAGTTATGTTAATGATCGTTTTATTGATCTCATCTAAATTTTTTTGCGTTTTTTCTGCTAATTTTCTGACCTCTTCAGCCACCACAGTAAAACCTTTTCCATGTTCTCCTGCACGAGAAGCTTCGATGGAAGCGTTGAGTGAAAGTAGATTTGTCTGTTCGGCAATATCCCCGATAAGTTTTAAAATATCTTTAATTGCAAAAGCGCTTTCTTGTAACTTTTTCATTTGATTGGAAAGTTTTCCTTCTTTAATACTTGTATATTTGATTTTTTCTACAAGAGTGTTGATATGTTCTACGGCATCATTGAGAGCTTGATATGAATTTTCAGAGATTTCTGTCATTTCACGAACTTTACTCTCAACGAAAGCTGCATCTTTTGCCGTATTTTTTGCATTAGAATCGATAATTTTGACCAAAGAGGATTCATCTTCCACTCTTTTACCTATTTCCAAAGACGTAGCTGAGAGTTCATTAGAAATAGAAGAGGCTTCATTGCTTACATTTTTTGCTTCATTAATTGCACTTTTAACTTTTTCTATAAATTTATTGATATAAAATGCTACTTGGGCAATCTCATTTTTTCCCTCTATATCGATTCTTTTCGTAAGATCTCCCTCTCCACCGGCCAAGTTTTGTGCTGCTCTTTTAATATTGTCTAGGTTTTTACCGATCATTAAAGCTACAAATATAAGAAGAGCACTTATAATTAAACCTACTGCAACGAAAATAATCGTAAGTTTGATCTTTAATGCTTGGATCATTGCCTCTTTCTCTTTTTTCTGATCTTCCCGTAAACGTACAAGTGTATCTATGGTTTTTCTTGCGGCATTTTTCATTTGAGAAGATATGCTATTCATGGAGTTTCTTAGTTCAATCAGTTCCATCAAAGTTTTCTTATAATTTTTTAAAGCTGATGTCAATGAATCTACCATTTTCTTGTTTTTTGCACTATCCAGCGAAGTTCTTAGTTGAATAGCTAACTGGTTGATTTTTTCGATTTTTGAAAGAATTGTTTTGACATATTCGTCGTTCTTTCTACGCAGATAGTTTTTTTCAGCTATTCTGATTCGCATTAAGCTCATAATGATCTTATTGGAAAGCGCTGCTTCCTCTACTTCATCAATAATTTCTTGAGCAGAAGCTTTATGAGAGCGTATTACCCTATCTCTTTGACCATTTTGTATGATTTCAATTTTTCTGGCGCTCTCTTCGACCCTGTTTGCTAAGTCAACCAATTTTTGTTCTTTTTTAATAGCTTCATCTCGGATTTGGGCATATCTATAAAAAAGTTTTTTATATTCCAAAAGCCTTTGAATGGCTCTTTCTACAAGCTTTTGGTTCTCTTTTTGGGTAAAACTTGATTGTAGATGTTTTGCTATTTTTATATTGTGATCAATGAGTTTCAAAACTTCCTTAGCGTATTTTTCATCTTTTCTTCGTATATAGTTTTTTTCTGCCACTCTTGCTTCAAGCATCAGTTTGATGATCTTGTTGGCAAGCGAGGCTTTTTGGCTTTTATCCTGGATACTATCTATACTAGATGCAATGGTGAAATATAAAATCACAAAAACGACGATCAAGATGGCCGGAATAGCCATTAACACCTTTTTTATAGAAATATTTTGCATTTGAACTCCCTTTTTATCTGGTTTTTATCATTGCTTCAATCTCTTCCATAGGTAGAGGAGGAAAATAGTAGTATCCTTGGATTTTTATTTGATAATTTATGTATTGCTTTAAGTAATCAATAGTCTTTTGATCTTCAACACCTTCTATAACCAACGGTATCTTCAATGAATCTGACATAGAGATAATTACATCCAGAAGTTTTCTTAATTTTTGATCGGAAAAAATATTTTGTATAAAGGATTTATCGATTTTGATCGTATCTAAATTATAATCTTTGATATAAAATAGCGATGAATATCCTGTCCCAAAATCATCAAGTGCAAATCTATATCCCTCTTTTTCAATAAGTAGCATCATTTCTTGTATAATAGATATATTTTCGGCAAATATAGTCTCCGTTAGTTCAAAAATGATTTGATTTGATGAAATTTCTGGATATTTTTTTTGCATCTCATGCAAAAAATTTAAAAAATTTCTATCATAAAATTGCAGTAAAGAGAGGTTGATCGTAACAAAACCTCTATATCTATTATGAGTAATAAACTGAAAAACCTTTTCTATGATCTGATATGTAACCTCTACGATATATCCTTTGCTTTCTAAAATATGGATAAAGTAAGAGGGGGGCAAAGTTTTGTCTTCTTTTTTCCACCGAAGCAGTGTTTCATATCCTACAATATTTTCCGTTTTTAGATCGATTATCGCTTGAAAATAGGGAACAAATTCATTATTTTCTATAGCCTGACGAATGTCATGTTCAAGTAATTGTAAACATTTTAACTCTTCAAACATTGAATCATCAAAAAATCTGTAACTATTTTTTCCGTTCCTCTTTGCTTTATACATGGCAATATCGGCATAGGATAAAGCTTTCTTAGGATCTGTTTTTTCATCAGTAGGTACAAAAATACCCAAAGAAGCAGTAATATATACGATAGTATCATCAATTTTTATTGGCTCTTGTAAGAAATCAATGATTTTATTTGCGATATTTCCAACATATATAGGATTTTTTACATCTTTTATAATAACGCCAAATTCGTCCCCACCTAATCTTGCTACAAAATCTTTTTTTCTTAGTGTATTGTGAAGTCTGGTTGCAACAATTTTTAGCAGTTTATCTCCAGCAGGATGTCCAAAATTATCATTGATAAATTTAAAATTGTCTAAATCAATAAGAATTAAAGCAAATTTGACTGATTTTTGATTATATTCTTTGATAGTTTTATTTAAAAAGTCTTGAAAATATTTCCGGTTTGGTAGTTTTGTCAATATATCATATTTACTAAGATTATCAAGATTTTTTAGTGTCTGTTGTAAACGCATAATGTTTCTATTGATCTCTTCAGCAATTAAAGAAAACTCATCGTCAGTACTGATCATAATTCTCGCATCCAAATCATCGTTTGCTATCTTTTGCAGCGCTTCATTGATTTTATGAAGAGGAGATACAATGGATTGAATGAGGCTTTTTATTAAAAGTATTACTATTGCACCTAAAAAAACGAGAGCGGCTATGATTATTGTCTTTTGTTTAAAATATAAATTTTGGCTGTGTTGTTGCCGCAAATGCGCACGTTGAATCTGATAATCTAAAAGTTGATTTAAAGCAGCTCTTGTTTCACGAAACTCTTTTAGTGCTATGTGATATAAAAGATCATTTATAAGTTTTTCTCTCTTTTTTGAAGATAGATTGGTGGTTTTTACCAAAGGATAAATTTTTTTTTGAATGATTTGAACATATTGAGTTAAATTTTCTTTAAATTGCTGCAATAGTTGCCTCTCTTTTTCCGATAATCGTGTATTATCATATAGATCAATCTTTTCAGTAATCCTTTTTAACTGTTTTTTAATTATTTCTTGGTGATGTAACAATTCTTGTTCTGGCTCTGCATCAACAAGCCGCAATGTCCTATCGCGAATTCTATAAAGAGCACCTTTTAGATCGCTTAACAGTTCAAGAGAGACAATTTCTTGAGTAAAAATACTATCAATTCGCTCCTGCATCTGTTTGGCTAAATATAAAGACGCAACTCCTTCGCTTAATATGATCAAACTCATTATTCCTAAAACAGTATAGAGTTTCAGATGTATTGAATTTTTTTTAAATATAATATTTTGTAGCATATTTGTGGCAACCTTTCAAGTAAAAGTTAGAATTTAAAATAATTTTACATTTTTAAAATGAATAAAAAATGAATAAAAGGAGCCAAAAAAATGTATGTTTTATGTATTGAAGATGATGAAAATATTCAAAAAATTATTAAAGATAGTCTTACACGTGAAAAAATCGATGTAGAATTCACAGACTCAATTGAAGAAAGCATATACAAACTTGAAATAAAGAGAGTGTATGATGTAATCATACTTGATAGAGTCTTGCCTGATGGTGATGGTATCAAACTTCTTCAATACATAAATCGGAAAAAAATTGATATTCCATGTTTAATCATTAGTATTTTAGGAGACATTAATTATAAAATTGAAGGATTACAATTAGGAGCATATGATTATCTTCCAAAGCCTTTTGATACAAGAGAACTTATAATGAAACTTAAAAATATTGTCAAAATAAAATATAATTTAGCGACAAATATTATTCGTATTGATGATGTATGTTTAAATATTTTTTCAAGAAATGTTTATGTAGGAAATAAAAGAGTAAGACTAACTCCTCAAGAGTTTAAAATCTTGAAGTTACTGATGGTTAATAAAAATAGGATTATAGGAAAGTCTGAAATTGTAGAACGATTAATAGAAAATGAAGGAAAAAATATTGAGTCTAATCTTGTTGATGTTTTAATTTATAGATTAAGAAAAAAACTTGGAAAAAAAGATTTTATTCAAAATATCAAAAGAGTCGGATATGTTATCAATGATATATGAACCTATTATAACTCTCATAATAGCACTATCTTTTTTTATTTTAGTTGGTATTACAATAAGATATTTTATTGTATTAAGAGCATTAAATAGATATAAATATGCTATTGAAAATAGAAACTATTTATCTTATCAAAGCTTCCCAAGTGAACTAAAATCCATAATATTTATGTGCAACAAAAAGTTATTTAATTTGCAACTCCAAAATGATGGATTAAAACAGTTTAATCTCTATTTGGCCCATGAAATAAAAAGACCGTTAACTCGTATATTGATGAGCATAGAACATATAAGCAATCTTGAATTAGACCGTTTACATAAAGAATTACTTCAAACTATTAAAATAATTGATAGACTCCTTTATCTTTCAAACTACTATAATTTAAATACAATAAATCGTATCTGTATCAATGAAGTTATTCAAGATATTATTCACTCTTTACAATCAGATATTAAAATCACATTTTTGCAAAATGGCTTGATACATATTCATGGAGATAAAGATTTGATAAAAATAGCACTTCAAAATATTATAGGAAATGCCATAAAATATTCAACAGAGAGAAAAAAGATCTTGATTGTTTTACATTCACATAAAAAAAACTTCTTAATAATCAAGGATTGGGGAGCTGGAATTCAAAAATCTAATTATAAAAAAATTTTTCAATTTTCTTATCAAGAAAGTAGTTTCAGCCAAGGATATGGTATAGGACTAGCCCTTGCAAAATGGATACTTGATTATCATGGTTTGACTATAAAAATATATAGCAAGAAAGGTTATGGGACAAGAGTCAAGATTATGTTTTAAATCAAAATAGGCAAAGGCTAAACTACCCCATTTGTCAAGACAACTTTTTTAGGGAGCGTTAGAAATTTCGTGTCAGTTAGATAGAATAAAGAGAAAGAAAGGACTGACATGGAGGAGAAATTTGATTTTAACAAAGCAGTAAAAGAACTGCTTGCAGGTAAGAGGATAAGTGACAAAGATGAGGTTTTAGCTTCATTGGTGAAGCAGTTAGTAGAAGCTGCATTAGAAGCCGAGATTGAATCCCATATAGCCGATGAAGTTTTAAAGGGTAAAAAGAATCGTAGGAACGGTTATAACAGGAAAAAGATAAAAAGTAGTGACGGTAAATTTGAGTTAGCTACTCCAAGAGATAGAGAAGGCTCATTCGAACCACAAATAGTTAAAAAACACCTTCTGTTTGCAGTGATGTGAGTGTAATCGAAACGAAAAACCACAATTAGTGACGAAATCGAAGAGAAGATTCTATCGATGTATGCTCTTGGGATGAGCTACAACGACATAGCGAATCATATCGAAAAGATTTATCGCATATCCCTTTGATAGTGTACACTAAAGTTCGCAATTTTACTTGAAGACTCTTTTTGAGATTTTGAAATCTTCAAAAGAGTTGGATAGACTTCCCAGTGAGGAATAAAGCAAACAGGAGGAAGCCTATCCATGAGGAATAATAGCAAAAAAATAGATGAAACAAAAATATTCAAAGAGATAATGACACAGTTTGTAGTTGATGAAGATCCACTTTTATCAATGATGAAATGGATGATGGAACAGTTGATGAAGATAGAGTCCGAGATGAAAGTTGGAGCTAAAAAAGGTGAGCATAATAGTGAGAGAAAAAGCTATTTCAGCGGTTATCGTCCAAGAAGATTCGATACAAGACTAGGCACTGTATATCTGATGGTTCCAAAGATCAGAAAAGGAGGCTATATTCCATTTTTCATAACAGAGAGAAAAAGGAGCGAACAGGCTTTAATTGCAATGGTACAAGAGGCATACGTTAATGGAGTATCCACAAGAAAGATAGAGCGTTTGGCCAAAGAGTTGGGGATAGAAAATATTAGTGCTTCGCAAGTATCTCAAATCAATAAAGGGCTAGATGAACAAGTAAAAGAGTTTCGAAACAGACCGCTGCAAAAAGAGTATCCATTCGTTTGGGTTGATGCTTTGTATGAGAAAGTGAGAAACTATGAAGGAAGAGTGGTATCTACTGCTATTATGATAGCCTATGGTGTGACATTGGAAGGAAAAAGAGAAGTATTGGCGATCGAGCCTTTTGTCAATGAAAGCGTAGAGAGCTGGAAGAGTTTTTTTGATAAACTCAAACAAAGATGTCATCGGCAATGCTAAAATACACCATAACGGCAAAGTGAAAATGTACTATCTACGAAGTTAAAAAATAGAAGATTTTGTAAAATCTTCTTCTTTAGTTTTAAAGAGGGAGATTGGATGAAATGATAAGCTATGAGGAGTTTGTAATGATACACACTTTAAAAAAGCAGGGGTACAGCATAAGGGGGATATCGAGAATTACCGGTTTAGATAGAAGAACAATTTCAAAAAGACTCAAGGAAGAGAGTTTGAAACCAAGGAAAAAAGTTGTTTACAAATCGAAGCTCGATACTTTTAAATCGTATATTGAAAAAAGAGTAAAAGAGGCTTTGCCAGATAAAATCCCTTCCACTGTTATTTACAGGGAGATTTTGGATATGGGATATGAAGGAAAAGGAAGAGTTGTTCAAAGCTTTGTAAGTGATTTATATAAAAAGTTTATGCCTTTAAAAGAGGAGAGTATTGTAAGATTTGAGACTTTGCCTGGTGAGCAAGCTCAAGTTGACTGGACAGTTATAAAAGGCGGCAAAAATCCAATATATGCATTTATAATGATACTTGGATACAGCAGATATACATACGTCTGTTTTACGGACAATATGAGATATGAGACATTTGAAGATTGCCATAAAAAAGCATATTCTTACTTTGGCGGAATACCTAAAAATATACTTTATGATAACCTAAAAAGTGTTGTAATAAAAAGAAACGCATATGGAGCAGGAAAACACAAATTTAATGAAAAGTTTCTTGATTTTTCACGAGACTACGGTTTCAATCCACTTCTATGCAAACCATATAGAGCTAAAACGAAAGGGAAAGTTGAAAGATATATAGGATATTTGAAAAGAAACTTCTATATACCCTTAAAAGCAAAGCTGAAAAATTCTTCTCTTGTCATCGATTGTAAGCTTTTAAATTCACAAATATTTAGCTGGCTTGAGATTACAAGTAATAGAGTACATTCTACACTGAAGCAAAAACCGAGAGAACTGTTTGAAATAGAAAAGAAGGCTCTGCTGCCACTTGTAAAAACAGCAGAGCCGAGGAGTTCATTAATGATACATACGAAAAGTAATTCTACAAACAAAAAGGTTTTTGTGTCAATAGATAAAAACAACAACTTTTTTAGAAAAACCGAATATTCAAAAGAGGATAATAAACTTTATTTAAAAATATTGGATGATAAAGTAAAAATAGAACCACAAACCTCTTTGAAAGATTATGAGGATTTGTTACAGGAAGCTGTAAATGAGTAGCAATAAATCAATACAAAAAAAGAGCATATCATATGAAGCAGCCTCTATAGATGAAAGAATAAAAGAGTATGCCCTAATTTTCAGATTACCGGCAATACAAGAGAGCTACTCATATATCGCAGAACAGTCTATGAAAGAGAATCTCTCATATACCCGGTTTTTATTGAAACTATTTGAGTATGAGTATGAAAAAAAGATTCAAAGGTCCAAAGAAACCACTCTTAGATTGGCGGGATTTCCAAAGGTTAAAACTTTAGAGATGTTTGACTTTAAAAGCTCATCTGTAGATAAAAATATGATAAATGAACTATCTACTCTAAGGTTTATAGATAATGCCGAAAATATCCTGCTTATTGGTCCAAGCGGTGTAGGAAAAACCCATCTTGCCATAGCCTTGGGATATATAGCAACACAAAATAGAATAAAGACCAGGTTTATTACCGCTGCAGATCTGCTATTGCAGCTTGAAATAGCCCAGCAGGCAGGCAGATTGAACGACTATTTTAAAAAAGTGATAAATATCCCAAAACTCTTGATAATAGATGAATTTGGATATATAAAACTAAATGAAAATCAGGCCAACCTCTTTTTCCAGGTAATCAACAAAAGATACGAGAGCGGCTCGATCATAATCACATCCAATCTTAACTTTACCAAATTCAAGGAGGTACTTAACAATGATGAAGCATTGACTACTGCAATACTTGATAGACTTATTCATCACAGTCATATCTTAAACATTCAGGGTGAAAGCTATAGGCTTAAGCAAAAAAGAAAAGCAGGTATTTTTACAGGGTTAAACAGTTAGTTTCTCAATGTAACAGGTGGTGCATTTTTACATTGCCGAAGTGGTACATTTTTGGGTTGCTGTTGACAAAAGAGGCATAGAAAAGATTGCCCTTCTTGTCAGTGATGCACATTTAGGGATTCAAAAGGCTTTCAAAGAGAGTTTTATTGGCGCATCATGGCAACGGTGTAAAGTCCATTTTATGCGTAATATCCTGGCTCATGTTCCACCTAAAGCAAAAGAGAAATTTGCAGCCAAACTTAAAACTATTTGGCTACAAGAGAGCAAAAAAGATGCATTCATGATAGCACAGATGATTATAGAGGAGTTTCGCAAAAAATTCCCTGAAGCAATTGAAGTGTTTCAAGAAGGACTAGAAGATTCACTGCAGTTTTATCACTTCCCGCAAATTGATAAAAGGAGGATAAGTTCTACCAATATACTTGAGAGAATAAACAAAGAGATCAGAAGAAGATCAAAAGTTGTCTCAATATTTCCATCAAGAGAGTCTTATCTCAGGCTCATTGCTACATACTTGATGGAGTACACTGAAGACTGGGAGATTGAGAGAAGTTATATTCATCCACAAAAGCTTCAAGAGGTGATGGAAATCTATGAAGCGCAGCTTAAAGCTGCTTGATATGCAATGAAATATAACTTGCTGGGAAGGAAAATTGCGAACAAAACTTGACAGTATCTTTTTCTAAGTTCCTTAAAATATCTCAAAAATGCCTAAAATCCTAAGTTTTTAAACACATACTGTCATTTCACTTGAAAAAAACTGTCATTTTGTTTGCGTCTTTACAATTTTGTTTGCGTCTTTACAATCTGTGCAATAAATGTTCATAAAAAGTTGATATTTTTGACAAGATAGCTAAATTATTTTGAAGAGAAGTAGCAGCTTGTTTATTCGATTTTTCGGTGATTTCTGGGGATTTTTCTTTGGTTGCGGGAGAGGGATTTGAACCCCCGACCTTCGGGTTATGAGCCCGACGAGCTACCAGACTGCTCTATCCCGCGTTATTGAAGAAAGTGGCTGGGGTGGGAGGATTCGAACCCCCGAATGGCGGGACCAAAACCCGCTGCCTTACCGCTTGGCGACACCCCAAGATTTGAGAGGCAACCCCTCAAATTCGGCTGAAATTATAATACATTTTTTTATCTATGTCAAGTGTATGTATAAGTCCATAACATATGGCACTCATTATATTTTAAGGGTCAAGACTAGTTTAGAGGTTCCTCTATAAAGTTTTTTATAAGAATTTTAATAAATCATTATGACGATTATTAAATAAACTCGCACTCTTTTAAGTGTAAATTGAATTTGTCTTTAGAAGAGAGTCCTTTAAATTTATATAATCTCATTTTAGCATAACTTCAAAATGATTCTATGCCATTAATGTGATTCTTTTTGCAAATTCATTTTCTCCATTGACCTGCTCCAAAAAGTGGGTCCAATTACAGAGTTAGTAATTGATTTAAGCTTTTGTCCATTGGCAGCTCTATCACTACTCCATACATGATTTGTATGTTGTGAACACATTTTTATTGGATTGGTTTCTAGTCTTTTTCTTTTTGGTCTCTTCTTTGGAAGTTGGAGGTTTAGCATATACCATATCCGATATACTCTTTTGATATTTATGGTCTCTTTTAATCGCCAGCTTAGCATTACCGCTATACGCCCGTATCCAAAGCGTGGATAGATTTCACTTATACTTTTGAGTAAATCCCTCAAAGGTTTGTCTTTCTTAGGTTGCTTGGGTTCATATACAAACTGGGAACGGCTAATACCTATCTCTTTGCATGCCCGCTGCTGGGATATCTTATGACTCATCATCATTTTTACAGCTTCTCTTTTTGCAGTGGACGTTACCACTTTTTTTCTGTTATTTCCTTGAGCGCTTCGTTAACCAGTAGTTGCTCTGATAGAAGTTTTTTGAGCTTGGCATTCTCTTTTTCAAGTTCTTTGAGTCTTTTTACCTCACTTACGCTCATCCCGCCATACATACATTTCCATTTGTAAAATGTCTGCTCACTTATATTATATTTGCGAATAACTTCTCTTTGGGTATCCGCTTTTTGAACCTCTTGTAATATTTTTACAACCTTCTCTTCACTGAATCTTTTCTTCATCTGCTACTCCAGTAGTTTTATTATACTCTAACTCTGATCTTGGCCCAATTTTTGGGAAGCAGGTTAGAATAAGATGGCGAAAAATATCCCTTTTCTTTTTGTTCTCAAAAGCTATTTTTGCACATCCTAAATCATCAAAAATTTTACCAAATATAAGCTCATCTCCAATAACTCTTATATCTTTGTTTGATAGTTTTCTTTAGGAAGAACTATATTCAAGATAGTCTAAAAGCGAAGGCTCTAACTCCTTGAGTCGTTCTTTTGCCTTTTGAAATAAAATCTCAATTTCTTTCTTATCTTTACTACAACCTACACTCTCTACAACCCTATATTTACCGCCTCTTTTTGAAATAATTTGAATACTAATACTACCACTTTGATTTTTCTTCTTTCTTATAAACATAAACTCATTATATCAAATCCTGTAAAATATCAAGACACCCTGACCCCTCTCTTCTAAACCTCTCTAAACCCATTTTCATGGGACTTCTGCCCCCTCTCTTTAAAAAGTGAGAATGTCAGGAGTTAGTAAAAAGGTTATTAGTTTTTTTAACAACTTTTAAATATTTAGCTATTTTATTCTACGATTAATATGGTTTCATTTTATAACGTTTATAAATTTTGACATTTTGGATAAAGGGTTCTTGTTTCAACTGTTGTGACAATTTCGTTATATCTATGTTTTTACCAATAACATCAAATATACAAATTCGATGGGCAATACATTTTTTTAATTTAAGTTGATAGCGGCTTTCAAGCTCTTCTATATAAATTGACTTTTTTCGGTTTAAAATAACTTGGATTTGAGATGAATTAACAGAGTTGTTTTCAGGAATACTGGAAAAATTCTCATTAGTTTTTCGATCACCGACAGTCGATGGATGCTCTTGTTTAAATTTTAATAATTCTTGATAATCTTTGGCAACCACTCCAATCAATAAACAAAACATAAATATTATAGTTTTCATTTTTATTCCTTGTGACCAAATATTTCTAAAGTAATTGAGTTTAAAGTACCGCTATCCCCTTCTAACCGATCAGTTATTTCAACTTTCCAGTATCCTTCACTCTTTTCACCCATAAAAGCCAATGAACTAAAACGAAAACCTCCATTATACCCATCATAATTAATCTCATTGGGAGTAATTATAAGCGTACGTGTTCCTGATGGTGAGGTTAATGCTATCTCAAGATCTCCAGAATATGTGTGATCAGTATCTATTGTTAATCCTACCCATTCTGTCACAAAATTGTCTTTAAAATATACTGATTTTGAAATTGTGGTATTATTATCTGGAATAGAAATTTCCAAATTTGATAAAGTAATACTTGCATTTATCTCTTCCGGCAACAATTCGTAATAAGGGGATTTACATTTTTCTATCATTTTAGAAGGATTTATTAACCCAAAACCGTAATTAATGTTATGCCATAATCCTGCATCGTTTTGTATCCAATGACTATCATTTTCATCTATCTTTTTTGCAGTACTCGCAATAAGCCACTTAACATCTCTCCATGTTAAATCAGGACATGCTTCAAGAACTAACGCAATTACGCCAGAAACCATCGGAGTCGCTGCACTCGTGCCATTCATAGCAAAAGTATAATTACGTCCAGTATCTTCATCTACGGTAATTGCACCAATTTCTCCGTTTAATTCACTCTCGTAATAAGAACGTCCCATTAATAAAGTTGTAGCTATAGTTGGTGCTATATAGTAATATTCCCCGCCATACGCAGAAACTAAAATATTGCTACCAGGATTAGAATAACTTGCAAACTTATTTTCATGATTTAAAGCGGCAACTGTAATAACATAACGATTATTTGCTAGATAAGAAAGATTAGCATTGCCATAATTTTCTCTATCATTTCCAGAAGGAACCGTAAAAATTCTACCTTTTTTATCTCTTAAATCTGATGTGGCAAGCTCTAAAATCGTTTCAAAACTTTTATCGTTTAAAAAATATGCTCCCCAACTATTGTTACTTACAAGTATATCATTAGCCCAATCAGCACTGTACCATAAATATTCAAGGTCCTCTAAAGATTGGTTTTCTAACCAATTACTTCCAGCAATAGTAGCATATGGAACAACTCCCCTAACTCCTTTTCCATTTCTAGCCCTTGCCGCAATAATTCCAGCAACTGCAGTACCATGTCCAACTACTAAAGGCGAACTTTTATCTATTGTAGAAACATTTGAAGTTGGTGTAGGATCATTTGTTTTTGTAACTGAGTTAAAGGATCTATTTAAATCAACATATAGATCTTCATGATCCTTTTCAACACCAGTATCAACTACTTGAATAACTGTTTCATATCCATCATGTTTACCTACAAAATTATGATATACGTTTAAGATATCTAAATCGTTTCCGATTATAGTTGACACGCCCTTTGTATTTGATACCGATAATCCTCTACTATCAATATGCCATTGAAGATAAAATAGAGGATCACCTTCTAAACCATCAACTATACCGGTATTATCTTCATCCTGATTTAACGGATCTAAACCTTCTAAAAGTTCAACTCCATCTGGTATGAAATCATTGTCACTATCTGAAGCTGTTGCATTTGTTTCACCATAAAACTCTGTATAGTCACTTAAAAAATCGTAATCTGTATCGGAAATTGTAGGATTAAGGCCATTTTGAATCTCAATATTATCATACAATCCATCATTATCGCTATCTCTGTTTAATGGATTGGTGCCTATCAATAACTCTTCTTCCAATGTAAGATTATCCCCATCCACATCACTCAGCAAAACTTCGGTAAGATTTTCATCATTTAATATCGCTTGAGTAAAATTGTTTTCAAGCAGCTGAATGTAAAGTCTAGGATTTTTAAAAAAGTTATTTTCAGTATTGCTAGGAATATATGAGTAAATATCTCTATAATCTATAATATCATCTTCATTAACACTTAAACGAAAAATATCTTTTGCAAAAGCATTTAAAAAATTTACGATTTCGGTTGAGTTTTTTAGTTTAAGTTCTTTTACTTTATGAGCTGCCCAGGTAGTAAGAGCATTAACAATTACTTTACCCTCTTTTAAATCTGATAGTAAAACATATCCATTTATAATCCCTTTTAAATTTTTAAAAGAACTATCAATATTTAAATCATCATCAACATCTACATCATAACCGTTCGTCACTTCAATATATACTAATCCATCACTATTTACAGGAAAGTTTTCAAAATCTATCTCAAAAATACCCGCAGGTAAATCTGGCCAACTATATTCTGTTATAGATTGATTAAAAGATGAGGTAGTAGTATTAAAATCAAAATCTTCATCTATTATTTTAATAGAAACGTTAGCTTCGGCAATCGGCCCTAACAATACATAATTGGAAATTATTGATTTAGATTCTTCATTTGTTTCATTAGCTGATGATACCGGTTCATTACTATTTCCTCCTCCCCCACATCCATTAAAACTTATAGCAAACAGCACAAGGCTGTTTGCTATCAACTTTTTTAGAAAACTATTTCTCAAATAGCTTCCTTATATCGTAACCTATACTTAGAGGATTTAACGTTTTTAATCTTTCAACTTTATTAGATACAGTTGAAGATTGTGAAGTTAACGTCGAATCAACATTTAAGTTATCTATATACAATCTTCTACTTCCACTAGAATATAATGTATGATGATCAAAATCGAAGTCGTTAACGGCATTTAAAAAGTCCTCTTCTGTCATATTTTTAAATTCTGTCATCTCCATCCATAAATACTCGTATGATGGAGAGGTTTTAAAGTAATTTGCCACTGATGTCGGCAGTATTGAGCTAACATCAGGTAATGTTACAGACGTTGGAGCTATCGTAAAGTAAAAATTAATCTCTGCACTGTAGCTTTCACCGGTAGTAGTATTGTACTCATTAGCACTGTAACTTATTTTTGTCAAATTAACTTTAGCCAGATCTGCTCCACTAAACCCTACACTATCGTTACCAAAAGTAGGAGTGATATCCAAATATGGATAATCTTCCGAATTGTAAGTTTGCTTCAAAGTACCGTCACCGTAATAATTATAATGTTCATATCCGTAAGATATGTTAGTAACGCTGTCGTTAATCCATTTAGAACCACTTATTTGATAAGTTAAATCCGGACTATTAACGTATTTTCTAACAAACTGACTAGTATTGCTGTCATAATCGACGGTGTATGCATTTACATACAACGACTTATAGTATGGAATTATACTTAAATAGTCGTTATTTGTAATAATATCGACCTTAGTATCGGCGATTAAAGTAAAATCACTCGGTGTTACTGTTATATTTGCGATTTCATCTGCAGTTTTATCTTTCAAAAGATAAAATTTGCTATTTCCATCACTATCCAAATATCTGAAAAACAACGAATACAAACCATCTGATTGAGGAGTCAAATAAGATAGAGTTGTGCTTCCTGTTCCGTTTGCATCTATAGATATATAACCGTAACTACTACCGGAAATTTCGATACTTCCATAAGGAGTAAAACCGGTTACCGTGACATTGACTTTAGTAGAACAGTCATTTATATAATGGTGGTAGTCATCAAAATAGTATGGGTCTATAGAAATATTATACGTCCTAACAGGAACGTTGATGTAAAAATTACTCTCAATCTTAGTTTCATTTTCATCTGTAAATTCATTCCAGGTAACTTTACCATCTCCATTCTTATCTTCTAGATCTACTACCGCATTATATATTTCGTTACTATCTAATGAACCGTCGTTGTTAGTATCTATTTCATCGGCAGTAACTGTTGGAGAATCTGGATCATTTGCGATAACGAAATCAAATAACCAGTTTGGAATATAATTTGAAGAGTAAAGTGAACAAACATCCAAAGTTGAACATTCGGCAGGTTTTTCATTATCTGGAACAGGACTATATTCTCCACATAGATATGAACCTTGATCTATAGCCCATTGCAAGATATCACTAAAAATCATATCTTGCGTTAATGCAAAATCAGGACCTACAGAAACTGAAAAGGTTGCTCTATCGCTACCAGTAACGTTAAATTGAGCAGTTCCTGTACTATCAGTAACTTTTTCTTCTATGATATTTAAAGTAGAAGTATCATAAAGCGCCACAATCAATCCAGGTAATTGTGTATTAATAACCAAATTACCAGAGGCGTTCGGATCTATTACATAAACTGTTGCCGATGCAGTACTTGATGCACCTTCAATATCTGTAGCGATACAACTGACCGTATAAACACCGGAATTGTCGAAGGTAGTTGTAAATGCAGTACTATCACTATCGCTATAAATGGTATCATTTACACTCCAACTATATGTAACCTCATATCCTTCTGGATCTGTAGCTTCACATTCAAAAGTATATGAACTATTAACATTTACAGTAACTGAAGTTGGAACTTTTTCAAAAATTGGCGGCTGATTTTGCCTAATAACTTCTACAGAAACATTTACAGTATTACTAACGTTACCACTACTATCAGTAGCTGATACAGCATATGTCAATATACCGTCATTTGCAGGACTTATCTCATCAGAAACATAATAGTTACTACCAGGATAGGCCTGATTTAACACAATTTCAGAACCATTACTATCTTTTGCGGTAACATTTACATCATCATTTTCAGGATCATATACATACGCATACAACCTAAATGTTTCCCCTTTACTTATATCTACCATATAAGCATTTGCACCCGCCATAGAAATTTGCGGAGGTTTATTTCCAACATAAAAAGTAAATGTAGAGTTACTATCTAAATTACCGTCACTTGCTTTAACAACAAGTTCGTGTTCCCCTTTACTTAGCTGTACAACTTCATCATTAGCTACTACATTTCCATCAAGTGTATACTCCAATGAAACCATATCACCGTCAGGATCATACGCATACGCATGTAAGGTGTAGTTTCCTTCCATAATCTGACCAGTAATATAGTAGTACATATTATCAGTATCTAATAAATATGCTCCATAAACAACTGGGGCTCTGTTTTCATTAACGGTTAAATCGGCAGTTGCAGTATCTTGATTTTTACCATCATTAACTACAACATTTAACTGATATGTCCCAGCTGCAAGAGAATTAGGGGCAATATTACTTACTTCCGTATTATCTAAAAGTAGTTTGATACTCATATACATATATCCGCTAGTCGAGTAAGTATCTATAAGTTCATAATGAGTTCCCTCTTTTAATTCAAAACCGTTTAGTTTTAATGATTCTATATTTATGGTATCTCCATCTCCATCATATGAAGAGATATAAACGTTTACTGACTCTGCTATATTACTTATTTGATAAGGAGAGAAATATACGTAAGTATTTGGTGGCTGATTCACATCTTGAATAGTTACGTAAGCATATTTTCCACTATCTGCCGTTTCATTTCCACTAACTATACCGTCAACATTAAATGTAGTGGTTGTTCCTTTATAATTTACTGTATATTCCGTATTAGGTTTGACTTTAACTTTAGCTTTTCCTTCACTATCTAAATAAATAGTTTTATAAAAATAATCACTATAACTATAATTATATACGTTTACATATCCGCTTCCCGTAGAATTATCGTCATTTATAGCAGTTATAGTCACTATTGCACTATAAGGATTTTCTATAGTTAAGTTAAGTTCATAATCACAACCTTCACTATTTGATTGTTTTAGAGAAGAGTTTATATCTATAGGCGTCTCTGTCCAACCTGTTAGCACTCCAGAATAATAAAAACTATAATCATTTACACTTCCACTAGTTAAACTTATGGAACCAGTACCATTACTATCTAAATATGTATATTCATAGGCCGTCTCTTTTTGAGCCGCAACCCTTATAGAATCGACTGGATTTCCATCTTGATCAACCGCACTAATACATACAATTTCAGGTTGTTCTAAAGCAAATGCATAATCAAGATTTAAATACTCTCCCCAATTTTCAGTTACGCACATAATAACATATGGCGAGCCTGTAGTATTATCTGGATCATCTGCTGCAAAATACTCAGCTTCTCCTAAATATCTCCACATTCCACTTTGAGCATCATAGTACCACATAGGTACTTGGAAGCCGTTTGTACTATCATTATCGTCATCACCATAAGCTTCTATCATATCAACTTGATCTTGAGAAAGATATCTTGTTTTTGTTTGTAAACAAGATGTGTAATCAAGCTCAGGAGAGAGTTTTGATTGCGTTAACACTGAAGCGTTCAGTTCTATCGGATCTCCGTTCTGATCGGTTAGCGATATTAAATCAAATGCTACTGATACAAGTTGCATAGGCTCACTAGTAGCCATAGTTCCACTATCTTTTCCTATTCCCTTATATTCTCCCGGAAAATATTTGCTATCCTCTTTTTTAGTAGGGTCAAACGCCTTTATCTTTGCATTAACTAATTTAACACTATCTGGAAAAGCAGAAAGAGGTATAACCGATTCTGAAATTGTATCTCCAAAAGAAGGATCAGCTTGTGTCTTTAGATCATTTAAAGACATAATCTTAGCATAAGACTTAATCCCGGATATTGTATTTGATACACCTAGTTTTAAGAACATATTCTGTTTTGAAGTTGCATTAAAGTCAGATATATCAACAACTTGCGTATTAACAGGCACCGTCATTTCGGCATTTACGGTAACTGATTGACCGTTTTTTAATGAAATAATCTTTTTATAAGGTGCAAAATTATCTTTTTCTACGCTTAGTTGTGCCTTACTACCATTTTCTGCAACTTCTACAGCTCCAAAATCAAAGGAACCATCAGAATTAATTGCAGTTTGATAAACAGCATCTTTGCTACTTCCATATACTCCGTCATTATCTAAATCAACAATAAGAGTTGCAACCGCACTTGAATCATTAACCGTGGTAGCCGTCGGTACCAAACTAGAAGCAGCACCCACAGTAGTTGTTGAAGTTGCGCTTGCTGTTGTTCCACTAACAAATGCAGTAGATGTAGTCGTAACAGTTGTATCTGTCGGTGTAGGTGTTGATGTAGGAGTCGTACTGTCTCCACCTCCGCCTCCGCCACAGCCACTAAGTAAGAACAGCGCCACTGCAAAACTTATGGCTTTTTCTTTGAATCGCCTCATGATGTATCCTTTCATAAAAACTTTTTTGAAATCTTTGCCAATCCTCCTCTTTATAAATTTATCTTAAATTTAGTTCTTATAGTTAAATATTGTCTATAAAGATAATGTTATATCTATAATAATATACTACATTTTCTTAATTTAGTTTTAAAATAAAATTTTTTAAATAATCTATTTAAAGAGATACAAAATTAAAACAGACTATAATCCAAATTATGAAATTTATAACATGCTCTTTATATTATGAGGCTAAACCTTTTTTAGAAAAATTCTCATTATCTTTAATTCATAAAAAACCCTTTTACATTTATAAAGGTAACAATATTATTTTAGTAATAACCGGGATAGGTTCTATAAATGCGGCTACAGCTGTTACATATATGTTTACACTGTATCCTCCTACAAAAAAAGATACGCTTATTAACGTAGGAATTGCTGCCGGTAAAAAAAAATTTATGATAGGTGAGATTGTTTCGGTGAAAAAAGTTATTGATAAATGCTCAAATAAGGTATATTTTCTTAAAAACAATATTAATATCAAATTGCAACAAGTTTCATGTTTAACAGTTTATAAAGAACAGACAGAAAGTATAAAATACGATATTGCAGATATGGAATCGTCTGGAATAGTAATAGCTTCAAAAAAATTTGGGATTAATCCCATAATTTTTAAAATAATATCAGACTATTTTGAACCTCAAAAAGTGTCAAAAGAAAATATTTATTGTTTAATAAATAATAAAGTTAATATAATAGGAAATTTTTTAAATAAATTGTAGATTTATTAAAATAAAAATTAAAGTGTTTTAAAATATAAAAAAATAATTTCATAAACTTTCATTTATGAAAATTTTAATTGTTTCTAAACTATGTTTATGTTTTTTACCTCTTCTTTTCTTTTTTTCTAAACTTCATATAAGCTTTTTTGAAAAACACCTATAATTACTCTTTTATGAAGTTAGAAAATTTTTAATAATAAAGATATAAAAAATTTGCAAAAAAATTTTGATAAAATTACGGTTTTAATTTGTACTAAAGGCTATAAGATGACACTACAAAAAAGTGCTACAGTCGTTGCGAGTATCGTTGCAGGGGTTTTAGTTATAATAAAACTGATTGTTGGTATTCTTAGCGGTTCTGCAGCAGTTCTTGCAAGTGCAATTGACTCCATTTTAGATATATTTGTCTCTTTATTTAACTATTTTGCTATTCACAAATCTGAAAAAGCACCAAGTGAAAAATTCAATTATGGTCTTGGAAAGATAGAAGCTTTGGCAGCCGTAATAGAAGGAACCATTATCACTGTTTCAGGCTTTTTTATATTTTATAAAGGTGTTATAAATATCATAGAAGATAAAAAGATAGAGTATCTTGATAGCTCTATCGTAGTTATGATAATCTCTATCGTACTAACCGGCGGACTTGTTATATTTTTAAATAAAGTTTACGAAAAAACTAAAAATATGGTTGTAAAATCGGATGCTTTGCACTACAAAACCGACCTTTTTAGTAATTCTGCTGTTTTAGCCTCTTTAATTATAGTATATTTTACAGGATGGGATTTCATAGATGGAATTTTTGGTATAGCTATAGCAATATATATTATAAAAGAGGCTTATGAGCTTATAAAAGATGGGGTTTTGATGCTACTTGATGCCTCTTTGGACGAGGAGACTGTAGAAAAAATCAAAGAGATAATAACAAAACAACCAGAAGTTAACGGATATCACTTCTTAAAAACTAGAAGGTCGGGTAGTGATAACTTTGTCGACGTTCATATAGTCTTTACTCCCGATATATCTCTTTTAGCCGCTCATAGAGTCTCTGACAAAATCGAAGAAGAGATAAAAAAGATTGATCCAAAAGCCAAATGGCACTTTACGATTCATCTAGATCCGTATGATGATTTTGAAATGCATTAACATTGGGAATTGGGAATTTGGAATTTGGAATTTGGAAAATATATATAAATATGCATAGCAAAATCTAATTGAATATATTAATTGAATAAAAAATTTCTAAATTATAAATTTGATATAAAATAGCACTAATTCCCAATTCCTAATTCCTATTTCCCAATTCCTATAATATTACCTTGCATACTCTATAGCTCTATTTTCTCTTATAACGTTAACTTTTATCTCACCGGGATACTGAACGGAGCTCTCTATCTCTTTAGCTATCTCTTTAGATAAAAGCACGGCTTCGTCATCATTTATTAACTCGGCATTAACGATAACTCTAACTTCACGTCCTGCATTAATAGCGTAAGCTTTTTTAACTCCCTGTTTATTCAAAGCTATCTCTTCGATAGCCTGAACTCTTTTTAAGAAAGCCTCTAAAACTTCTCTTCTAGCTCCAGGTCTAGCAGCACTTAGAGTATCCGCCGCGCAAACTGCCGCAGCTTCTACGGTCTTGGGTTCTTCGTGGCCGTGGTGAGCATATATTGCATTTATAACTTCGTCTGGTTCTTTATATCTTTTACATATCTCAGCACCCAGATCTACGTGGCTTCCAGCATATTCATGGGTTAAAGCTTTACCGATATCGTGGAGAAGACCGGCTCTTTTTGCAAGTACTTCGTTACCTCCCATCTCAGCCGCCATAATGCCGGCAAGATAAGCAACCTCAAGTGAGTGCCCTAAAGCATTTTGACCATAACTAGCCCTAAATTTGAGCCTACCTATAAGTTTTAAGAGTTCTGGATGTACCTGTCCGATTCCAAGATCAATTACAATATTTTCACCCTCTTCTAGAAGCTGTTGATCAAACTCGGTTTTAACCTTTTCGTAAATCTCTTCTATACGTGCAGGCTGAATTCTACCATCTTCAACTAAAAGCTCTATTACCTTTGTGGCTATAGCTCTTCTATAAAGGTTAAAAGAGCTAAGAATAATAGCATTTGGCGTATCATCGATGATAATATCAACGCCTAGCAACATCTCGAGAGTCTTGATATTTCTACCCTCTTTACCGATTATTCTACCTTTTAGATCGTCACTCGGTATATTTACAACATTTATAAGCCTCTCAGCAGCAAACTCGCCAGCATATCTTGTAGTGGCTTGAGCCAAAATATAGTTTGCTCTTCTTTTTGCCTCTCTTTTTGCCTCTTCCTCATATTTTCTTACTATATGTGCGATCTCTGCACGTGACTCTTCTTCCGCTTTTTGAAGAATTAATTCTTTAGCCTCTTCCATCGTTAGGCCTGCATGTTCTTCCAAAATCTTTATGGTCTCTTGAAGTTTCTGTTTATACTCTTCTTCAAGTTTTTCAGCCTCTTCTTTTAAAGATAAAGCTTCTTCTCTCTCAGCTTTTATCTCTTGTCGCTCTAAAGTTATATGTTTTAGTTCATCTTTGAACATCTGTTTTAAAGAGTCCTCTTTCTCTCTTAACTCTTTAAAACGCTGCTCATACTCTTCTTGAAGTTTCGCCGTTCTCTCTTCGTACTCTTTCTTTACTGCTAATTCAGCCTCTTTTACTTTGACTTTTGCATTTTGTAAAATAATTTCAGCTTCGTGTTCTATAGCTTTCGCTTTAGCTTTAGCTTGCTCCTCGTAAAGTTCGAATTTACTTTTTTCTATTCTTTTTGCTATTAAATATCCTGCAGCGCCACTTATAATAGCGGCAGAACTTCCTACTAACAACTCTAACCACATCTAAGTCCCCTCTTATAATTATTTCATTCGGGGTAACATATACATCTCCTAAAAGATCGTAATCATCGCATATTTGTGATTTAGTAAAACATTTTTCTATTTCGACAAATATCACAAAGGGTCTGTATGAGAGTTTAGAAAAAAATATGTCATACATCCCTTTTCCAAATCCTATACGTCTAAAGCTCCCGTCTACCCCGATAACGGGAACTATAGCCAAATCTATACGAGAAAGTTTAAAAAAAGAGTTTGCAGGCTCTTTTATACCGAATTTTTTAACTTTTATAGGCAACCTGTATTTTACCATTTTAAAACTTTTTCCTTCCATAAACGGAAGGTAAATATTTTTAGAATCTTTGAATTTTTTCAATAAACTATTGATATCAGCTTCATGTCCCATAGGCATATAAAAAAGTATAGAGCTAGGATTTAAAAGCTCTATAAACTCATCTAAAATCTTTACTATTTTTTTATCTTTAATCTTTTTATGCGTTTTTTTTATATTTTTGACTTTTTTTATACAATATTTTCTAAAATCCTCTTTACTTGAAAAATGTGCCATTTTTAACCTTAAATTGTATATAATTACAATATTCTATCAAATAAGGATTCAAATGAGAGTAACAAAGACTATTTTTGTACTTTTTTTAACGTTTTTTTTAATTATAATGAGTGGCTGCTCAAAACATGAAAATAAAAATAAAGATATAATAGCAGACAAAAAAGAAGAGAAAAAAGAGTCTGAAGAGAAAATTTTTATTTTAAATAGCGTAAATGACGGTAATATTTCACTCGAATTAACACAAATCGGTATTGAGTCGAAAGATTTAAAAGACAGAGTTTTAATGTTAAACTTTTTCGCCACCTGGTGTCCTCCATGCAAAGCGGAAATCCCACATCTTGTCAATCTACAAAATAAATTTAAAGACAAACTTCAGATTGTTGCTGTTTTGTTAGAAGAAAACAAAGATATCAATAAACTAAAAAGCTTCATAAACGAATACAAAATCAACTATTTTGTATCGATTTCAGACAAAAATTTTGCTCTAGCTAAAAAAATATACGCTATGGTTCATGCTCCTAGAAATATGCCGATACCCTTAAGTGTTATGTTCAAAGATGGAAAATATATAATTCATTATTTAGGAGCTGTACCTGAAGAGATGATAGAGACTGATATCAAAAACGCATTAGGAGAATAGATGTTTGGATTTTTAAAAAAAGGATTACAAAAAACTCTAGATAATATCAAGCAAGTTTCGCCAAAAAAGAAAAAATACGCTACTCCAGAAGAGATAGAAGAGATTTTAATTGAAGCGGACGTAGAGTATGAGATAGTAGAAAAGATTGTAAATTCACTTCCCTCTAAAGTAAACAAAACAGTTTTAAAAAACGATCTTTTGTATCTCTTTACACCTATAGAGACAAAAGAAGCAGATGTAAAGCCTTTTGTAGAATTGATACTAGGTGTAAACGGTGCCGGTAAAACTACCACAATAGCTAAACTTGCTTACAGATATAAAAAAGATGATAAAAGCGTTATATTGGGTGCGGGTGATACATTTAGGGCTGCCGCTATAGAGCAGCTAAAGAAATGGGCCGAAAAGCTTAATGTCCCTATAGTGTACACAAAACAGGGACATGATCCTTCTGCTGTAGCATTTGACACTATCGAGTCGGCTAAGGCAAGAGGGATTGATAGAGTTTTAATCGATACGGCGGGACGTCTTCATACTCAAACCAACTTAGCTGAAGAGTTAAAAAAAATAGTAAGAGTCTGCGGTAAGGCTATGGAAGGAGCGCCTCACAGAAAACTTCTAATCCTTGATGGAACACAAGGAAACTCTGCTATAAATCAAGCAAAAGTATTTAACAAAATGGTTGGTGTAGACGGTATAATCGTTACTAAATTAGATGGAACAGCAAAAGGAGGAGCGATAATCAGTATTAGTAATGAGCTGAAACTACCTATACTTTACGTTGGCGTCGGTGAAGGGATGGAAGATCTAATCCCTTTTGATCCTAATGAATATATAGATACCATATTGGATGAAATTTTTGAAACAGAAAAATAATGAATATCGAATTTCTTTTCTACTTAGGTGTACTAGTAATAATCTTTGTTGTAATTTGGCTTATTTTCATATATTTTAAGAAATATGACGAAATATCTTTAAAAGAACATAAATGGATTTTAATCGTTTATATAGCAATTTTGATAGTTAGTATATATACATGGAGGTATGTTTTTGATTTTTTCTTTTCAGATAAATTTCTTAAAATTTTGCAAAATAGTTCATCACTAAACGGATTAAATTGAGATGGCTAAAAAAAGAAGAGTATATGAGTGCCAAGCTTGCGGTTTTAAAAGCTCAAAATGGATGGGAAAATGTACCAACTGCGGAGTTTGGGACTCTTTTTTGGAATTAAGTGATGAGCAGATAGAAATATCAAAAAAGATAGAAAATAGTTCCAAAAACCCAAAAGCTTATCCTATCACAAAAATCAAAGAGGATAAGATAGAGAGATTTTCTACATTCGATACAGAGCTAGATCTTGTACTTGGGGGTGGTATCGTTCCAGGAAGTCTAGTATTGATAGGGGGAAGTCCTGGGGTTGGAAAATCCACACTTCTTTTAAAGATGTGTGCAAACTTGGCAAAAAACGGTAAAAAAGTACTTTACGTAAGCGCGGAAGAGTCGCAGGGACAGATAAAACTAAGAGCAAACAGAATCGAAGCCAATGAAGATAACCTCTATCTGCTTTCAGAAATAAAGCTTGAAAATATTTTAGTAGAACTAAGCAACCAAAATTATGAGCTTTTGGTTATAGACTCGATTCAAACAATTTATACCGAAGAAATTACATCTGCACCAGGTACCGTTTCTCAGGTAAGAGCCGTTACATTTGAACTTATGAGAGTAGCAAAATCTACCAAAACTTCCATATTCATTATAGGACATATTACAAAAGATGGCTCCATTGCAGGACCAAGAGTTTTGGAGCATATGGTAGATACGGTTTTATATTTTGAGGGGGACAGCTCAAAAGATATAAGGATCCTAAGAGGATTTAAAAACAGATTCGGAAGCATAAGCGAAGTTGGAATTTTTGAGATGACAAAGGTGGGGTTAGTAAGTGCAAAAGATATATCCGGCAAATTTTTCAGTAAAAAAAAGCGTCAGGCCGGTTCGGCTATAACCGTAGTTATGGAAGGCAGTAGACCTTTAGTTATCGAAGTTCAAGCACTAGTTAGCGAAAGCGGTTATGCAAACCCAAAAAGAAGTGCAACAGGATTTGACTCTAACAGACTAACAATGCTTTTAGCGCTATTAGAAAAAAAGCTGGAGCTTCCTTTCAATCAATATGATGTTTTTGTAAATATCTCAGGAGGTATAAAAATAGGTGAAACTGCCGCAGATTTAGCCGTTATCGCCGCTATTTTAAGTAGTTTTAGAAACAGACCTCTAAATAGTGAGACTATCTTTTTAGGCGAAGTTGGTCTAACGGGTGATATAAGAGAAGTGCAGATGCTAGATAACCGCCTAAAAGAAGCTGCCTCTCAAGGATTTAAAAAAGCAATCGTACCTTCTAAGCCAATTGAGAATAATCTACTTAAATGTTTTGTGGTAGATGAAGTATCAAAAATAATTGAGTGGATGTAATTTCAGGAAAATTTAGTTAAAATTAGATGATAATTGGGTGATTATAGTTATATTGTCGCAAAATATAACTAATACAACTTAACCGTAAAAAACTACTCTAATTTTTAATATTTAAAAAAGAAGGATGGTTATGGACAAAAAGTGTAAAGCTCATGTTCAAATGGAAGAGAGATATGCAAGATTAGAAATAGATTATGATAATCTAGAAGAGAAAAAGGCAATCTGTAGTTACGTAAACGATCTTATTCCTATCCATAAAATATCACCACAAATTACGGTTGAACCTAAAACTATGGAAACCGGAGAATATGTAATCGAGTTCCACGACGACTATGACAAAAAAGCGGGAGATTTTTTTGAAGATCTATTAAGAAAATTAAATATTAAAAAGTGTGATTGATAGAGTTTTTACTCTTACCAATCAAGGTATAAAAATATACTAGATAAAAAGTAGTTTGCCGCAAATATGGTCATTGCCGAATAAACAACGGCTTTTGTCGTAGAGAGTCCTACTCCTCTAGCACCCCCTCTTGTAAAATATCCAATATACGTACCTATAATACTTATAAGATATCCAAAAACAAAGGCTTTTATTATACCCGTTCCTATATCGCTAAATTCTAAAAATGTTGTAATAGTATCTTTATAAGCCGTAGGATTGACTCCCAACGCTATTGTTGAGATAAGATAGGCGCTTAAATTTCCTATAAAAACAAACATAATTACCAAAATAGGCAGTGAGATTGTAGTGGCTATTATTCTAGGAATTATTAGATACTTTTTTGAATCGATAGCCAAAGTATCTATCGCATCTATCTGCTCGGTAACTCTCATTGTTCCAAGTTCCGCAGCCATCGCGCTGATTGCACGAGAAACTAGCATTAAAGCCCCAAATACCGGTCCAAGCTCTTTAGAGATAGAGACGAAAATAGTATATCCTATAAAACTTTCGGCACCAAATTTATGAAAACCGTGATAGAGTTGTATGGCTTCTACGAGTCCCGTAAACAGAGCAGTCAAGGCTATAACAAAAAAAGAGCCTACTCCTATGATTTCTATCTGTTTAAAAGTCTCTTTTATTCTGTATGGAGGTACAAAAAACAGCGGTAATAGTTTTAGTTGAAATATTATAAATTCGCCAAATTTTTCCAAACTTTTATAAAACTTTACAAAAGGAAGACCAAGATAGTAAAAAATTGATTCCATTAATTACCTTTGGAATTTGGAATTAGGAATTGGGAATTGGGAAATTTTAATAAACTAATTCCTAATTCCCAATTCCTAATTCCTATGTAAATTTTATCAAAATAATGTTAAAATTTGCCAAAAACAGGTATCTTTATGATAGGCGTAGATATTATAAAAATCGACAGAATTAAAAAAATGGTAGAAAAGTTCGGAGAAAAAGGGCTAAAAAGATTTTTAAACGATTCGGAGATCGAAAAACTCAAAAAAATAGAAACTATTGCCGGTTACTGGGCAGCAAAAGAGGCTATAGCAAAAGCATTGAAAACAGGCATAGGAAAAGAGCTCTCTTTTAAGGATATAGAAATCTACAAAGAAAAAAGCGGCGCGCCAAATTTTAAACTGCCACAAAGAATCGTCGAAAAATACAAAATAAAAGACAAATCTCTCTCAATCTCTCATGATGGAGAGTACGCCATAGCCGTAGCGGCGATAGAATCATCCGCCGGCAACGAAAGTTAACATCTCTATCTTATCTCCCTCTTTAGGAACAAACTCTCGCCACTTATCTTTTTTTACTATCTCCATATTCACGGCAATTGCCATAACTTTGTCTTCAACTTTCAACTCTTTTAAAATCTCTTGTAAAGTTTTGCTTTCCAAAAAATTTTTCTCTTCACCATTAATCGTTACTTTCATCTACACTCCCCCTCTGTTACATATTTTAAGATATTTACAATCGCCCATCTATGTTTAGCGTACGCCAATTGGCAAGGATTTACTCCCTGAGCGTTTTTGATGTTTGGATCAGCACCGTGATCTAAAAGATAGTTCACAATATCAACATCACCAGAATAAGCAGCTTGATGCAGAGGTGTGATACCATATATATTTTTTATATTTACATCGGCTTCATGCATAATAAGATATTTTACTATAGAAAGTCTTCTTTGACCTACCGCATAATGTAAGGGCGTCAAACCGTTACTATCTTGGATGTCAATATCAGCATCATTTTCAACAAGCCATCTAACTTCTTCTAAATTTCGTATTTTAACAGCAATATGCAAAGGCGAAATACCGGCTTTACTTTTAGCATCAATATTTGCCCCCTCATTTATAAGTTTTTGAGCGCTCTTTAAATCGTTTTTGAAAATAGCTTCATGCAAAGGAGTCCACCCGTTAACGCTATCGGCATAACTTATAATCAAAACAGTTAAAAACAGAGCCAATTTTTTCATCTATTTCCTCTCTCTTTTAAAAGATAGAGCGATTATAACATATATTATTATATAATAATATTTTTCCTATTTAACAAAAGATACCATCTTAAATCTTTCTCCCATCATAGCTGGATGGATTAGAGTTTTTACCTTATTAGCCTCCCTAAGATATGCGTTAAATCCTTTTTTCTCTTTAACAACTTCTAAAAGTTCAGTTATTCCAAAATCTATCAAAGCTACAAGCTGTGTTTTATAAGCTTCTTTTTCAAAACCGGCCTCTTTAAATGCATCGATAAGATGAGAAAAATTTACATCGTATGTAATATCACTTTTTTTATAAGCATTTTTTAGTTCCAACTCTTCGTCAAAAAGAGGATAAATATTATGTTTTTGATAAACACGTATAGAAAAATCGTTTCTTACTTCCAGATCTCCATAATCAAAACTTAAAAAATAACACCTTTCAAAGGCATTATATAAATCAAATGCAAACTCTTCATAACCTACGGCCACTTCCCCTTTTTCCATATAGTATTTTTCAGATATTTTTTTAACATTATCACTTATTTTAGAAAATTTTATATTGTAATTTTCTATATACCCCATATCTCCCTTGAAAACTAGCTCACAAGGAAATGCGTCAAATATCTCGTTTGCAACTACAAAAGCCTCTTTTGATTTCACCCCTTTTAAAGAGCCGTAATGTTTTAACTTTATCAAATCGCCAAAAGAGTTTTTAAAATACTCTTTTTGAACCTTTTGCAAAGACTCAAATGGCTCTATTATATTAAAGGATAGAGTTTTTAAAAGATTAGGCTTCAATGTGTATATAAACTCTATAATATCAGCAAGAAGATAGCCTTGATGCGCACCTATCTCGAAAATTTCAGCATTTTTGGATAATTTACCCTCATTTATAAGCATTATAAGATGTTTTGCTATAGCTCCTCCAAAAAATTTACTAACGCTTACTGCGGTATAAAAATCGCCCTCTTTGCCTATAGCTTTAAAATTTGCATAATATCCGTCACTATCATACAGCCATTTTTGCATAAATTCACTAAATCTTACCATCTTCCACTCTTTTATAAAGTTCCAATAAAGCCATCTGCTTTTCTATTTGATATATTTTAATGTCAAGCTTCCTTGCCTCTAGCGAATTCTTCATAGTCTCTATATCATATACCGTCTTTTCGCCAGCCTCAAATTTCTCTTTAGTATCTTCGTAAAGTTTCTCATATAAAGCGATATCCTCTTTTGTTAGTTCTATCTTTTTATCTATTAGTCTAAGTTTTCTCAAAACATTTTTGTATCTATTGATTTCTGCCCTTTTCATATCTTGAGTTAATAGTTTAGATTTTAAATAGTCAAGTTTTGTAGATTCGATATTTCTAAAAGAGTTGATATCAAACAAAGGCATAGTGATCTTAAATCCATAATCTTTGAAGCTCTCTTTCCCAGGAGGCATATAAAATGAACCCGAAATCTCCTGAGTATTATAACTAGCGGTCAAAGAAAGAGAGGGTAGATATCTTGCAATTGTCATATTTTTAAAATATCTTTTTACCCGCTCATCCTCTTTTGCCTTTTTTATAGAGATATTTTCTCTTAAAAAATCACTCCTATTTATAAGAGTAAAGTGAAGCATTTTCAGATTATTCGGATCTTTGTCACTAATATCTTTGAAATTTTTTAAAATATCTTCCAAAGTGGATTTTAGCTCTATATATTTTAATTCGTTTTGATTTTTAGCCAAAATAGCCTGGTCTAAGAAAGAGCTATCTATTATACCGCTTAGATATTGCTCTTTTTTCCTTAAAACATCAATTTTAGAGTTTTTGATCATATATTTTTGCTTTTTTAATAGCAGTTTAGTTTTATTGTAGTTGTATAAAAGATTTATGGCAGTTGCTATAAGCTCCTTTTTTTGCTCTTTGATAGATAGATGAGAAAAGATTTTATTTGCTTGTGCATATTTTATAGCAAAGTATATTCCTCCACTTTTAAATATGGGTTGATCTACAATAATTCTAAAACTTCTGTTTTCCTGATCTAGACCATATTGATCGCTTTTTGTGTAAGAATAGCTCATATTGATAGGATTTATCCAGCTATCTTTTAACTTTTTCGACTCAACATCGCTCTTTTGAAAATCGACATTAAACTCTTTTTGCTTCAACTCAGATAGAATTGAGTCGTCACTTATCAAAAATAGAGGTATTAAAAGCAAGATTTTTGAAAATTTCATTAACACTCCATCTCTTAACATTAGATATTTGACATTAGCAAAAAGTTAGTGCCAATGTCCTATATCTGATCACTAACCTTTAAAATTGCCTTTTCAAATCTTTTAATACCTTCATCTATCTCCTCTTTTGAGATAGTAAGAGGCGGTAAAAATCTAATAGTATTTCTTCCTGCTTTTAAAACCAAAACTCTCTCTTTAAAAGACTCTTCTATGATTTTGCTCAAAATTTCGCCACTTTTGGCTCTAAGTCCTCTCATAAATCCAAGTCCCACACTTTTTTGAAATATATTGGAATATTTTTTTGCCATTTCATTTATCCTATCTTCAAAATAGACCATTCTCTCATCCAAAACGCCTCTATCTTTCTCATCTTCCAAAATATCCAAAACCGTATTGGCAGCCGAACAGCTAAGGTAATTTCCTCCAAAAGTGCTTCCGTGATCTCCAGGTTTGAAAATATCTTTCAATCTTGTCATAATAGCGCCTATCGGTATACCGCCGCCAAGACCTTTAGCCAAAGTAATGATATCGGGCTCAATCTCATAAAGATTGCTAGCCAACAGCTCACCGGTTCTATAGATCCCTGTTTGAACCTCATCTACTATCAGCAAAATATCTTTTTTTTTCAAACTTTTTGCAAGTTTTTGAACTTTAGCTTTATCCAGAGGTTCCACTCCGCCCTCACCTTGTATAAGCTCTATCATAACCGCGACCGTATGGTCATCTAAAAGACTCTCTATAGAGTCAATATCATCAGCATAAACAAATCCATCGGGAAATGGACCAAAATAGGTATGCATAGCCTCCTGACCAGTAGCCTTCAAAGCGGTAATTGTTCTTCCATGAAAGGAGTGTTTTAGGGTGATTATCTTGTATCTTTTTACCTCTCCATCGACTTCGCCATATTTTCTAGCTATCTTTATGGCACCTTCGTTTGCTTCTGCCCCGCTGTTTGCAAAAAATAGCCTCATATCGTATCCACTAAGTTCAACTAACTTTTTAGCCAGTTTTGCTTGCGGTTCTATCAGATATAGATTGGAAATATGAATGATATTTTTTGCCTGATTGCAAATAGCTTCAGATACCCTTTTATTGCCGTGTCCTACACTTACAACTCCTATACCGCTTGTAAAATCTATATAGTCTTTCCCCTCTTCATCAAAAAGCGTAGCGTTTTCACCTCTTTTAAAATTTATATAGTTTCTTGCATAAGTATGAAGAACATATTCTAAATCTATCTCTTTTAAATTCATCTTTCTTATTCCTTTCTAAATCTTTTAAAATATTCATCTATTTCTTCTCTCATCTCTTTTCCAACTTCCTCAAAAATTTTAAGCAGATTTTCATAACTTCCACTACCACCTAAAAAATCCCAAAACTCTTCGGCAACTTTTAGTTCATTTTCTAAATCAAGCATACCTGCCATTGTCCAACGACTATAAAGCTTTGGATAATAAGGATTATAAGGAATCGCAATTAAACTATTAACTTTTTTATCTGGATATTTAGTTAAAATTGCAGCTATCCATTTAAGAAGTGTCCTTTTAAATTCTAAAAAACTACCCTTATTTGGTTTAGCTGTTTTTATATCAAATAGATATATTTCATTTTCTCTTTCGCAATATAAATCAACTCTTGTAAGTTTAACTTTCCTTTTTTCTCCAATAAATAATTTTTCTTTTATCCTCTCTATCTCTTCAAGTTTATTTGGTCTTTTTTTTGCAATAATTAAACTATCTATTATTTTATCAATCTCTTTTAAAGCCTCTTCAGTTATTTCAGTGTTAACATTAACCTGTCTATCTACAATTTTAAAATTATTTTTTGCAAGCTCTACCGCAACGGGTTCAAAAATAGTAGTCCCAAAATTTGTATTTAATGAATGGATAAACTGATACAAAGCCAATCTATCTTTTCCAAGAAGTGCTGTATGAAATGGCATATATGCTGGCTCTTTAGTTTTTTCGTAATCTTCGAACTTCTTCCGTATTGTATTTTTTAAAAGTTCTTTTATTTCATCCAAAACACACTCTCCGAATAAGGATTCTTATCTTTTTCCACTCTATTTAATACTGGTCTTTTAAATTCCTCAATTATTTTTAGTCCAGCTTTTTGTGCAATAATTGGATAAAGATTAAATTTATCGTTTGCGACTATAAAAATATTTGCATCTTCTTTTAAATATTTTTTAATATTTTTCAAAACTTTTGCAACTCCTTCAACATACTCCCTTCTTGCACTCTCTCCTTTCCCTTTAAATAAGGGACCAATTTCAAGTTCATCTTGTCTTTTAAATCCAAAAAGTTCATAAGCATATTCGTGTTGTTCGTGGTAATTTATAAGTCCTACATATGGCGGAGAAGTAAAAATACCGTCAATTTTTTTATGTTTTACTTTCTCAAAAAGCTCTTTATCTTTCCTTTCGAGTTCGGATAAAATATCTAACTCCCTGCTGTCTCCTACTAAACAAATCTGTCTTGTATCGCTTCTTAATGTATCAAATTCGCTTACCCTTTTAATGGTATCTTTGGTATATCTTTCCCACCAGTTATATATTGTAAAAAGAGGTTTGCAGATTTTACCGTGCTTTTTGCAATAGTAAGGCTTAGTTACAGGCTCTTTTAAAGTTGCAAGGTCAGAATGGGTTGTAGCTCTACAGCTTCTAATGGTTCTACTCAAAATAAGAGCCAAAAGTTTTTTTGTATTTTTATTTTTTACTTTTTTTATCTCTTCAAAAACAAACTCGATCTCTTTTTGTATAGGCAAAACATACCAAGTTTTTAAAAAACTACTCTTTTCTTTGTTCTCTATCTCTAAACCATATTTTTTTAGCAAATCAAAATATTTTAGTAAAAACTCCTCTATTCTTTTTTTACTATACTCTTTTTCATCTATGCGTTCTTCTCTTATCCATCTTTTAAAATCTGGCGATGGAAAAAACTTTTTATTAAAATCAGCTAAAATATCATTCAATTCTTCATCAAATCTAATATAGCTTTGTTTTTTTATAAAATTTTTTAATTTTTGAGTAATTTTTTTTGTTTCAATCTCTAAATCTAAAATATCATATTTTGCAACTTTACAATTTGAGATAAAAGCATTAAACGGTGAAATATCAACACCTATAGCATCCATTTTTAGCTCATTTGCCACAACTAAAGTTGTTCCACTTCCTGCAAATGGATCTAAAACTATATCTCCTTTTTTAAAAAAATTTCTCTTTTTAAATTCGTCTATATGATCATCCAAAAAATATTCAACAAGTTGTGGAATAAACTTTCCTTTATAAGGATGCAATCTATGAACATGCTTGGTCCTATCTTTTTCTTTAACCCAATCAAAGGATAGATGCCAATTGATATCCTCGAACTTTTGTCTGTACTTTTTCTCTTTTACTAAAGATTGTTCATAATATCTTTTTAACTCATCGGCTAAGATAAACGTTTTACCCTCTTTTTTAATTTTTTGTACTCTTCCATATTGAATTAAGTAAGAGATATTTGATGGTGTTATCTCTTTCTTAAACTCCCTACTTGCCCACTCACTTGCTTCTTGTATGCTTAAAAGCATCAGCCAACCTTCCTAATTTTAACTTTAACTTCTTGAAAAACTGCGTTATTGCCGTAATTGTCTGTTTTTGGAGGTGTAAGGAAGTTTACTTTTTCGTTTCCGCTATAAGCCAAAACCGAATCCTCTCTCAATTCTTCCCTGACTCGCACTTCAAACTCAGCTTCTCCGTAAGATGAAGTTACTAAAACTTTATCACCGTCTTTTAACAAAGTGGAAGGATGTACATATAAAAAGTTGTCTCTTTTAAATTGTGAGTTAAGGGATGTTTTGCATTTTGGAGTTATTAGATAAAATCCTTCTTCCTCGTAATTAAACTCATCATCCACTTCGTCTATAAAACAAAACAGTCCCGCATCGGTATAAAACTCTTCACTATATGGAATATCCTCAAAAGAGGGTAGCTTATAATACTCACCATCTTTTATAAGTTGCTTCTCATACTCTTTTATATACTCCTCTTCGCTTTTGAGCCCATCAAATCCAAATCTTTTAAACATCTCTTTCGTAAACTCGTATTCGCTTATTGCATTTTGGTTATCTTCTATTTTGGGCATGAGTCCTGCATATTCATGTCCATAGCTAAATCTTATATCGTTTTTTTGTAAAAAGTTTTTTGCAGGGATTACCAAATCAGCCATCTTAGCGGTTTCATCCATATAGATACCAAATACTACCGTAAAACTCTTTTCTAATCCTTCAATAACTCTTTTTGAGTTTGGCATAGTTATAACAGGATTTGAACCTTGGATAAAAGATATATCAAACTCTCCAAAATCGGCCACGGCCTTTTGTACCCTTTTAGCCTCAACTTTTAACGGATCATTTAGTTCAACGGAAGTATCACCCAAAAAACTTACTCCGCACCCCTCTTTTCCAAAAAGTCCTAGCATTGCCGCAAGAGAGTCTATCATCCTTACGACTTCCGTTCCGTGAGAGTATTTTTGCACTCCGTTACCAACCAAAATAACCGTTTTCATACTCTGCATAAGTTCAGCCAGTGTGGCAATTTCAAGTATATCCACACCTATTTTATCAACAGTAGGAACCATTCTATAGGTTTTTATGAAATCTGCGAAAAATTCATAATCTTCGGTTCTCTCTTCTATAAAGTTTTCATCTTCCGTATTTTGCATATATACAAATCTTGCTAATATACAGGCAAGTTCCAAATCTGTCCTTGGTCGTATCTGCAGATGCATCGCCGCTCTTTTGGCAATATCAGTTTTTACGGGATCTATTACAACCACAGTTTTACCGTTTAAAAACGGCAGGATATGAGAGTTGGTTGAAGTTATATTTCTTCCCCAAACAATAACAAGTTCACTTTTTTGTATCTGCGTTGTAGGCAGTATGAGATTTTTACCCCTTCCCTCTTCGATACCTAGCTGTCCGGCTGCGTCACAAAGACTTCCAGCTGTTAAAACCGCTCCGTATCTTGCAAAAAAGAGATCGGTTATAGCTTGCATTTTACCGAAATTGCCGCTTCCTCTAAAGTGTAGGACCTTTTTGGGCTCACACTTTTTAAGCCTCTCCTCCAAAATATCTAAAGCATCATTAAGCGATATCTTCTCCCCTTTATAATAGGCGCTATCAAGTTGGGGAAAGTTGTAATAGTGATTCATTTTATAACAAAGATGCCCTTTGGTTACGGGATGATCTTTATCGCCTCTTAACTTATCTTTCAAAACAATACTACAAGCATCATAACAGTCTAATGGACAAGTCGTTTTTTTCATTTTATCTCCACCTTTACGATTTTAGAAAATATTTTAGGGGCTTTCGTAACTATCTCCGCTCTGTAAGCCGAAATATGTACGGGATCGGCAACTTTATAGATTTTAGAAAATCTAAGTTTAGTCTCTTTCCCGTCTATATAGATCTTTTTGTTTTCAATATTTTCAATCTCTTCCTTATCGAGATATATTACGATTTTGGCTTTAGAGATATCGGCAATATCAGCTAGTTTAGTTCCGATAGCTGCAAAATCGCCCTCTTTAACATATATTTTATAAACATATCCGCTAACTTTTACACTCTTCTTTTCCAAAATATCCTTAAGTCTTTTGATATTGTATTTTATATCTTCTATCTGATTTTTTAGATTTTCTATCTTCTCTTTTTGATTTAGATATTGATTGTTGGTTAACAAAAAATCTGTCAATTTAGCATCTTTTTCAAATTTGGACTTGGTTTTAAGATCTTTTATACGCTCGTAATTCTCTTTTTTAACCCTGCTTAACTCTTTTAGATTTTTAAGTATTTTCATATCTGTCTGCAATATCTTTTCGAGATTTTCAAGTTTGATTTTCAAAGATTTTAAATTAGCTTCATCAATCTTTGAATCAATCTTTATAATTTCGTAATTTTCGACGTTTTCTCCCTCTTTTGAAAGATCGCTCTTAACAACTTTACCGCTAACGGCCGATTTTAGCGTATATATCTCAAATGGCTCTATTTTGGTCATATATTCGGCCCCAAATACAAAAGTTGTTATAAACAAAATCAAAAAATTTTTTTTCATTATTTTTCAACTCCCGGACTTTTAGTAAGATAATTTTACTATAATAATCAAAGAAAAGCAGAAAAATAAACTATTTTGTATAGAGCGAAAGAGTAGCGACATAAAACTAAATCTGTCTGATCATCTTCGCTTCGCTGTAGGGCTAAAGTTTAACTAAACCCTTTATAAATATTTTTAAACCACTCAAGTTCATCAAGACTCTCCCAAGGATACTCCTCATACCCAACCTGTCCTTTCGAGGCGGTCTGAACGTACGTAAAACCCCTTTTCATAGGCTCATCCAAACCAAACTTTCTAGTTATCCAAGAGGGAGTTAAAGCAAACTTATCTCTTATTAGAAGCGACAATTCTTCATCTTTTAAAGATATCTTTGATGTATGCATAGTATCAACCGTAACCGAGAGAGGTTTTGAACGCCCTATAACATAAGAGATTATTACTTTAACTTTTTTGGCTAAACCTGCCGCTACTATATGTTTTGCTAACCAACGAGCAGCGTATAATCCGCTTCTATCAACTTTTGTATAATCTTTTGAACTTTGTGCTCCGCCGCCTATCGGCGCATAAGCCCCGTAAGTATCCGCTACTATTTTTCTACCGGTAAGTCCAGAATCCGCTATAGGCCCGTGTATGATAAATTTACCCGTTCCATTTATAATAAACTCCGTCTTTTCATCGATCATATCTTTAAACGAGGATTTTTTTAAAATAAGCTCTTTTACTATTTTTTTAACCTCTTCTTGGCTTCTTTTTGAGCTGTGTGATTGGGCGACTACTAACTTATCGATTCTTTTTGGCAAATTATTATCAAAGTTATCTTTTGAGCCATAATCTAAAACAATCTCCGTTTTCAGATCCACTCCAAAAAGCTCACTATTTAACTTAGCGTTGTTATATAAGATATCCTTAATTTCTCTTGCCATCATTAATGCCATAGGCATAAAATCCTCTCTCTCATCCGTCGCAAAACCTACCATCATTCCTTGATCACCGGCTCCTATCTCCTCTTCTTTATCAACGCCGAGACTTATATTCGGAGATTGCCTACTTACATATACTTCATAATTTAACTCATCAGGATAGATTGTCTCTTCGTTTGAAAATCCTCTTTCAGGATATCCTATATATCTTAAAGCCTCTTTTGCGCATTTTATATAAAAATCTTTATCTACTTCCTTATCTACTTTTACTTCGCCGCCAATTATAACGTTTTTGCCTACAACAAAAACCTCAGTCGCTACTCTAGCATTTTTGTCAATTTTTAATAACTCGTCAACTATTTTATCCGCAATAATATCTGCGCACTTATCGGGATGGCCGGGTGAAACTGATTCTGATGTCTATAGATACATATATGTTACCTCTTCGCTTTTTTGGTATTATATCAAAAGAGATAAAATCTGAAGGAGTTTTATATGACGCAAGAACAACTAAGCGAATTTAAAGAGATTTTAGAGAAGAGAAAAGCTCAAGTTGAAAAAAATTTAAGAAATTTAAGAGCGGAAGTTGAAAGTATGATAGCCGATGATGCACTTGATGATATACAAGATTTGGTTGCTTTAGAAAATATGGATAGAGACGATCAAGCTTTGATAAAAAGATTGGAAGAGGAGTTAAAAGAGATCAATAATGCTCTTTTAAGAATAAAACAAGGGACTTATGGCAAATGTGAAGACGGCTCCGAAATCGATTTGGACTTACTATACGTAAATCCGCTATATCAATGCTAAAGAGGCAAAAATGACTAAAGATTTCAGTCAATATAAAGAGCAGTTAAAAGAGATAGTAAAATCAAAAGGATTAAAATATTCGGCTCAAAGAGAAGATATCTTAAAAGCACTATTTGATTCGAAAAAACATTTAACACCAGAAGAGATATATACAGAAGTAAAAAAAATCAATAAAAATATCGGTCTAGCAACCGTATATAGGGCACTATCCTTTTTGGAAAGCGAAGGACTTATAAACTCAATCTCTTTTGGAATAGACGGAAAAAAATATGAACTAAACAGAGGTCAACATCATGATCATATGATCTGTTTAAAATGCGGAAAGATCATAGAGTTTTTCGATGAAAGGTTAGAGTCTCTTCAAGAATATATCGCCCAAAAACACAACTTCAAACTTATAACTCACGAACTAAATATGTACGGTATCTGCTCAAATTGCCAAGAAGAGAGTTGACAAGCTCTCTTTCTAAACTTTAGGGAGTTGCCAATTTTTATAAAACGCAAAAAGTCTCAAAGCCAAACCGAACAAAAAAAGCGATACTGTAATATAGATGTTGTTTTCGTAAAATCTATCGGCTAAGAAGAGAAAAGTACCTATAATGATGGATATACTTCCGTAAAATTCCGCTTTTAAAATCATAGGGACTCTGTTAAGCAAAACATCTCTCAAAACTCCTCCTCCAACAGCAGTTATCAAAGCCAAAAGCACCACCCCAAAATAGTTCAGTTCAGTTTCAAGTCCTATTAAGGCTCCTGAAATAGAAAAAGAGGCAAGACCTATAGAATCGCTAATGATAAAAATCTTTCTTTTTTGAAAACCAAAATTTTTATGTAGTTTCAAAACAATAGCAAAAACAATAACTAAAAGAACTATCATTGAAGGCAAAAAGTTAACAAAAGAGTAAGGAAGCTTTCCCACTATCACATCTCTTATGATACCGCCGCCTAAAGCCGTCAAAAAAGAGGCTATGAAAACTCCTAAAAGATCCAGTTTTTCTTCTACCGCCACCCAAAAACCGCTTAAAGCAAAAGCGGCTATCCCTATAATCTCAGCAATCTCTAACAGTGTCATCAATATGTCTCGCCGCTTTTACGGCAGAACTGAAAGCCCACTGAAAGTTATATCCTCCAAGTTCTCCCGTTACATCTAAAACTTCACCAATAAAATATAGATTTTTAACTTTCTTGCTCATCAAACTATTTTTATCTATATCTTTTATAACTACTCCTCCTTTTGTTACCTCGGCTCTTTCAAAGCCGAAAGTTCCTGCGGGTGAAAATGTATATTTTTCCAAAAGTTTCAATCTTTTTAAATCCTCTTTCTTCAACTCTTTGATCTTTTTGTCTTTAATACCGATAGAATTCAAAAAAAGTTTGGAAAATCTTTTAGGAAAAGGCAGCAAAGTTACAATCTGTTTATATGGATATCTTAAAAACTCCTCCACTTTTTTTCCGTTTAAAAAATCGATAGTTACGACACCTTTGTCCCAGTACAACGAAGCGTTAAGTATGGCCGGGCCGCTTATTCCTTTATGAGCAAACAAAATATTGTCTTTAAAAATTTTATCTTTTATTTGTACAACAGCCTCAAAAGATATACCGCTTAGTTCTTTAAACCAAAACTGCTCACTTTGTACCGTAAAGCCAACGAGAGCCGGTCTTAAAGGAGTGATTTCGTGTCCAAATTTTTTAGCTATTTTATAACCTATTTCAGTAGCGCCTATCTTTTTATAGCTAACTCCTCCCGTAGCCACGACGACTTTTTTCGCATAAAAATTTTCTTTAGATGTTTCTATCAAAAAAGCATCATCGACTCTTTTTACATCTTTAATTTCTCTATTCAAAAAAATCTTTTTTTCCTCTATCTCTTTTAAAAAAATATCTATTAGTTCTTGTGAGCTATGTGGACAAAAAAATTGGTTCTTTTTTCTCAAAACCGGTGAGCAAGAGCGTTTTTTTAGCCATTTAATAAGCTCTTCGTTGGAAAATCCGTTTAAAACCTCTTTTATAAATTCGCAATCGCCAAGGTAGTTTTTGAAAGAGACTCTTTTATTGGTTATATTGCATCTGCCTCCACCTGAAATCTTTATCTTGGCTCCTATACTGGAGTTATGCTCAATCAAAGCGTAATCTTTACCCTTCAAAAAAGAGGCGCACATAAGTCCTGAAGCGCCAGCTCCAAGTATAACAATATCCAATACTTTTATGTTACACCTCTAACGGGTTTTTTTCAAAAATCAGATAATCTATACTTTTGTCGTGAGTAAAAGTTTTAAGTTCGCTCTTTTCGTCACTCTTCATAAAAGTTTTAAAAGCTGCTGCCATATACTTCCCGACACTGTCCGAAAGCCTTTTATATTCTTTAATATTAAAATTGAGATATGTTGTCATAAAAACTTTTTGTGCTTCTTTATCATCTATGCTCATATTTAAAGCAACTTCCACAAACTCTTTGCCGTTTTTTCCTACAAGCTTTCTTACGCTAACGATCTTACCTATAGCCCAAGTATAAATTTTCGCAGCCATTACTTATTTTTCATCCCGCTAATTGTGTGGATATATCTATAATCTATATCTATCTTTTTCTCTTTTGGTAAATAATCTGAAAGCCTGCTTAAAACATCATCTAGATCACTAAAAAGATAATTTGCCAGACTTCCAGGAATAGGGTTTATCTCATTTAGATAAATATCTCCATTTTTAACAAAAAAATCGCATCTTATTAAAGCACCGCAAAAGAGCGGATCGTAAACCTTTTTAAAGGCCTCTTTTATTCTGTTTTCTAGATCATCTTGTATTTGAGCCGGCTTTATCTGTTCGCCTCTTGAAAAATCGAGATATTTTTTCTCAAAATCCAAAAAATCCATCTTTTTAGGCTCTTCAATGATGGAAAAAATAAACTCTCCTGCTTTACATCCGGCAAGATTGTACTCTTTTATACCATCAATAAAAGGCTCAACTATAACCTCATCATCAAACTCAAAAGCCACATCCAAAGCATAGCTCAACTCATTATCCTCTCTTACCACGCTAACCCCGATAGAGCTTCCAAGTCTCAAAGGCTTGATAATAACTGGATATTCAAATCTTAAAGGCTTTATCTCATCTTTTTTTATTATCTGATAATCCAAAACATTTAACCCCAGCTCTTTTGCAAACATTTTAGTAAAATGTTTATTAAAACTAATAGCGCAAGCTTCTATTCTAGAACCTATATAAGAGATTTGATAAAAATCTAAAAGAGCCGCGACTTTACCGTCTTCTCCGTCTCTTCCGTGAATAAGGTTAATAACCGCATCGAAATTTATTTTCTTTTCGCCCAACAATCCTTTTTGATAAAAACCGCCTTTTTTCAAAATCAGTTGAGTTGAGTTTTTATACTCTTTAGAGCTGAAATATTTCGATTTCATATTTTTTTTATCTATCAGATAAAAATCTCTGTTTTCATCCAAAAAAATAAAAACGGTATCGCTTTTTAGTCTCTCTTTCAAAACTATGGCGCTTACTATACTTATTTCATGCTCGAAGCTGCTACCGCCGAACAAAATAGCGTATCTCATCAAACCCCTTTAAATTTTTTGAATTTTTTTCAACGCCTCTTTAACCAAAGATGGCGTATCGCAAGCTGTGCACTCTTGCAAAACTTTTTGAATTTGATCTTTTTTGAAGCCCAAAGATTCCAAAGCCATAATAGCTTCTTGATGAGCGGATGTCAACTGAGGAGTTGAGCCATCTAAACTAAACTCTCCAAGCTCAATCAAAATCCTTGATGCGCTTTTAGGACCGATTCCAGGAACTTTTTTCAACAAACTTACATTCTTTTCCTCAACTATCTTTACAAATATATCGGGCTTAAAGGTTGAACAAATAGCCATAGCAACTTTCGGCCCCACACCGTTTATTTTTATGAGTCTTTCAAACATCATCTTTTCGTTGATATCCAAAAAACCGTAAAGAGTTTCGCTATCTTCCCTAATTATATGAGAAATATGAAGTTTTATATCTTGCTTTTCTATCTCGCTACTACAGTTTACGGAAACGAAAACCTCGTAAATAACGCCATTTACATTTAAATGTACCGAAGTTGGTTCTTTCTTTTCTACTTTTCCTATAAGACCGACAATCAAATCCAGCTCCAATTTTTTTTCGTATTGTAGTAAAAATTCTTTAGATTAAGTTAAAAATACAAATCAAATTATTATAACTATTTGTTAGTATTAAGTACAAATTTGATATATTTTCATTAAAAAGAGCGACAAAATGCTAAAAAAGATTTTTACCAACAGTTTCGGAATACTTATATCTAGAATACTAGGTTTTATAAGAGATCTTTTGACCGCTTCAATACTTGGAGCAAACATTTATTCTGATATATTTTTCGTAGCTTTTAAATTCCCTAATCTTTTTAGGAGAATTTTTGCCGAAGGTGCGTTTATTCAAAGTTTTCTTCCCTCATATATAGCTTCAAAACATAAAAATAGATTTGCAGCTGCCGTTTTTATCAGATTTTTTACAATAATTTTCATCTTTTCCATTTTAGTTACACTTTTTTCTCCCCTTTTTACAAAATTGATAGCTTTCGGATTTGATGAAGAACTTATAAATATGGCTTCTTTATATGTGGCTATTAACTTTTACTACTTGGATTTTATCTTTATAGTTACTTTTTTAGCCGCTCTTTTACAATACAAAGAACATTTTGCGACTACCGCTTTTTCAACCGCACTGCTTAATCTATCTTTGATATCGGCGCTTATAATTTTTCAAAAAAGCGAAAAGGAAAATATCGTTTTTGCTATGAGTATAGCCGTTTTAATAGGCGGTGCTTTACAGGTTTTAATACATCTTTATATCTCTAAAAAACTAAATATACTAAAAAGATTGATACTCTCATTAAAAGGATTAAACAAAAAAAAAGAGAGTGTTAAAGAAGATCTTAAAAAATTTTACAAAAATTTCGTCCCTGCTATATTTGGCAACTCAACAGCTCAAATCTCTGCCTTTTTAGATACTTGGCTTGCCTCTTTTTTAGTAAGCGGATCGATCAGTTATCTCTATTATGCAAACAGAATCTTGCAACTTCCTTTAGCTCTTTTTGCCATAGCTACAGCAACCGCACTTTTTCCAACGGTTTCTAAAAAATTGAAAGATAAAAAAGATAAAGAAGCAAAAGAGATACTAAAGAAAAGTTTCTGGCTACTCGTTTTTTTACTCTCACTATCTACGGTAGGAGCTATAGTTCTAAGCGATGAAATAATCTGGCTTCTATTTGAAAGAGGTTCTTTTACGGGTGAAGATACTAAAAATACCGCATTCGTTTTAGCAATGTATATGATTGGTCTTCTTCCATACGGTCTAAATAAACTTTTTTCACTATGGCTTTATGCAAATCATAAGCAGATAATAGCTGCAAAAATCGCTACATACTCATTGATCTGTAATATTGTTTTGTCGGTTATTCTGATATTTTATCTGCAAGCTGCCGGTTTAGCTCTATCTACTAGTATAGCGGGTTTTGTCTTACTCTTTTTAACCATAAAGGAGTTTGGTTTTAAAGAGTTTTTATCTTTTTTAGAAAGAAAAAAAATTCTATTTTTGCTTTTTTTGATCTTTTTAGAGCTTTTTATTTTACATACTTTTAAAAATTTTTTGTTTTTAAATCAATAATAAAATAGAAAATTTTATATTTTTAAGAAATTTTTATCTTCTTAAGATAAAATTATATTACTATGTAATTAGTAAATGCAATTGTGACATTAATATTACAAATATGTCCTTAACGTCCCTTAATTGCTATATAGTTTGATTTTATATGATATACTAAAATTAATATTCAATAAGGTTTGAATGTAATGTTTAAAAAAAATATTATAAAAAAAAGTATAATTTGGATACTTTTTTGTTTAATAAATACAAACCTAATAGCCGCAAATAATGATAGCAGAATAAAAGATGAACTAAACTCTCCGCAAACTGAAACTCCACTAAAACAGGCTTTAGGAGAAAAAAAATATAAACAAGAAATAAACTCCGGTAAGTATTACTTTGTTGGAAATACAAAATGCAGACTTTGTCATAGAGAATTTTTTATAGGAAGAAAAAAGGATAAACACGATTTTGCTTTTAAAAGATTGGTAGAAACCGGACATGAAACCAATCCAAAATGCCTTGTTTGTCACACAACAGGTTTTGGCGTACCAACCGGATTTAAATCAATAGAAGAAACCCCTAGATTAGCAAATGTCCAATGTGAAGGGTGTCATGGACCAGGAAGTCTTCATATAAAAATCGCTAGAAAAACGAAAAAAGGCGGAGGTTTTTTAGCAAGTCCCGATGATCCAAAAGTTTTAAAAAAGATGTGTAACGCTTGCCATAACTCTAGATGGAACAGGTCGTACCATGAAAAAGATTTAGATAAAGTCTATAAACTATATAAAAGTCCAGATCCTAGAAAAAGAAAAAATAGAGTGACTAACGAAAATGAAAAAAAATAAAGTATTAATAAAAAATAATATTGTAGGATTACTTATACTTTTAGTTTTATCTCTTTCGGCAATCTCCTTTTATAATTATAATATTCAAAAAAATCTTTTACTACAGCAGATGCAAAGCGACTCTAAAGATATCGTAAACTCAATAATATCTGCTATTCAAAGATTTCAAGAAATCAAATCTACGATGAATCTGCAAAAACTAGTCAGCGATATGTCCTTGGGTTTAGATATTTTTGAGTTTAGATTTTTAGCACCCGACGGCACTATAAAAAACTCTATGTTTAAAGATGAAATCGGAAAAGTTTACAACTCTTCAAGTTTTAGAAAAACGATGCAAGGAGATATGAAGATAGGCAAATTCTTCTTCGAAACAAGAGATTACGTAAAAGTTATGGCAATATACTATCCAATTTCAATGAATAACGATCTAATAGGAATAATAGATTTAGCGGTTGAAGTTCCACAATACACCTTCTTTGAGAAAAAAATATCAGATTTAATCTTATCAAATAGAAAAATCGATCTACTAAACCTCCTTAAAGCGATAGAGGGTTCCATAAAAAACAGTATGACAATTTTTCACAAAACAGATATTGAAGATTTTCTAATAAATTATATAAAAAATGCAAAAAATATTCTTCAAATTACTATAGTCGATTATAAAGGAAATGTAATAGTTAGCAGTAATAAAAAAATGATCGGTAAAAAAATTAACGAAGAAAAATTAAAAGATAAAGAGCTTATAGAGTTTAACGGAAAACCCGTATATCGTATGATAGTAAAAGATTCCATCTTTGGACAACACACACATAAAAAGCTTCTGCTTCTTATAGACGCAGCTCCTTATAAAGAGAATAAGAAAAGACTTTTAAATACGGCTCTTAGCACTAGTTTAATAGCTCTTTTAATAGCGCTTTTCATAGCTAGAGCAATCTACACGGCCGCTATAAAACAGTCTCAAGAAGAAAAAGAGAGATTGGAAAAACTTGTAAAAGAGAGAACCAAAGAGATAGAGTTGTTGAGTAAAACAGACTCATTAACCGGATTGTGGAACAGAAGATATTTAGAAGAGATGTTAGAGCTAGAGTTTAGAAGAGCAAAAAGATATAAACATCCTGTTTCTATATTAATAGTAGATTTAGATCATTTTAAAAAAATCAACGATACTTACGGGCATTTAGCAGGAGATGAAGTTTTAAAAGAGAGCGCAAAAAGAATACTATCTACCATAAGAGAAACAGATTTTGTAGGAAGATACGGCGGTGAAGAGATAGTTGTGATTTTACCTGAGACAAAACTAGACAAAGCTATAAAAATAGCTGAAAAGATAAAAAAAGCTATCTCAAAAGAACCGATAAAATTTAACTCTAAAGAGATTAAAGTTACCGCAAGTATAGGAATAAGTCAGATTTGTCCTAAACATAAAGACTATTTTGAAGCGTTTTCCGAAGCAGACGAGGCTCTTTATAGGGCTAAGAAAAACGGCAGAAACAGGATAGAGATCTACTCTTCCCAGCCACCTTACACATTTTCGATATAATTTCATCTAAGTTTAGACTACCCCAAAGGTTTTTCTATGAAAATTTTTGATAGCTCTTTAAAGAAAGAGGTGGAACTAAAACCTATAAAAAATAGTGAGATAAGAATTTACGTCTGCGGACCAACTGTTTACGACGATGCACACTTGGGACACGCTAGAAGTTCTATAGTTTTTGATATTTTGAGAAGATTTTTGATTCAAAAAGGCTATAAAGTCACTTTTATGAAAAATTTTACTGATATTGACGATAAAATCATAAAAAAAATAAAGAAAAGCGGTAAGTCTTTAGAAGAGATCACTTCATACTACATAAAAAGATATCTAGAAGATATGGAGGCTTTAAATGTTTTAAGAGCCGATATAGAGCCAAAAGCAACCAAGAGTCTAGATGCAATGTTCGATATGATAGATAGACTTTTAAAAAAAGATTGTGCTTATATAACTAGGAGCAAAGATATCTACTTTGATACTTCAAAAGATAACCAATACTGCTCTTTAAGCCACAAATGCGATGAAGAGACCCTTAGCAGAATCGAACCAAATCCTCAAAAAAGAAATGTGTCCGATTTTGCCTTATGGAAAGCTTGCAAGGAAGAAAATGATATCTGTTTTGACTCTCCTTATGGAAAAGGGCGACCAGGCTGGCATATTGAGTGTTCCGCTATGATATATAAAAATCTTGCTTACAAAGATGAAGAATATCAGATAGACATACATGGAGGAGGAGCGGATCTACTCTTTCCTCACCATGAAAACGAAGCGGCTCAGACTAGATGTGCTTACGGTCAAAAACTTGCCAAATACTGGATGCATAACGGTTTTGTAACCATAAGCGGCGAAAAGATGAGCAAAAGCCTAGGAAACAGTTTTTTTGTAAAAGATGCACTAAAGGCGTATGACGGAGAGATTTTGAGGTTCTATCTGCTATCAACTCACTATAGAAGTAGCCTCAATTTCAACGAAGAGGACTTACTCAATTCAAAAAAGAGACTAGATAAAATTTACAGGCTTAAAAAAAGAGTTTACGGCGTAAAAGCTTCAAAAAAGGATGAGGATTTTAAAAAGAGATTTTTTGCCGCGCTTAGCGAAGATCTAAATATCTCTAAAGCATTAGCCGAGATAGACCAGTTTTTGGCTACATCCAACGAATACCTTGACAAAAATCCAAAGGACAAGGCATTTAAACAAAAAGTTTCCGCTACTATCGAACTTATCTCAAAAGTTTTGGGTGTTGGAGGGAAAGACGCTTACGAATATTTTCAAATAGGCGTAGACCAACAAACAAAAGATAAGATAGAAAGACTCATAAAGATAAGAAGCGAAGCCAAAAAGACAAGAGATTTCCAAAAGGCGGATTCCATAAGAGAAGAACTTAAAGAGATGGGTATAAATATAATGGATACGCCAGAGGGAACTTTATGGGAGAAAGAGTAAATTGAAGATAGTTTTAAAAAGACTCCTGCCCTATTTAAAAGATTACAAATATCAGCTTTTCATTGCCATTATAGGAATGATAGCTACGGCTATAGGCACCAGCGCTTCGGCGTATCTGGTAAAGCCCGTTTTGGATGAGATTTTTATCAACAAAGACAAAGAGATGCTTAAAATCTTGCCCTTTCTTGTAATATTGATGTATCTATTAAAGGGCGGGGGAAGATTTATACAGACCTACTACACGGAGTATATAGGCCAAGATATCATAAGAAGACTTAGAGACAAAATGCTCGATTCTTTACTTTTGATGGATATGGGATATTTTGTCAAACAAAGAAGCGGAGAACTAATAAGTAGAATAACCAACGACATAAACAGAATCAGAAACGTCGTAGCCAATATGGTTCCGGAACTCTTAAGAGAGTCTCTCACCATCATAGCTTTAACGGCCGTCGTTATCTATCAAAGCCCAAAACTTGCTTTATATTTTTTAGTTATTATGCCTTTAGCTATCTATCCTCTATCGCTTTTGGCAAAAAGGATGAAAAAGATCTCAAAAAAATCCCAAGAGAAGATTTCAGACATCACCTCTCATTTAACCGAGATTTTCAACAATATCGAAATTATCAAATCTAACGTTAGCGAAAAAAAAGAGCTTGAAAGATTTAAAGAGCATAATAGTCACTTTTTCAATATCACTATGAAAAGCGTAAAAACAAGCGAACTTGTAAGCCCTCTTATGGAAGTTTTGGGAGCCATTGTGGTTGCCTTAGTTATTATTGTCGGCGGTAACGAGGTTATAGAAGGAAAAATGAGTGTCGGCTCATTTTTCTCTTTTATGACTGCCCTTTTTATGCTCTATACCCCTATAAAAAAGGTTTCTACCATTTACAACAAACTTCAAGACGCTATTGCGGCTAGTGAGAGAATTTTTGAGATAATCGACTTAAAACCGACTATCAAAGTTAACAAAAACAAGTTTAAAGAACAGATAAAAGATATAAAATTTGAAAATGTCTCTTTGTATTACGATGATAAAAGGGCTCTTGATAATGTAAGCTTTACCGCTAAAAAGAGAGAAGTAATTGCTCTTGTGGGTGATAGCGGCGGCGGGAAGAGTTCTATCGTTAATCTTTTGGTAAGATTTTACGATCCAAGCAGAGGAAGAGTACTTTTTAACGACAAAGATATCAAAGATTTTGATGTCAAAAGTATAAGAAAAAAGATAGCTCTCGTAACACAACGAATCTATATCTTTAGAGACACTATAGCCCAAAATGTTGCTTATGGAGAAGATTTTGAGAAAGAGAGGGTTATAGAAGCTTTAAAGTTGGCAAACGCTTATGAGTTCGTCGAACAGATGGAAAAGGGTATTTATACTGAACTTGACGAATTTGGTGCGAACTTAAGCGGAGGACAAAGACAAAGAATAGCCCTAGCCCGCGCAATTTACAAAAATCCTGAAGTATTAATACTTGATGAAGCCACCAGTGCTCTTGATACCAAAAGCGAACAAAAGATTCAAGAAGCACTGAAAAATATCACAAAAAACAAAATCACATTTATAGTAGCCCATAGACTTAGCACCATTCAAAACGCAGATAAAATCTTAGTTATGTCAAAAGGTAAAAAAATATGCGAAGGAAAACATAATGAACTTATAAAAAGCTGCGAAGAGTATCAAAAACTACATAATATTTTTCAAAATTGAGTATAATTCAAAGATAACAAAAAAGAGGCAAAAATGTTTGACTATTACGATTTAAGAAAATTTATATTTATGTTTGATCCGGAAACGGCTCACGATATCGTAGAGAAGTTCTTAAAAAGCGCCGACTATTTCCCTACTCTTTTCAATCCTTTCATAGAAAAAAATTTCATAGACGACAAAAGGCTAAACCAAAAAATTTTTGGAAAAACGTTTTTAAACCCCGTAGGGCTTGGAGCGGGTTTTGATAAAAACGCAACTATGGTTAGAGCGATGCTCGCTTTTGGTTTTGGATTTACTGAGATCGGAACGGTTACACCAAAACCTCAAAGCGGCAATCCAAAACCAAGACTATTTAGATACCCCCAATATGAATCGATTCAAAACGCTATGGGTTTTAACAACGACGGAATGTATGAAGTGGCAAAAAGGGTAAGAAAACTCTACCCTTTTGCTATACCAATAGGCGTTAATATAGGAAAAAACAAAACCACTCCCCAAAGCGAAGCTTTGAAGGACTATGAAAAACTTATAAATCAGTTTAAAGAGCTTTGTGATTATATGGTGATAAATATCTCCTCTCCAAATACACCGGGTCTTAGAGACCTTCAAAACGAAAAATTCATAAAAGAGCTATTTTTAATGGCAAAAGATATAACCGATAAACCTATTTTATTAAAAATAGCACCAGATATGGAGATTCAACAAGCTATCGACCTTACATCTATGGCCGTTGAAAATGGTGCAGACGGTATAATAGCTACAAACACGACTATCGACTATACTCTTATAAAAAATGCGAAAGATTTTGGCGGAATAAGCGGAAAAGTTTTAAAGAAAAAGAGTTTTGAGATATTCAAAGCAATATCTAAAGAGCTTTTCGGTAAAACTCTACTTATAAGCGTAGGTGGGGTGGATTCTGCCAAAGAGGCCTACAAAAGACTAAAAGCGGGAGCATCTTTGGTTCAGGTTTACACAGCACTCATTTTCAAAGGACCCTCTTTGATAAAAAATATAAACGAAGGTATTTTGAGGCTTATGGAGAGTAACGGATATAAAAATATAGAAGAAGTTATCGGAGCAGATCTAAAATGAAAAAAAGATTTTTTGCAACAATTTCGTTGCTTATAACAATATTTACGGGAGGATTGATGGGCAGCAGTTTACCAAAATATTACGAAAAAACACTAAAAAACGGACTCAAAGTAGTAGCGATACCAATGAAAAACAACTCAAACGTTATAACTACCAACATCTTTTATAAAGTTGGAAGCAGAAACGAAGTTTTAGGTAAAACCGGTATCGCTCATATGCTTGAACATCTCAATTTCAAATCTACAAAAAATCTTAAAGCCGGAGAGTTTGACCAGATAGTCAAGAGTTTCGGCGGAGTAGATAACGCGTCCACTGGATTTGATTATACCCACTACTTCATAAAATCAAGCGCTCAAAATCTTGATAAATCCCTTGAACTATTTGCCGAACTTATGGAGAACTTGACGCTTAAAGATGAAGAGTTTCAACCGGAGCGCCAAGTAGTAGCCGAAGAGAGACGATGGAGAACGGACAACAATCCAGTGGGATATCTCTATTTTAGGCTATTTAATAACACTTATATCTATCATCCATACCACTGGACTCCCATAGGTTTTATGAATGATATTTTAAATTGGACTATAGAAGATATAAAAGAGTTTCACAAAATCTACTATCAGCCCAAAAACGCAATCATCGTAGTTGCGGGTGATGTGGATAAAGATGAAGTTTTTAAAAAAGCCCAAAAATATTTTGAACATATTAAAAACTGCTGCGATATACCAAAAGTACACCAAATTGAACCGAAACAAGATGGAGAAAAAAGAGTAATCGTCTATAAACCCAGTGAAGTAGAGATGATAGCCATAGCGTACCATATACCAAACTTTGCACATCAAGATCAATTTGCCCTATCGGCCATCGCATCTTTGTTAAGTGACGGGAAAAGCAGCAGACTATACAAAAAACTTGTTGATGAGAAGAAGATGATAAATCAGCTTTACGCTTACAATATGGATCTAAAAGATCCTGGTGTCTTCTTGTTTATGGCTGTTTGTAACCCTGGAATCAAAGCTGAAGAGGTAGAGAGTGAGATTTTAGAAGAGATAGAAAAAATAAAAAGAGGCGAAATAGATAAAGAGGAGCTTGAAAAGATCAAGATAAACACAAAAGCAGACTTTATCTTCTCTTTGGAAAACTCAAGTAACGTAGCTGATATCTTCGGAAGCTATTTTGCAAGAGGAGATATTGAGCCGTTATTACATTATGAGGAAAATATTGATAAACTAACGCCTAAAATTTTACAAGAGGTTGCAAAAAAACACTTTTATAAAGAAAACTCTACAACAGTGATTTTGAGAAAGGAAAAGAGATGAGAAAGCTTAAAGGTGCAATGACGGCGCTAATAACGCCATTTAAAAACGGCAAAATAGACGAAGCTAAATATGCTGAACTTATACAAAGACAGATAAACAATATGATTGATGTTGTTGTCCCTGTAGGAACTACGGGAGAAAGCGCAACATTAACTCACGATGAGCATAAAAGATGTATAGAAATAGCCGTAGAGGTATGTAAAGGTACGGATACTAAAGTTATGGCGGGAGCTGGCAGTAACTCTACTGCCGAAGCTATGGATCTTGCAAGCTTTGCTCAAAAAGCGGGAGCCGATGCAATTCTTAGCGTATCGCCATATTACAACAAGCCTACTCAAGAAGGAATCTATAAACACTATAAAGCTATAGCCGAATCTGTAGACATCCCCGTACTTTTATATAACGTTCCTGGAAGAACCTCCGTAGATATCGCTCCAGAAACGGTATTTAGGCTATTTGACGAAATAGAAAATATCTACGGAATAAAAGAGGCGACGGGCTCGATTGAGAGATGTGTAGAACTTTTGGCAAAAAGACCAGAACTTTACGTTATAAGCGGGGATGATGCTATAAACTACCCCATAATAGCAAATGGTGGAATGGGATGTATATCCGTTACGGCAAACATCTTGCCAGATAAGATCTCCACTCTTATTCATGCAGGAATAGCCGGGCAGTTCGATACCGCAAAAATGATAAACGATGAGCTTTTCAATATCAATAAAGTTTTATTTTGTGAAAGCAACCCTATACCTATAAAAGCCGCAATGTATATCGCCGGACTTTTAGAAACGTTGGAGTATAGACTGCCTCTTGTTCCCCCAAGCAGTGAAAATATGAAAAAGATCGAAGAAGTTTTGAAAAAATATGAAATAGTGAGGTAAAAATGAAAGGAAAAACTTTAGTCATAAGCGGCGGCACCAGAGGCATAGGTAAAGCTATAGTAGAAAGATTTGCAAAAGAAGGTGTAAATATAGCTTTTACTTACAACTCCAACGAAGAGTTGGCAAGCGGTATAGCAAAAGATATACAAGAAAGATACCACATCAAAGCAAAAGCCTACAAACTAAACATTTTAGAGCCTGATGAGTATAAAGCAGTTTTTAAAAAAATTGACGAAGATTTTGAGAGAGTCGATTTTTTTATCTCTAACGCCATAATTTCGGGAAGACCGGTTGTTGGCGGTTTTGCGCCCTTTATGAGATTAAAACCGAAAGGTTTAAACAATATCTATACGGCAACCGTTTTAGCTTTTGTAGTAGGAGCGCAAGAGGCGGCAAAAAGAATGCAAAAAATAGGTGGAGGCGTAATTATATCTATGAGCTCTACCGGAAATATCGTCTACACTCCAAACTACGCGGGACATGGAAGTAGTAAAGCAGCCGTAGAGACTATGGTCAAATATGCGGCAGCCGAACTTGGAGAGTACAACATCAGAGTCAATGCCGTAAGCGGCGGCCCCATAGATACCGATGCTTTGAAAGCTTTTCCAAATTATGAAGAGGTAAAAGCCGAAACTATAAAAAGAGCCTCCATTAAAAGATTGGGAAAACCTGAAGATTTAGCCGGAGCTTGCTATTTTCTCTGCAGCGATGAAGCGGGCTGGATAACTGGACAGACCATTATAGTCGATGGGGGAAGTAGTTTTAAGTAGTAATTGGGAATTGGGAATTGGTAATTTGGAATTAGAAAAATTATTTTTAATATTTTTTATACCCTAATTCCAAATTCCTAATTCCTAATTCCAAAATAATTTTATAAAGGATTCTTTTGCTAAACATTCCAAACATTTTAGCTTTTATTAGACTATTAATAGCGCCGATAATGTTTATGTTTTTAGTAAACAGAGAACTATTTCCCAATATCCATCCAACTTGGCTAGATTTTTTTGCGGCGTTTTTGTTTGTATTAGCTTCCATCACCGACTTTTTTGACGGATTTATAGCAAGAAACTTTGACCAAATAACCCAATTAGGAAAGATACTAGATCCATTGGCTGACAAAATGTTGACTCTTGCCGGCTTTTTAGGGCTTATGATGTTAGGAAGAGCCGATCCTTGGGCTATATATCTGATCTTGACAAGAGAGTTTTTCATAACTGGACTAAGAGTTGCCGCCGTTAGTGAAGGCAAAGAGGTTGCAGCCTCATTTTTGGGGAAAATAAAGACTATTATCCAAATGATAGCTATAGGATTTTTGATAATGAACTGGCCTTTTGGCACATTGATTCTTTGGATCGCAGTAGGAGTAACACTCTATTCTGGATATGAGTATATAAAAGAGTATTTGAAGTGATTGGGAATTGGGAACTGGGTATTAGGAATTGACATATAAGAAAAAAATATATTTATACTAATTCCAAATTCCAAATTACTATATTTAAGGAGTTTTTTTGGGTATTTTAGTAAGTTTATTTGTTTTATCGTTTCTAATCTTTTTCCACGAACTTGGACACTTTTTAGCGGCAAGATTTTTCGGCGTTAAAGTTGAAAGATTTAGTATAGGCTTTGGGCCTATCTTGGCAAAAAAAGATTATGCCGGTACGGAGTGGGCTATAAGCGCCATACCGCTTGGCGGATATGTTAAAATGAAGGGTCAAGACGATCTCGATCCAACAAAAAGAGATCCCGACCCGGACAGCTATAACTCTAAAAAACCTTGGCAGCGTATAGTCATACTGTTTGCCGGTCCTTTTGCAAACTTTTTTTTAGCCTTTTTGTTATATTTTGCAATAGCTATAATGGGAAGCAACACTTTAGCTCCCGTTATTGGAGAAGTTGTAAAAGACTCTCCCGCATACGAAGCTGGACTAAAACAAAAAGACAAGATTGTCGAAATAAACGGTAAAAAAGTAAAAACGTGGGAAGATCTAAGTAAAATCATATCTACTAGCAACGGCGATCTAGTTTTAAAAGTTGAAAGAGAGAAAAAAATCCTCACTTTAAAGGTAACACCTAGGTTTTTGGAAACAAAAAATATTTTTGGAGAAAAAGTTAAAAAAAAGATGATAGGAATTGCCCCAGCTGCTGAGTTTATAAACATAAGCTATACACCTTTAGAAGCATTAAAAGTAGCTTACGATAAAACCATTGCGGCAAGTAAAATGATAATAGTTGGAATAGAGAAGATGATAGAGGGAGTTGTTCCTTTAAAAGAGGTTGGAGGCGTTATCTCTATAATGGATATTACTGCGAAAGCCTCTCAGATGGGAATTATCGCTCTTTTTTCTTTAACTGCGTTAATATCGGTAAACTTGGGAGTTTTGAACCTGCTGCCGATCCCAGCTCTAGATGGTGGACACATAGTTTTTAATATTTACGAATGGATAACAAGAAAAGTTCCTAGTGAAGAGATTATATACAGACTCACTCTACTTGGCTGGGCTGTACTTATAATGTTAATGGGACTTGGAATCTATAACGATATCAACAGACTAATGGGAGCTTCAAATGGATAAACTAAAACTTAGAGAAAATTTTGACGAAATAGTTCAAAGAGTGGAGAGAGCTAGACTAAGAGTTAGCGAATATCATATCGTAAAGATTGTAGCAATAAGCAAATATGTTTCAAGCGATGAAGTTAGAGAACTCTACGACCTTGGTCAAAGAGCCTTTGGAGAAAATAGAGTACAAGAACTAAAACAAAAATGTGAAGAACTTGAAGATCTTCCTATAGAATGGCACTTTGTTGGAAGACTTCAGAAAAACAAGATAAATCATCTAATAGAACTAGACCCATTTTTGATGCACTCACTTGACTCTTTGGAACTTGCTTTAGAACTAGACAAAAGATTGGAAGCAAAAGGCAAAAAAATGGATTCTCTTTTGCAGATAAACAGCGCCAAAGAGGATACTAAAGCCGGCGTTATGCCTGAAGTTGCCGTTGAAGAGTATCTAAAAATTATCGAAAACACAAAACATATAAATCTAAAAGGTGTGATGACAATAGGCGCTCACACGAAAGATGAAAGCGAAATTAAAAAGAGTTTTGAAACCACATACAAAATATATGAGGCTCTACAGCCTCATGGAGCCAAAATCTGCTCAATGGGAATGAGCAACGACTTTGAACTAGCTATTGAATGCGGCTCAAATATGGTAAGAATAGGCAGCCTGTTTTTCAAATAAAATTGAAATAAGGGAAAACTTTTGAGTTCAAAGTTTTTTACAAATGTTGCTAGTAATAGTTTAGAAAATAGATTAAAAGATATTTTACAAAAACATAAAAATATCAAATATTTAGAATTTTTAATCGGATATTTTAGAATCAGTGGATTTAAAAAAATTGCAAATCTTTTGGATGGTATAAAAAGAGCAAGAATTTTAGTAGGAATAGATGTTGATAAATTTATCTTAGAAGCAAAAGAGCGTGGAGAAAAGATCGATGTTTTCAATCCTTTAAAAATAGCAGATAACTTTAGAGATGAGCAGTTAAAAAAGCTTGAAAATGAAGATTATTTAAAAGAGATTGATGAGAGCATTGAGATTTTAGCTAATCTCTTAGCTACAAAAAAGATTGAGATAAAAATTCATCCAAATAAAAATATCCACTCCAAAATCTACATCTTAAGAGAAAAAGAGATAACAAGGCATGATGGAACTATCGAATATATTGGCTCTGTTATTACGGGCTCTTCAAATTTGACCGAGAGTGGTCTTAGTAGAAATTTTGAGTTCAATGTAGAACTAAAAGATAGCGACGATATAGAGTTTGCTTTAAATGAGTTTGAGAGACTTTGGAGTGAAGCGGTAGAACTTACTTCAAAGGATATAAAAACAATCAAAGAAAACTCTTATTTAAAAGAAGTTACTCCATATGAACTATACATAAAATTCTTAATGGAGTATTTTGAAGATAGAGTTGATTTAGATATCAATTCTCACACTTTACCAAAAGGTTTTATTAGATTAGCTTATCAGATAGATGCTGTAAATGAAGGAGTTAGCAAGTTAAAAAAGCATAACGGTTTTTTTCTATCTGATGTAGTTGGACTTGGAAAAACAGTAACTACTGCTATAATAACAAAAAGACTGTTAATGGAGGGATTAAAAGGTGAAATTCTTATCATAACCCCACCTTCAATAAAAAAAGAGTGGGAAGAGACTTTTAATAAGTTTGATATAGGCACTTTTAAAAACTACCATATTACAACTTTGGGAAAACTACAAAGTATTGAGCCTCAAAATTTTGAGCTTATAATCATAGATGAATCACATAAATTTAGAAACTTTTCCACTTCAAGATATGCTGAGCTTGAGAGAATTACAAAAGAGTCTTCAAAATACAAAAAAAAGATTATCTTAATCTCCGCTACTCCTTTTAACAACCGCCCAGCAGACATTGCAAACCAGTTATATCTGTTTCAGGATAAAAGAGCCTCAACTATTCCAACTTTTTTTAATCTTGAAAATTTCTTCGCCCAAGTTGCAAAAGAGTATAAAGAGATCATAAAAAGCAGTCCAATTGATAAAGAAAAACTAAAACTTCTATCAAAAAAAATTAGAGAAAATATCTTAAGAGAGGTAATGGTTAGAAGAACAAGAAGCGATATACTAAACAATCCTATGTATAAAAAAGATTTACAAAAACAAGGTCTATCAATACCAGAAGTAGAACCAGTCAAAGAGATTAAATACCAAATGGATGAAAAATTAACTAAAATATTTTATAAAACTGTAGATTTAATTACCGATAAGCTCTCATATGAAAGATACAAAATACTTTATTATCTAAAGCCAAATGCCAGGAAAAAATTTGGAAAAATTAGCCAAAATATTTTCGAAAAAGGTTCAATAGAACTTGCGAAATTAATGAAAAATCTTTTGATAAAAAGATTTGAAAGCTCTTTTCATGCTTTTAAAATATCCTTAAAAAGGCAACTTTCGCATTTAGAAAAACTTATAGAGATGTTCGAAGAAAATAAAATCTATATTGGAGTTAGTAAAAATATTTTTGATATTTTAGAAGATGAAGAGAGTGAAGAAAAGCTTGAAAAGCTACTTTTTGAGGGAAAATTAAAAGAGTTTAAAAAAGAAGATTTCGCAAATGGATATTTGGAAAAATTATACAAAGATTTAGAGATTTTAAAAGAGTTAAATAGTATCTGGGAAAATGTAGAAAATGATCCAAAACTAAAGATTTTCAAACAAGAACTACAAAAACAAAAAGGAAAAAAAGTAGTAGTATTTACAGAATCAAAAGACACTGCCATTTATCTAAAAAATAATCTAAAAGATTTTAAGGTATTGGTAGTTCACGGAGAAAACAGAGAAAAACTAAAAGAGACTGTTAGAGAAAATTTTGATGCAAACTACAAAACAAAAAAGGATGATTTTAATATCATCATAACTACAGATACCTTAAGCGAGGGGGTAAACCTACACAGAAGCAACACTATCTACAATTATGACATCCCTTGGAACTCAACGCGCCTTATGCAGCGTATCGGAAGGATTAACCGTATAGGCTCAACTTTTGAAAAAATTTATATATACAATTTTATCCCATCAAGCGAAAGCGACTCTTTGATAGAGCTATCTAAAAAAGCCCTTATAAAACTTCAAACTTTTCATAGCACACTTGGCGAAGACAATCCTATCTTTTCAAAGGATGAAGAAGTAGGAAGTGTCGAGCTGTTTGAAAAAATAGATGATGATATAGATGAAGAGCTTAAATTTTTGGAAGAGTTAAGAGAGTTTAAAGAAGCTTATCCCAAAAAATTCAACTACATAAAAAATTTGCCTAAAAAAATCAGAGTTCAACGAAAGAACGACCTAAAAGAAGTTAGTTTCGTTTTTGTAAAAACAAAAGAGGCAAAAGGCTTTTTTAAAGTCAAAAACGGTGTTTTGCCTATAAATTTTATAGAAATGGCAAAAAATCTAAAAGCTAATATCAACGAAAAAGGAGTATTACCTATAAAAGAGTTTCACTATGACCAAGTAAAAAAAGCTCTAAACTTTTTTGAAAACGAACTAAAAAAAGATTTGCGCTCAATTACCCAAATCAAGATTGCAAACAGAAACGACAAAGAAGCCATCAAAATCTTAAAAAGCTATAGGAATAAACATATTATAGATACTAATAGCTATAAAATCCTCTCAAATGCAATAGAACAAGGAATTATCCAAAATCTATCAAAACAGATAAAAGAAATTTCAAAAAAAGAGAATATCCCTTTAGAGATTGAAAAACTTATAGATAAATATAATCTAACTTTAAAAGACAACAAAAAAAAGGTAGATCTTAATATTGAAATTGTATTAAGCGAAACTTTTGTGTAAAATATTGTAAAAACTTTATACAAAAGGCTTTAAAATGATTGTGACACTAAAAATAGACGATAGTATAAAAGATAAATTTTTATGGCTATTAAAACATTTTTCAAAAAAAGAGATTATAGTTTTAGAAAAATATGAAATGAGCGATGATGAGTATATCAAAAGTATTCCTGAACTTGAAGAAAGTATTATAAAAGAATCAAAAAAACCTGACAATGAGTTTGTAACACTTGATAAACTTGAGTGGTAAAAATGTACAAATTGCTTTTTTCTCCTCAAGCTCAAAAAGATGCAAAAAAATTATCAAAAAGCAATCTTAAAGAAAAAGCATTAAATATTTTAAAAATTATTGAAAAAAAACCCTATCAATACCCTCCCCCATATGAACATCTAACGGGAAAGCTAAAAGGAAAAATCTCAAGACGAATAAATAAGCAGCATAGAATAGTTTATGAAGTTTTTGAAGATAAAAAAGTTATAAAAGTCTATAGAATGTGGACACATTATGAGTAAGGTAACTAATGGATATAAAAGAGTTTTTAACTTCAAAATATGAACCTAAAAAATTTGAAAAATTCTTGATAGATACATTTTACGGTTTAACTATAGCAGGTAATGATTATGAAGATACAGAGCTAAATGAATCGGAAAAAAGAAATATCCAAAAATATAGATATTTAGGCTCTATAGAGCTTGATGATGGCAAAGAGATTGGATTTTTTGAATTTGTCTCAAAAGATACAAACATAGAAAACAAAAGAGTAGGATTTAATGCTATTTTAAAAAAGTTGGCAGGTATTTATCTTTTAGATGGAGCGATAGCCTCTTTTTACCATCCAGATAGTCATGCTTTTAGATTATCTTTGATCACATTTGAATATGAGCTAGATGGTAAAACAAATGTTAGTAGTTTAAAAAGATACACTTATGTTTTAGGTAGTGGTATTCCAATAAAAACTGCTCAAATTCAACTTAAAAATCTAAACAACTCTTCACTTGAAGCTATAAAAGAGTGTTTTAGTGTAGAGCCGGTTAGTAAAGAGTTTTTTAATGAGTATAAAAGATTATTTGAAGAGGTTAATGAGTATTTAAAGAAAAATAATTTTGCAAATTTTAAGTTTGATGAGAAAAATATAAGATCTTTTAGTAAAAATCTGCTTGGTAGGATTATATTTTTATACTTTTTGCAAAAAAAATGTTGGCTTGGAGTAAGAAGGGAATGGGGCGATGGAAGTAGAGATTTTTTAAGAGAGCTTTTTTATAAAAATCAGAATAAAAATTTTTATGAAGATTTGCTAAAACCACTCTTTTTTGAAGCACTAAATACGAAAAGAGAGGATGATTATTTTAAGCTAATTAATGCAAAACTGCCATTTTTAAATGGTGGACTCTTTGAAAAAAAAGAGTTTGATAATGAGTTTTTATATATTGATAATGAAATTTTTGAAGATATACTTGAGACCTTTTCAAGGTTTAATTTTACAATTATTGAAGATACACTTGATGATGTTGAAGTGGCAATCGATCCTGAAATGTTAGGGCGAGTATTTGAAAATCTTTTAGAAGAAAATTATCGAAAAGGAAAAGGAGCTTTTTATACTCCAAGAGAGATAGTTTATTATATGTGTAAAAGTTCAATCTTAGAGTATCTATCTAACTTTTTTGAAAAAGATAAACTAAAAGAACTTGTTTTTTATAAAAAAACAGATGATAAATATTTTTTGCAAAATGGTAAATTAATAGTAGAAAAACTAAAAAATATTAAAATCTTAGATCCTGCTATCGGAAGTGGTGCATTTCCGATGGGAATGTTATTAGAAATTGTTGAGATTATTCACAACTTAAATAAAACTTTAAATGAAGAAGAGATTGCAAAACTAAAAAGAGCTATCATTGAAAATTCTATTTATGGAGTAGATATAGATAAGAGTGCAGTTGATATTGCAAAGCTTAGATTTTGGATAAGTTTGGTTGTAGATGAGACTAAGCCTCTTCCACTTCCAAATCTTGATTTTAAGATTATGCAAGGAAATAGTCTAATTGAGACTATTGATGGATTTGATGTAGTTCCTGCTGATATCTATGAAAAAAAAGAGCAAAAACAAAAAAATCTCTTTGAATTAGAGGATTTAACTCTTTTTGATAAATCTCTTTTTGAAGATTTAAAAGAAAATATTCATAAATTTTTCAATGAAACAAATCCGAAAAATAAACAAAAACAAAAAGAAAAAATAAAAAAAGATATTAAAAAGCTTATTTTAACTTATATAGATGAAAAAGAAAAAGAACTTGGATATAGGGAAAAAGATTTAACTCTTGGAGCAAATTCAACAAATAAGAAAAAAATAATAAATCAAATAGATGAACTATATGACAAAATTGCAAAGGCAAAAAAGGTTATAAACGATTTATTAAACAATAACTTCCAAACAGATGAATTATTTTTATATAAGTTATTCTTTGGAGAGGTAATTAAAGAAGGTGGATTTGATATAGTTATAGGAAATCCGCCGTACATTAAAGAATACACTAATAAAAGTGCATTTGATAATTTATATAATTTAGAGTGTTATCAGGGTAAAATGGATATTTGGTATTTATTTGGATGTAAGGGGCTTGATTTATTAAAAGAAAATGGAGTTTTATCTTTTATTGCCACAAATAATTGGATTACTAATAGTGGGGCTAAAAAGTTTAGAGAAAAGATTTTAACAAATAGTCAAATAGTTGAATTTATAGATTTTAAAGATTACAAAGTTTTTGACACTGCTGGAATACAGACTATGATATTTATATTAAAAAAAGCAAATCCACAAAAACCATATGAAGCAAAAATTAAAAATTTAATTGATTATAGAATGGAGAAAAAAGAACTTAAAGAATTTTTAGAAAATACTAAATTTGGAGAGAGTTTTAATTCTATAATTTTACTTGATAATCCAAAAGAGCCGATTCATTTTATCAAAAAAGAGATATTTAAAATTATTGAAAAGATAAAACAGAAACAAAATTTTTATATAAAAGAAGATGAGATAGCACAAGGTATAGTCATTCCACAAGATTATTTAAATAAAAAGAATGCACAAATTTTAAATTTGAAGATTGGACAAGGTATTTTCGTTTTAACCAAAGAAGAATTAGAGAATTTGAATTTAACTAAAAAAGAATTAGAGCTAATTAAACCATATTACACTAGTGATGAAGTAAGAAAATTTTATACGAAAAAAGATAATGCTAAATATATAATCTATACAACATCAAAATTTAAAAATCAAAAAGAGATAGAGCCTTATCCAAATATAAAAAAACATCTTGATAGATTTAAAGAAGTGATAACCTCAGATAATAAACCTTATGGACTTCATAGGGCAAGAGATGAAAAGTTTTTTAAGGGAGAAAAAATAACTGTTCAAAGAAAATGTCCTAAAGAACCTATTTTTAGTTATAGTAACTTTGATACATATTTATCAGCGATGTATTATATTATAAAAACAAATAGAATAAATCTGAAATATCTTTTAGCCTTATGTAATTCAAAACTTTTTGCTTTTTGGCTAAAGTTTAAAGGAAAAATGCAAGGAGATAATTATCAAATAGATAAGGAACCATTATTAAATTTACCTATATACAAAATTGAAGATACCAAGCCTTTTGAAATTTTAGTAGATTATATAATTTTTTTAAAAAGTTTAGATAAGGATATAGATAAATATGTATCAAATAAACATATTATAAAAGAATTTGAAGAAGTCCTTGATGCAATGATATTTGAGCTCTATTTTGAAGAAGAGTTTAAAGCTAAAAATATAGAGTTTATAAAATTTGTAAAAAGAGATTTTAAGGATTTAAAAGATTCTAATACTATTTTAGAAAGTTATAATATCTTAACCGAATCAAAAAATGAAATTAGAAATAATCTACTTTTACTTGATATTGAATTTAATGATATATTGTTGATTAAAAGGAATTTGTAGTGAAAAGAATTAATAGTATTAAATTAAAAAATTTTAAGTTTTTTTATGATGAAGAGACTTTAAAATTTAATAAAAAAAATATTTTAGTTTATGGAGAAAATGGAAGTGGGAAAAGTTCGCTTTATTGGGCTTTATATACATTTTTACAAAGTAGTTTTAAAGATGATGAGGGAGTAAAAAAATATTTTGATAAAGAAAATAGTCAAAATTTAATCAATAAATTTGTAGATGATTTGCAAAAAGATGATGCTTTTATAGAACTTGAATTAATAGATACCAATTTACAAAAAACTACAACTTACAAAATTTCAAAAAATATAATTAATACAAATAAAAAAGAAGATACCCAGATAAAAAAAGCAAATTTAACAAGTGATTTTATAAACTATAGATTGCTTTCAAAAATTTATGATTTTAAAAATTCACAAGATATTGATTTGTGGAGTTTTTTTGAAGATTATATTTTAGATTTTATTGTTTTTACTGAAAGTGAATATGAAAATTTAGCCAATTTTTGGGAGTATTTAAAAAAAGGATTAGAAAAAATAAATAATAGATACCCTACAATCACATCTTCTATTTATAAAGATTTTCAATCGCAAATTACAAAATTTAATGAGAAAATGGAAAATTTATTAAATGAAATTTCAAGAAATACCAATAAGCTTTTACAAAATGCTTTTAAAGAAAATATTGAAATAAAGTTTAGTTACAAAAAAGCAACATATAATGATTTTTTACCAAATAGTAAAAAAAGGAATCATAAAACATTACCACCAAAAATAAATATAGAAGTTACTTTTTTTGATGAAAAAATAGATAAACCACATACTTTTTTAAATGAAGCAAGACTTACTGCAATTGCATTATCTATTAGATTTGCAATTTTAAAAAATAGGCTTATAAGAGATGATGTTTTAAAAATTTTAGTTTTAGATGATCTACTTATTTCACTTGACATGTCAAAAAGATTTGAAGTGATTGATATATTATTAAATGATGAAGATTTGAAAGAGTATCAAAAAATAATTTTAACTCACGATAGAGGCTTTTTTAATCTAATGCTACAAAAAATCAATCAATTTGAATGGAAAATATTTGAATTTTATAATAAAAAAGAAAATGGTATTGAAAAGCAGTGTATAAAGGAGTATAAAGATAATCTAACTAAAGCAAGAGAGTTGTTTGAAAATCAAGATTTTGACACAAGTGCAAATTATTTAAGAAAAGAAGCAGAAAGCATTTTAAAAAAATTTTTAGACCCGAATTTAAAATATATTAATAGAGAGTTTCAAAATTTAGAGGAATTAATCAGACGGGTAAAAAATGAATTGGATAATGAGTTTATAAATAAGTTTAATAGAGTTTTTAAATTTACTAAAAAAGAAAATGAAGATTTAATTTTTATATATGAAAAGGAATTATTAGAAAAAATTGATACCGATTTTGAAAATGATAATAATTTAGATCCTAATCAAAAAGGAAAATTAAGAGGACTTAAGAAAAAGTTATTTGATTTTACAAAAGAATATTATGAGATTAAAAAGGTTGAACTTGAAATTTTTAATGAGTTAAAAAAAATAAAGGATAGAGTATTAAATCCTGCAAGTCACAATAGTGAAGCTCCACTTTTTAAAAAAGAAATTGAAGAAGCAATTGAGCTAATACATAGATTAAAAGAGTTTTTAAAAGATAAAAAAACTAAAAGAGAAATTAAACCTACGCAAGTTAATTGTAGTCAAAATAGAGAGGTAGAAAATAGTTTTCCTAATTGGACAAGTAATATTGTAATAGAACCAAAAGAAATTATTAAAAATATAAGAAATACAAATAGTTAAGAAGAGTTGAATAAAATTTTAAAAGAGCAGTTTTTACCAAATATAACTTTATTTAAAATTCATGATTTAGAATATCTATTTGATGAGATTAGAAAACCTTCAAAAATTGATTATTTTAACGAAAAAAGTGAAGAGATTTTAATAGATATTATAAAAGCAAAAGAGTGGAATATTGATGAAAAAATAGAATGGTGTAATTTTATCCAATATTTATTTGAAAAAAATAAAATTAAAACAGATTTTTTAATAAGAAAATTTGCCGAAAAGGAAATAATAAATATAAATGGAAATTGGATCGATTGCAATTTTCTAAAAAAATTAAAAATTAAAGAAGATGAAATACCTTTTTAATTTTAGTAATGTCTTAAAAAAGAGGAACAAATGATTTTTACTATCAAAAATATTTTAGCTATCAAAGAAGCAAATATAAAAATCAACGGTTTAACTGTAATTGCTGGAGAAAATGACAGCGGTAAAAGCACTGTTGGAAAAACCCTTTTTGCTTTAATCAAATCTTTACAAATGAGCAAAAAAGGTTTTTTTTATAAAAACAGATATATATACATAACAGAAAAATTGATGGATTCATTAAAATATACTTTTAAAATAATTGCAAAAAACAAACAAGAGTATGATAAAACTGCAAAAAAAATAAACCAATTAAAAAAAGAGATAGAAGATATTTTAAATTCAAAAGAAAATGAAACAACAAAACAAAAAAAGTATTTTAACACAATCAAAAAATACAAAAGCCAATTTGCTCAAAATGATATTGTAGATAAAATTTTTGAGGATTTTGAATTTGCTATGACTTTAAAATTTCAAGAGCAATTTAGAAAAGAAAATCTTTTAAGAATATTAAAATATCTTTTTGCAAATGATTATATAAAACATAACTCAACTAAAGGCGAAATAATATTGGAAGATAAGATTACCGGAAGGATAAAGGGTCAGGTGATAATAATAACACTTTTTGATATAAAAGGAGGAGTCAGGGCTTAAATTTGCAAAGTCAAAAGATTTAATTTAAACTTTGCAATTTTTCTGCCAGCCACATTTTAATAATCGCCTGCCGACTTACTCCAATATGCTGTGCTTCTTTATCTAATTTTTCAATCATCCAAGCTGGAAAATCTATGTTTACTCTTTTTACTTTTTGAGATTTGTTTACCATTTTTATCTTTGATGTATCAAAATATTCTAAAATATCCTCTTTGTTTTCATCAAATTTTTTATCTATTTGAGATGCTTTCATATAATTTTACCTCCTTTTTTCTTGATCTTCTAACAGATATAATCCTAATTTTTTCTTCTCTATAAGTTATAATAGCTGTATAATATTTATTGTTAATTTTTCCAATAACTAAAAATCTATTTTCATCTAACTCTTGCTTTGATGGTAGTTCAAATGCAAATGGGTCATCCCATAATCTTTTTGCTTCTTCAAAATCTATGCCATGTTTTTCTTTGTTTTTCATACTTTTATTCAAATCATATTCAAATTTCATATAAAAATTATATCATATTTGTTAAAGGAAGGAAAAAGGGGTCAGGTGATAACAATAACACAAAAGGAGAAGTCCAGGCTTAAATTTGCAAAGTTAAAAGATTTAATTTAAATTTTGTATATTAACTATCACAACTTGGGGGCTCGGTATCGCAAGAAGTTCCCCCGCAATACTTTGCCTCCAACTCTTCAAGAGCCTTTCGCATCTCGGTAAGTATCAATTTTGCAGCTAAATCTTCATCTAGCTCAGGAATATCCCATCCATATCTTCTCATCCACTTTTCAAAAACCTCTTTAGTATCTTCATGTATTTCCTCAGAGTATCTACACTCCTCTTTATATTCAGCTTTCATTAAACTTCCTCTTTTTTATTTTCAATCATACTTTTAAGCTCATTAAATGAGATGATTTCTAGATATATTTCCCTGCCAACTATTTTTTCAAAATTCCCAAAATTTTCTCTAAAATATTTTGCATCCTCATCTTTTGCACATATCAAAATCTCCGCTCCGCTATCCATCGCATCAAGCAGTACTGCCCCACCCTTTTTAAAAGCCATTTTTGGATTTACTTCAAGCAGTGTTTGACCTGCAAGTTTTTTTGATTTTGAAAACTCTACGATATTTGCGCCAAACTTTTTTAATCTACTTTTTACATCTTCATCTGCAAAATATAAAGCAACATTAATATCTTTTAAACTCTCTAGAGTTGGAATTTCAACTTTTTTAGAAAATTTGTAGCATATATTTTCTAAAATACTAACAGTTGGTTTTTTAGCCATATTTTTTAGCTCTTCAATCTCATTAGAATAATCTTTTCCCAAAAAAACGTTATTTTCATATTCTGAGTCCCAAAGTCCGCTTACGCCTTCGCTGATTGCTTTTAAAATCTCTTCTTTATTTTTGTTTCCTTTTTTAATCATACTATATGCCGTAACCAATACAGCATCACCTATATAATCTAAAGAGTATTCAAAGGCACTAGATGCATAATGAACATCATATAGCGATTTAAAATATTGGAAATCTCTTTCATCCGCAAATGGCTCAATAAGTTTAAAAGATTCAAAAAAATCTCTATCATCGATAACCATATCATCAACAGCTCTATACTTTGATACCGGCTCCATCACTATTTCAGTACCAAACTCATTTATTATCATCTTTGTTTTTGCCAAACTATTTACAACTTTACCATTGATTTTTACATAAAAATACTCTTTTTTCGGATAATCAAAATTAAAATCTTTTTTCTTAATAAAAGAGCAGATTTTTTCTATAGTATCTTGTTCATCAACATCTAAAACAAAACTTTTGTAATATGGCAGATAATCCATTTTTGCATTGAAAAAAAATGCTTTTACATTTAGTCTCATAAAAGCTCCTTTTATTATCCAATTCTACTACTAACACATTCTATCAAAAAAGATATTTCTTTTAGCTTTTTAAACTTCTATGTGCAATCTCTTCCAATAAAACTGTTGCATAACTTCCCTTAGGCAAAAAAAATCCAAGCTCCACCCAAGCATTATCCTCTTTATATTCAAACTTTAAATCTTGCGGAAAAACCCATGCAAAACGTCTATCACCAAAAATCTTTATTCTCTCATCATCAAAATCTTTCTCAATATCCCTAGCTAAACCATTGCTCCTTTTCACCTTTACTCCCGCCAAAAGCCCCGTTGGTGAAATATCTCTGTTTTGAAATCTTTTTGATTCATCAATCACATTTTCTATCTCAAAAAACTTTCCGAAAGGATAATGGCCCGATAGATCACCGGGCAGCAACTTGAAAAACTGCTTTTGATTTTTAAGCTCATCTATAATTCCACTTGGAAGGTTCAAGAGATTTTTTAGTTCATTTTTTTTAAAAGAGTTTACAAGTTTTGAGATCTCCACTCTTTTTGAAAGCCAAAGATTGAAAAGGTAGCTTTGGTATGCATTTATAAAGAGTTTCTCTTTCTTTTTGTTTCTCTCTTTTCTTTTTTGTTCTACTATCTCTTTTCCTATAATATAGTTTTCCCCATCAACTCCAAATCTTTGATACCCAAAAAAGTTTGGCACTCCCTCTTTATCAATAATTTTTAAGACATTTTCTATCTTTTTTGCGTCAACCGGCATAACTTTTTTTAGTCTTATAAAAAACCTGTTTCCTTTTAAATGACCGATTCTTAGTTTATTTTTATGTCTTGTGATCTCTATTATCTTGATATTTTTATGAGAAAAACTTTTTAAATCTTCTTCAAATTTTTTGTTTATAGAGATATATTGATACGTAAGCGCGTTTTTATCTTTTAGACCGGCATAACCTATATCTTTTAACTTTACTCCAAGTTGCTCGCTAAAAGCTTGAAGCATCTGCCATGTAGTAAGATTTTTCTTTCTAACTTTAAGTACAAGATGCTCCCCATCACCGCTAAAAGGATATAAAGGCTCCTCTTCTACGACAAAAGTTTCAGGGGATTGTTTAAAATAAAAATCTATTGGTGAGTGGTCTAAAAAAAATAGTCTATTCATCAGTTTCCTTCAAAAACCCTTCATAATCCAAAATCTTTACTCCACAATCTATAAACTTTTTATCATTTGTTAAAAATATTTCACATTTATTCTCTTTAGCGCAAAAACATTGAAGCGTATCTTCTAAATCCCTATTATGCTTTAAAGCATATGCAATAGCACTTTTTATAACATTTTTGCCAAAAGGAACGATATGCCAATCATTTAATACAGCTTGAAAAAATTTTAATGTCTTTTCTTTATCTTTTGTAATATAATAGAATGTGCTCAACATATCTTCACTTATATAAACTTCATAATCTAAAAGTCTGTCGATTAAAGTTTTACGATATTTATGATTTAATCTCTTTTTTATTAAAATATCTAAAACTATATTGGTATCTAAAAATATTTTACTCTTCACCCACTTTCCTTTTTGCAGCTACCTCTCTTAAAGTATAAATATCTTTATCTACCAAATCTTCTTCCATCTCTATACTTCCGGCAAATTTTAAAATTCTTTTTAATCTCTCCTCTTTCTCTCTTTTCTCTTTCTCTTCTATCAACTTTTTTATCTCATCTGCATATTTGTTTGATACAAAAATCCCTTTACTCTTTTTTGTCTTTTTATCTTCAATCTCAATCAAATCATACTCATCTAAGATTTTTATATTTCTTGCAAGCTCTCTAATCCCTATCTTTTTTGTCATATTTTGTCCCTTATCTGATTTTTTACCATTGTATGACTTTTTGTTTTATTTGTCAAGTAAAATGATGTGGCTTACAAATATTTCTGTAAGGCTTAAAAGCAGCTTTTGCAAAAATTGTTATAGGTGTTCTTGTAATTTTTGATATATTTAAAATTGCTTTTAAATCTCTTTTGTCGAATGCAAACAAAAGCTCATACTCTTCACCGCTACAACCTACCCTTTTTGGAATTTTTTCAAAAAACTCAAATCCTATACGGTTTAGTTTTGAAAGTTTACCAAGATCCTCAAAAAGCCCGTCGCTTATATCCATAGCTGCTTTTATATATCGTGAAACTCTTTTCATGAACTCTTTTTTTAAAACCGGTCTTTTAAATTTGGAATATTTTGATACCTTTACACCCCTAAATAGTCGATTTAAGTCTCTTTTTACACTGCCAAGTTCACCAGTATATGCCAGATAATAACCCTCTTTTACTCTTTTTCTAAAAATTGGTTTTTTTGTTTTAGATATCAAAGTTATAGATATATCAATCTTATTTGAAGCTATGGTGTCTCCGCCAATTATTTCAGTTTTATAAAAACTAGCGCAATCTCTAAGTCCCAAAGAGAGCTCTTTCATACAGATAGGTCTTATATCTTTTGGCAAACCTATACTTAAAATAGCGTATTTCGGCTCAGCATTCATAGCAATTGCGTCTGATATATTTACAGCCATTGCTTTATAGCCTATCTCATAAAGGCTCATCCACTCTCTCTTAAAGTGTATATCTTCAAAAAAAGCATCTGCACTATATACAAACCCATCTATATATGCCGCGTCATCTCCTATATGCTTGTTATTAAATAAACTTATAAACAAGTTCTCTTTATTCACACGAAACCTCGCCATTTTTGGTAAGTATTGTAACAAAGCGGTACTTAAAAAACCTCTTTGTAAATCTTTTAATTTTATTTATCTTATAAAATGGTATAATCAAAAAAATTTCATCATAAGGAAAATTTAGATGGAAATACCTATTATAAAAAAAGACGTAATTATCGTTGGAGCGGGACTTGCCGGATGTGCAGCCGCAAGAGAACTTAAAAAGAGTGGAAAGGATGTTTTGGTACTAACTAAACTCCACCCTCTAAGAAGTCATTCCGGCGCCGCGCAAGGCGGTGTAAACGCCGCTTTGAGCGAAGAAGACGACATTGAACTACATATGTTCGATACCGTTAAAGGAAGTGACTATCTAGCCGATCAAAATGCAGTTGAACTTATGTGTAGCAAAGCTCCTGAAACTATCAGATGGATAGAAAAAATGGGAGCTGTATTTAGCAGACGTGAAGATGGTAAAATAGCTCAAAGACCTTTTGGAGGACAGAGCAAACCAAGAGCATGTTTTGCAAAAGATAGAACCGGACTTACACTTTTACAAACAATCTACGAACAAGCTTTTAAAGAGGGAGTAGAGTTCTGGGACGAGTGGTATGTGGCGGATATCTTATATAAAGATGGAAAAGCTTACGGTGTTGTTGCTTACAACTTAAGAGACTCAAAACCAGCAATATTTAACGCCAAAGCCGTAATGTTTGCTACAGGCGGTTACGCAAGAGCTTTCAAAATCAACTCAAACGCACATGCAAATACTGGTGATGGACTAAGTATCTTCGCAAGACACGGTCTTCCGCTTGAAGATATGGAGTTCGTTCAGTTTCACCCCTCAGGTCTTGCAGGGAGCGGGATTTTGATAAGTGAAGCAGCTCGTGGAGAGGGAGGTAAACTTTACAACTCCAAAGGCGAAAGATTTATGGAAAAGTACGCTCCCGAAAAAATGGAGCTAGCACCAAGAGATGTGGTTAGTAGAGCAATAGCAAATGAGATAAGAGAAGGTAGAGGCGTAGGCCCTGACAATATGGCCGTATATCTTGATCTAACCCATCTAGGCGAAGAGAAAATTATGGAAAGACTCCCGGAACTTAGAGACCTAGCTCTAACTTTCCTTGGCCAAGATATGGTAAAAGAGCCTATTATGATAACCGTTACGGCGCACTACTCTATGGGCGGTATCCCGGTAGATATCGACGGACATGTGAGAAAAAACAAAGAGGAGTTTGTTGAGGGACTATACGCAGCGGGTGAGTGTGCTTGCGTAAGTGTTCACGGCGCAAATAGGTTAGGCGCCAACTCTTTGTTGGAAGCCCTCTTTTTCGGTAGACACGTAGGAGAGTCTATAGCAAAAGATTTGGATAATATCTCATTTGAAGAGGCTCAAAAAGTTGAAGCAAACAGAATGCTTGAGGAGATGGAGTTTCTTCTAACAAACAATGGAAAAGAGAGTACGGCACAGCTTAGAAAAGAACTTCAAGATAGTATGTTTGAAAACGCAGGCGTTTTTAGAACAGAAGAGTCATTGATAAAACAGAAAGAGAAGTTAAAAGAACTTAAAGAGAGATTTAAAAATATACGAATAGAAGATAAATCAAAAACATTCAATACAGACCTTCAAGAAGCAATTGAACTAGGTCATATGTTAGATTATGCAGCTTTCATAGTTGAAGGCGCGATTGCTAGATGTGAGTCGAGAGGAGCTCACTATAGAGAAGATTTTACAAAAAGAGACGATGAAAACTTCCTCAAACATACATTAGCTTATATGGATGAAGAAGGAAATATTACTTTAGAGTATATGGATGTGGTACTCGGCAAATTTGAACCTCAAGAAAGAAAATATTAAGGATTGAGTATGGAAAAGCAAAAAGTTACTATTAACGTTTTTAGGTTCAATGCAGAAACAGACTATCTTCCTCATTATGATAAATTCGAGATAGAGGTTTCAAAAGAAGAGGTTGTTTTAGATGTTTTAAATAGAATAAAATGGGAACATGATGGAAGTTTCACATACAGAAGAAGCTGCAGACACGGGATATGCGGGAGTTGTGCCATCAAAGTAAACGGAAGAAGCACTCTTGCATGTAAAGAGAGAATGATAGATATGATAGAACTTTTTGGAACAGAACTCACTTTCGATCCTGTTTCGAAAAATAGAGCCGTTAAAGATATGGTTGTTGACAAAAGCGATTTTTGGAAAAAACATGACTCCATTATCCCTTATCTAGTTGCCGAAATCGACGAACATCCCGAAAGCGAAAATATAGTTCCTCCAAATGAAGCCGAGAAGATTGATGAGGCCGACTACTGTATTCAATGCGGATGCTGTTACTACGCTTGTCCCGTAGTAAATGAAGCAAATGAGGACTACTTAGGACCTGCCGCCTTCGTAAAAGCTTACAGATTCAATGCCGATGTAAGAGATGAAACTAAAAAAGAGAGGCTAAAAATCGTAGATAAACTAGGAAAAGGAGTTTGGGACTGCGTTAAATGTTATGAGTGTACGGAAGCCTGCCCTAAAGAGCTTGATCCTATGAGCAAAATAACAAAACTACACAATCAACTATTCCAAGAAGAAGTTGTGCAAAAAAATGTTGCCAGCCGTCATGCCGTAGGATTTAAAAAATCTATAGAAAAACATGGTATTTTGGATGAAGGAATGTTAGTTGCATACAGTGAAGGTTGTGGGGTATTTAAACATATCCCGGAAGCTTTGGCTATGTGGAAAAAAGGCAAAATTGTTATGCCTTGGGAGATGCCAAAATCCAAAAAACTTGATGAGATTAAAAAACTAATTAAAATTTCATCTACAGCTAAATTTTAAAAGGAAAAAAGATGAGTTTGAAGTATGCGCTTTATACAGGATGTACGGCAAGAGAAAGTACGCCGGAACTGCTAAAATCGACTTTGGCTGTTGCTAAAAAACTAGATATCGAACTTGTTTTGTTGGATGAAGCAAGTTGTTGTGGAGCAAGTCATCTTCAAGATTTTGACGATTTTTTATCTTTAGTTTTAAACGCAAGAAATATCTGCTATGCAGAAATGCTTGAACTTCCTATGATAACAATATGCAATACTTGTCAATTAAATACGGCACTAACTAAAAAAAGACTTGACGAAAATCCTGAACTTAAAGAGAGAGTAAACGAAAAACTTGGTGAAGTTGGTCTTGAATATAAAGGTAATGTTAGCGTCAGACACTTTTTATACGCACTTATAGAGGATTATGGGCTAGATAATCTTAGAAAAAAGGTTGTAAAACCTCTAAGTCAGTTCAACATAGCGCCATTTTACGGATGTCACAACATAAGACCAAGCGAGCTTCACCATTTTACAAACAACACTAAAGAATCAGCTTACAACCCTACAAGTCTTGATGATTTGATTGAGGCTTTGGAAGGAAATAGCGTTGATTACGAACATAAAAACAAGTGTTGCGGATTTCATGTGGATCTTCAAGCGCCAAAAACCGCAAATAGGCTAAGTGGTAACGCTTTAGTGGACGCTATAGACAACGATGCTGATATGATGGTTACTCCTTGCCCTCTTTGTCATCTAAATCTTGATGTTAAACAGCACGCGGCATCACGTGAGGTTGGAAGAGATATAAACCTGCCGGTTCTTCATCTTCCTCAACTAATAGGTCTAGCTCTTGGATGTACTCCTGAAGAAGTAGGAATCCAACATAACGTTACTGAAGTTAATATAGTTTAATCAAGAGAGCTTTTGCTCTCTTTAAACTTTTGCTTTTTAGGGAAGATAGTAAAGTTAAATTTACTGCCGACTACTTCTATCAATGTCAAAACTACCGCGCTTCCCGGCAAAATAATAATTGGAAATAAAAAAACAATTTTTACGATATCTATTATTTGACCTTTGGCCTGTGGATAATTTTCAATATCCTTTCGCTTAAATGTTTTTATCATTTTTTTGGTTTCTCTGATTTCTCTTGTTGTTGCTATAAAACTTTTTCTTATATGTTTTTTAAATTTTTTCATAACGATATTATACACAATCTTTAAACGAACGGAAATAAGAGTAATTTTATCCTATTTTAATATTTAAACAGGTAAAATTATGGTGTGACAAAAAAATTACAAGGAGGCCGAAATGCCAAAAATCAATAGATATGTAGATATAAGTGAAGTTGAAAGAGAGTCTAAAAAAGATTATATTGACAGACATTCTCCATTCGTTCATTGTGAAAGCAGTGCAAAAAAAGGTGAAAAATTTAAAGTCAAAGTAAAAGTTGGTGAAGAGTATTCTCACCCTGACGATTTTGATCACTATATCGCTTATGTTCAATTATGGGATGGTGAAAGACTTCTTGGACAAGCAACTTTTACACCTGGAACATTAGGCAACGAAAAGAGCCAAGTAGAAGTTGATTTTTATATCATCCCTACAAAAAAACTTAAACTTACAGCTATGAGCTACTGTACTAAACACGGACTATGGGAAAGTGATCCTGTAGAAGTGGAAGTAACTGAATAATCATAAAACGGGCTTTCGCCCGTTTTATGAGCTTTTAACTACTCTTTGGCTATTATTTTTTTTATGACTACGGATAAAAAACATGAAATTTTAAAAAATCTAATCTTGCTTAAATGGCTTGGTTACAGATATATTGATCCTATAAAAATAGAAAACAGCAAAAAAAACATAAATCTTCCAAATAAACTTGAAGACTTGAGACAAATCGTATTAAACTGTCATCTTTGCCAACTATCAAAAACTAGGAAAAACGTGGTATTTGGTGAAGGTAACCCTAACGCAAAAATAATGTTTATAGGAGAAGGTCCGGGAGCTACTGAAGATGAAATGGGAAAACCTTTTGTAGGTAGAGCCGGTCAGCTTTTGACTAAAATGATAGAAAATGTTTTGGATATAAAAAGAGAAGATGTTTATATAGCAAACATTGTAAAATGCCGTCCTCCAAACAATAGAGTACCGACGGAAGAGGAAGCAAAAACATGTCTTCCGTATTTAGTGAAACAGATAGAACTAATAAATCCAAAAATAGTTGTTGCATTAGGCAGCACAAGTTATAGATATCTTACTAATGATAACACTCCTATATCAAAAATAAGGGGAGAAATAGTAAAATATAAAGATAAAATACTAATCCCAACATATCATCCAAGTTTTTTGCTTAGAAATCCATCTAAGAAAAAAGAAGCTTATTTAGATATACTTAAGATAAAGAGAGTGTTATGGGAAAATTGACAAAAATTTTTACACTTTTTTTAGTTAGTTGTTCATTGTATGCAAAAAGCTTTTTGCTATCACCTTTACCGCTACCTCATACGGAAGTTTTAGACATAGAGCTTGATAGATGCGACAAAGAGTGTTTATTATCTTTTTTAAAAAGTGGCGAAGTCTTTTCTTTTTTGGCAAAAGCGTCTAAAGTTCAAGATGAAACTATAAGAGAAAATTATCAACTTTTAGCATCGCTTTTAAATATAACTCCCTCTTTCGTTTATACGCATAAACTAAAAATTGCTATGCTTTTGCCTACAAAAAAAATAGGAAAATATGCTCAATCCTCTACAAAATCGGTAATCTCTTACCTTTTGACTAAAAATGTTAAATTTCATCTAAAAAGCTTTGAAATTGAAGATGAAGAGTACTTAACCATACAATCGGCGCTTTCTAAACTTGAGAGTGAGAATTTTGATTTTGTCATAGCACCTCTAACTTTGGAAGGTGCAAAAAATCTTGCCTCAATTCCTACTTTTTTAAATATCTATGTTCCTACTGTCAATAAAAATGATATAAAAAATCTTCAAAACACCAACTTGATTTTTGGAGGGATAGATTATAAAGATCAAATAGAGGAGTTGTTAGATTTTGCAAATGAAAAAATAGTAATATTTTATGAAATAGAGAGTCCGCTTGCACATAAACTTACTACAATCATAGAAAACGAATCAAACAAATCAATTGTAAAAAAAATTAAACTAAAAGACGAGGTAGCAAATCTGAAAAGATATTTTTATAAAAACCAAGAATTAAATTCTAGCACTATCTTCTTAAATACTCCTATTGTAAAAAGTTCTTTGATTATGTCGCAGTTAACACTTTACAATCTAGAGCCTCAAAACATTCTCTCCACTCAAATAAATTATAACCCTTTGATTTTCAGCTTAACCCAATACAAAGATAGGAAAAGCCTTATACTTGCAAACTCGATAAATGGTGGTTCAAACTATCTTGAAGAGATTAACTCGCTACTTAATAACGATATTGTTTATAATTGGATAAACTATTCAGTATCGATAGGTATAGACTATTTTTATGCAAAAAAGTCAAAAGATAAAAGAGTTTTTACTGAAGAGCTTGTCGATAACCAAGTTATATATAATGTTTATTTGGAAAAAGCTCTTCTAGGAAGGTTTAAAACTCTTGAGAGAAATTTTGAAATAGATCAAGAAACTCCTTTGGAATAGGTGAAGGTTTTTCGTTACATATAAAGGCTAGTTTAACATCCATCTCAAAAACAACACCTTCATCTTTATAGATTGTTTGTCTTAGTTTTACAAAAACTTTTCTAATTTCCAAAATTTTTGTCTTAACCTCCAAAATATCAGCAAATTTCGCACTTTTTTTAAATGATGCATCTATATGTACTACTACAAAATGACACCCATCTTTTACAGGAAGCATACCGTTTTGGAAAAATAGCTCGCTCCTTGCTCTTTCGCAAAATTTTAGGTAGTTAGCATAGTAAACTACTCCGCCGAGATCCGTATCTTCGTAATAGACTCTTATCTTCACTCTTTTTTCCCCTTAAATACGATACTTTGAATAATATTATTTAATTTTGTGCCCAAAATCGTGCCTAAAAACTTGCAATTCTTAAAAAAATAATTCTTTCATTGAACAACATTTTATATGTTAAACATTATTTTAATGAATTTTGATTATAATTTCTACTAAGTACTACCAAGGTAGTCCTCTTCCCTCAATTAACGGTAATGATCCTGGGATTTGTAAATTTTTATAGTTTTTTACTAATTTCACTTATCCAACTTATCAGATTTAACTAAGTTGTCATAAAAGTCCCATAAATAGGACTTGTCCGACTTATCCTACTTATCCTCATCAATTTTTAAAAGCTTTCCAAACTTTTTAATTGAACCCTCTGAACAAATACCAATTATAAAACAATTGTAATGCCCCTCCTTTTTTGCACACCTAAGCTGCTAAACGAAACACTTCTGCCGGTGTTTTGTATTGAAGCGCCGAATGTTTTCTTTGTTGGTTATAAAAATCTATCCATTCTCCAATAATTTTGTTAGCCTCCTTGAGTGATTTGAAGTTATAATACCAAATACACTCCTCTTTGATTGTCCTGAAAAACCTCTCTATCATTCCATTTTGTCCTCAGCTGCACCTGCGGGGTTGTCGCCTTTGGCTCGGACGCTCTGGAGTATATGGTGTAATGAACTCCTGGGAAAAATTATACTCTTTGACCGTTTTGGTGAACGACTTGCTAGTGAAGACAAGACCGTTGTCACTTCGAAGGACGATCTTGCTTTCAAATCTTTTAAGTTTACCAAACCGGTATATCAGTCCTTCCTGCAGTGCTGCTTCTGCTGTCTTGGCTTTTCCGTTTTCAGAGAGCCTCCAACCAACGATCTCACGTGTACAGGTATCGATGACACAGGCTAAGGTTGCCCAACCATCTTGCAAACTCCAAACTCTTATCATATCGATAGCCCATCTTTGATTGGGATATTGTGAGCGTGATGGCATCACCTTTGCCCTCGGCCTATGACCTTTTGCTCGTTTTCTCACCTGCCAGCCTTTAATCTGCAGTATACGTTGTACTAACTTCTTGTTCATTCCAAGTAGCAGTGCCAATCATCTATAACCGTAAGTGGGAAACTCCTTGATCTTCTCTTTGACCTTTCGGACTCGCTCCTCATCCACTCTTGGTGTTCTTTGAACTGATTTGTAGTAAAAGCTCCTACGAACAATGCCAAAAAGATGGCAGAGTTTTGTGATGCTGATCAAATAACCTTCATCTCTCATTTCGCTCTGCACCTGCATCACTTCTTCTTTTCCCCTACAGAAGTCGTACTTTTTTAATGCAATATTTTCCAATGTCAGTTCATCAATAACTGCTTTCATCTCTTTTATTTTCTCTTCATAAAGTGCAGCTATATCTTTTGGACGAGACCGAAGTTGGTTCTCCATACCTTTTCTGGCTTCTTCCATCCACTCCTCGATTTCTCCAGATGTTAGGTCATATCTGCGTGAAACCTCTGTAACAGTTACTTTTCCTTGAAAAATATCCATCACTATTTTCGCTTTTTTCTTTGCTATGAATCGTTTTATCTCTTCTTCTGGATTTTTATCTAATTTCTCCATTCTTTGAGCCCTTCATTTTCTCATTCTTTATGTATTATACACTGTGCAGTTGGACTAGGGGTCAGTATAGTCAGTATAGGTATCCTGCGCTCCAAGATAACCTGGAAAGAGTGTCTCTATCTCACCTTGTGCAACTTTTTCCTCTTTTGCTTTCTCAAGAGCTTCTTTGGCACTCTTTTCTTCTAAAGCTTTAAGTCTTAGCTTCATTGTCTGGAGATTGTGTCTGAACCATACGTTTCTTACTCCTCCTACAGAGTAAAAATTCCTCTTTTTTTCAATTCGTTACTCGCTCGTATCTGTCCATGGGCGGATTGCTCTATAGCATAAGCAACTACAGCTTCTTCTATCTCTTTTGCCGCCCTATTTTTTGTCATCGGCAATGCTAAAATACACCATAACGGCAAAGTGAAAATGTACCACCTGCGAAGTTAAAAAATAGAAGATTTTGTAAAATCTTCTTCTTTAGTTTTAAAGAGGGAGATTGGATGAAATGATAAGCTATGAGGAGTTTGTAATGATACACACTTTAAAAAAGCAGGGGTACAGCATAAGGGGGATATCGAGAATTACCGGTTTAGATAGAAGAACAATTTCAAAAAGACTCAAGGAAGAGAGTTTGAAACCAAGGAAAAAAGTTGTTTACAAATCGAAGCTCGATACTTTTAAATCGTATATTGAAAAAAGAGTAAAAGAGGCTTTGCCAGATAAAATCCCTTCCACTGTTATTTACAGGGAGATTTTGGATATGGGATATGAAGGAAAAGGAAGAGTTGTTCAAAGCTTTGTAAGTGATTTATATAAAAAGTTTATGCCTTTAAAAGAGGAGAGTATTGTAAGATTTGAGACTTTGCCTGGTGAGCAAGCTCAAGTTGATTGGACAGTTATAAAAGGCGGCAAAAATCCAATATATGCATTTATAATGATACTTGGATACAGCAGATATACATACGTCTGTTTTACGGACAATATGAGATATGAGACATTTGAAGATTGCCATAAAAAAGCATATTCTTACTTTGGCGGAATACCTAAAAATATACTTTATGATAACCTAAAAAGTGTTGTAATAAAAAGAAACGCATATGGAGCAGGAAAACACAAATTTAATGAAAAGTTTCTTGATTTTTCACGAGACTACGGTTTCAATCCACTTCTATGCAAACCATATAGAGCTAAAACGAAAGGGAAAGTTGAAAGATATATAGGATATTTGAAAAGAAACTTCTATATACCCTTAAAAGCAAAGCTGAAAAATTCTTCTCTTGTCATCGATTGTAAGCTTTTAAATTCACAAATATTTAGCTGGCTTGAGATTACAAGTAATAGAGTACATTCTACACTGAAGCAAAAACCGAGAGAACTGTTTGAAATAGAAAAGAAGGCTCTGCTGCCACTTGTAAAAACAGCAGAGCCGAGGAGTTCATTAATGATACATACGAAAAGTAATTCTACAAACAAAAAGGTTTTTGTGTCAATAGATAAAAACAACAACTTTTTTAGAAAAACCGAATATTCAAAAGAGGATAATAAACTTTATTTAAAAATATTGGATGATAAAGTAAAAATAGAACCACAAACCTCTTTGAAAGATTATGAGGATTTGTTACAGGAGGCTGTAAATGAGTAGCAATAAATCAATACAAAAAAAGAGCATATCATATGAAGCAGCCTCTATAGATGAAAGAATAAAAGAGTATGCCCTAATTTTCAGATTACCGGCAATACAAGAGAGCTACTCATATATCGCAGAACAGTCTATGAAAGAGAATCTCTCATATACCCGGTTTTTATTGAAACTATTTGAGTATGAGTATGAAAAAAAGATTCAAAGGTCCAAAGAAACCACTCTTAGATTGGCGGGATTTCCAAAGGTTAAAACTTTAGAGATGTTTGACTTTAAAAGCTCATCTGTAGATAAAAATATGATAAATGAACTATCTACTCTAAGGTTTATAGATAATGCCGAAAATATCCTGCTTATTGGTCCAAGCGGTGTAGGAAAAACCCATCTTGCCATAGCCTTGGGATATATAGCAACACAAAATAGAATAAAGACCAGGTTTATTACCGCTGCAGATCTGCTATTGCAGCTTGAAATAGCCCAGCAGGCAGGCAGATTGAACGACTATTTTAAAAAAGTGATAAATATCCCAAAACTCTTGATAATAGATGAATTTGGATATATAAAACTAAATGAAAATCAGGCCAACCTCTTTTTCCAGGTAATCAACAAAAGATACGAGAGCGGCTCGATCATAATCACATCCAATCTTAACTTTACCAAATTCAAGGAGGTACTTAACAATGATGAAGCATTGACTACTGCAATACTTGATAGACTTATTCATCACAGTCATATCTTAAACATTCAGGGTGAAAGCTATAGGCTTAAGCAAAAAAGAAAAGCAGGTATTTTTACAGGGTTAAACAGTTAGTTTCTCAATGTAACAGGTGGTGCATTTTTACATTGCCGAAGTGGTACATTTTTGGGTTGCACTTGACAATGTTTGAGTATCTCATAAAACGGGTTGCACTTTTGGAACATACATTAATGACCGGAAACAAAGATATTTTAAAAAAGAAGAGCTTGAACATATTTACGAAGCGTTTGTTAAATCGATGAAAAGTTAAAATTGGCTGAGTGGATAAGTGGTTGAGTAGTTGGTTAGGAGAGTTGGTTATAAAACTACTCAACTGTTTTAACTATTTTAACCAATATCCAATATTTAATATCTTTTGCTATAATTTTAAAAAATCTAAAAAGGATTTTAAATGTTTTCTAAAAGGATAGAGTCTCTTTCAGAATCTATGACTATAGCGATAACATCGCTAGCTAGAGAGTTAAGGGCTAGCGGAAAAGACGTTCTTAGTTTCTCAGCCGGTGAACCCGATTTTGATACTCCAAAAGCTATAAAAGAGGCCGCTATAAAGGCTATGGAAGAAGGTTTCACAAAATATACGGCCGTTGAAGGTATCCCTGAACTTTTAGAAGCTATTAGTGATAAGCTTAAAAGAGATAATAACCTAACATATTCAAAAAAGCAGATCATAGTTAGTAACGGCGCAAAGCAGTCACTTTTTAACCTTTTTCAAGCTTTAATCGATAAAGGAGATGAAGTAATCATACCTTCACCGTACTGGGTAACCTACCCCGAACTTGTAAAATATTCCGAAGGAGTACCGGTTTTTGTAGATACCACAGAAGAGAGCGGTTTTAAAATCACTCCTGAACAACTTAAAAAAGCGATTACTCCTAAAACAAAAATGCTCATCTTAACCACGCCTTCAAACCCTACGGGAGCGGTTTACTTGAAAGAGGAACTAGAAGCTCTGGCCGAGGTTTTAAAAGGAACGGATATATATGTGGCAAGTGATGAGATGTACGAAAAACTAACTTACGAAGGGGAGTTTGTCTCAACGGCTTCAATTAGCGAAGATATGTATAACAGAACTATTACTATAAACGGTCTTAGCAAATCCGCGGCAATGACGGGATGGAGATTTGGTTATCTTGCAGCGCCTAATGAAGAAATAGTAAAAGCTATGAAAAAACTCCAGTCTCAAAGTACCTCAAATATCTGTTCTATTACACAAAAGGCCGCTATTCCTGGACTAGATGGAACTATAGATAAAGATATAGAGTACATGAAAGAGCAATTTAAAAAAAGAAGAGACGAAGCTTGCGATATGTTCAATAGTATAGGGGGCTTAAGCGTAATCAAACCTGCCGGTGCGTTTTATCTTTTTGTAAATCACTCCGAAATAGAAAATGACTCTTTAAAGTTCGCAAAAGAGTTTTTAGAAAAGGAAGGAGTTGCCGTAGTTCCAGGTATCGGTTTTGGTAAAGATGGATACTTCAGATTCAGCTTTGCAACTGATATTGAAACTATAAGAGAAGGTATTAACAGAATAAAAAGATTTGTTCAAAACTATTAATAATCTTTAAAGGGCTTACGCCCTTTTGGATTTTCTTAAAATTTACTCGCCTCCAACTACTCCATCATCAATATCGGGTTTTGATTGTTCGTTTATATAATCTTTTCCAAACTCACTCTTAGCTAGTTTCAACGCCTCTATTAAATCGTCGATATTTTCATAAGGAATATGAACTTTCCACTCCGGTTCGTTTGCGTTACCGTTTAGCGAGATGCCTATACTAACTACCGGCTCACTCTTTTGTCCATATGGTTCGGTAACATGCGCTACTGAAACTATACCCTCTTTTGTTCCGTATAGATTAAATATCTTTATCTCACTTCTTGTTTTAGCCATAACCGCTCCTTTTTTAACCTGGTTTTTAAAAAGTATAGCACAAAACTTTAAATTAACAAAATTTCAGTTAAGAACATTTTACAAGCACTACGATGTAGATTTCGCCTTTTGCATTTTTTGGTAATCTATCAAAATCCATTTGTCTTACTATCCTAGCCTCTTAATTGGAAGTTATAAAAGTGACCTAATCAAAAGATATAGTTGGCTTTTTAAAATATGGTTCAAAGTTGTTATCGATACCCATCTTGTCTATAACTATCTTATCATACAAAAAGTTTAAAAAGTAACTTTTTTGTACATCGTACATCTTTTTTCTTAATTAAGATTTACCGTATAAATCCCCTTTTTATAAAAGTGTCTGTTTCCTATACTAAAACGCTCATCTCTTAACGCTAACGAAATACCCTCTTTTACATCCTTATACTTATGATTTAAAACTATTGTTGAATTTGATAGTGGATAAATGATCATCTTTTTATAAAATATATTCGTATATATTAAAAATATGACGAAATTGATGATAAAAAAGATTTGTGGCCGTTGCGAAGTGATCCAACCTATAAGGTGTCTTTTATATAAATATCTTTTTCTTCACAAAAAAATTTGAATATAAAGCCAAGTATATATGAGCTTTATTTTTTAATAGAAAATAACATACTTTTACAAAATCCCAATCTTCACAAATATATGGCATCTGTGAAAAACTTCATAAAACGGTATAACAAGAGTTCTGTGCAGTAGCATTTCGAAAAAAATCTACAAATCAATAGAGGAGTTACAAAATGATTTAAACCAAAGATTACGACGATTATTTTTATGCAATAAGCGGTGAATGTTCTATAGATATTTCGTAAGATAGCTCACCATAAGAAACCATAAGCAAAATGAGAAAGTAATACCAATAGCTTTAATTCAGACAAATACTAACCCCCAAAATCTAATTAGCTACCATAGCTTCACAAAGAAAAAACGAGGTCTTAGCCGAATATCAAAAATATCAACAAAACACTTTAGAAAAAAAATTGTACGCTTTTTTACGATAAATTAACTTTATATTAAAGTTTCCAAAGCCATTTAAAAATGATGGATAGTACAGACAATTTTTTGGAATTTTTCTAGACAATCTTCACAAAATAGATACCCTTTTTTATCGGTCTCATCGATAGAGTTCGAAAAGTTCATAACACAAGGAAAATTTGAACAGTGTTCAAGCCCTAAAGTATGACCTATCTCGTGAATAGATTCTGTTAGAACTCTATTAAATAACAACGAATCGTTCTCAGGAAGATTATAAAACGAGTTTTTAAGCCTTTTCGTCGATACGATACATACGGAATAAAAAGGAGAAGCCATCCCAAAAACAAAATTTAGTCCCGGCTCAAATAGATCAACGTCGCATATCCCAAGAATAATATCTTCTTCAAAATCTTTCTCCAAAAGTAGAGTCTCCAAAAACTTTTCCGCTAAAAACTGCCTTCTTAGCGGATTATAAGCGGAGTACGGCAAAGGCAGATCGCCGATATATTGAACCTCCATATTTAAAACTTCTTTGACTTTTACAGTAAGCTTTTTAATAAACGATATATCACTAATAGAAAACGTTTTTATCAAAACTCTTCTATATCTACCCATATTTCTACCTAAAAATTTCTAAAACCAGCTTCAACGGCTAAATTGAGTTTGTCTATAGCTAAAATTCTTTTTTGGTTTTGCATATCCTCTAGAAGCTTTTCTATCTTTATAAAGTTTTGAATATAAAATTTTCCTCTAAAATTCATATTTTTTAAGATTTTAGAAATATCTTCAACATCATTTTCGTTTAAAAGGTCGGTATGAACCGTAGTTCTTACTTCAAACTCTATGTTTGAGTCGTTTAATATCTTCAACGACTCTATCGTTTTATCAAAAAAATTAGTTTTTGTTATCTTCTGATACTTCTCTTTTGTAGCTTTTAGATCAAGAGCCACATAATCCAAAAGCCCCTCATCTAAAAGTTCTTTTAATAGTTTTGGATTGCTTCCGTTGGTATCGAGTTTTATTTTATAACCCAAATCTTTAACGGCTTTACAGATCTTCTCCAAATCTTTATGCAGAGTAGGTTCGCCGCCACTTATTACTGCTCCTTCTAAGACCCTTCTTCGTTTTTTCAAAAACTTTAAAATTTCAGAAAAATCTTTCTCGTTTTTTCCAAAAACTATATCCGGATTGTGGCAATAAGGACATCTCATATTGCATCCGGCAAGCCAGATTATACAAGACGGCCTGTCCGGAAAATCAAGCAGAGTAAAAGTCGTTAATCCGTATACCTTTATACCGCTATCTTGCATTTTTCCTCTTTAAACTGTTTTCTCTCTATATGTTCGCCTTTTTTACCTATGTTAAAACTCTCAACAGGTCTATGATAACCCATAACTCTCGTATAAACCATACATTTTGTTCTTTTGTGTTTAAGTAATTCTAAAATCTCTTCTCTTCTCATTTTATCCTCCTTTTTATATTGGTTTTTATCTTTAAGCTTTTTCATTTTCGTTACTTAAATACTCTTCTATCAACTCTTCGTCACATTTTGGACAAAACTCATGCTCGCCGTTAAGATAGCCGTGTTTAGGACATACGGAAAAAAGTGGTGTTACGGTTATGTAAGGTAGTTTATAGTTTTCGATAACTGCACGCACTAATCTTCTTGCGGCTTCTGCAGAGCTTACTTTTTCACTCATATATAGGTGTAAAACCGTACCGCCTGTATATTTGCATTGCAAGTCATCTTGCAACTCCAGCGCTTCAAAAGGATCATCGGTATACCCAACCGGAATCTGCGAAGAGTTTGTATAGTAGATATTTTCTCCAAAACCGGCTTGGATAATATCTGGATATCTCTTTTTATCCTCTTTTGCAAATCTATAAGTAGTTCCTTCGGCGGGAGTGGCCTCTAGATTGTAAAGATTTCCTGTCTCTTCTTGATAAACTCTCAACTTTTCTCTCATAAAATCCAAAACTTCCATCGCAAACTCTATGCCTCTCTCATCCGTTATGTCGTATGCGTCATTAGTGAAATTTCTAATCATCTCATTCATTCCGTTAACACCGATAGTTGAAAAATGGTTGTTGAAATTTGCAAGATATCTTTTAGTATATGGATAAAGCCCTCTTTCAAACATCTCATTTACAAACCTTCTTTTTTTCTCTAACGTAGATTTTGCTATATCCATAAGTCTTTCGAGTTCTTGGTAAAAACCTTTTTTATCCCCTTTAAATCTATATCCAAGTCTTGCCATGTTGATAGTAACAACACCGATGCTTCCCGTCATCTCAGCGCTTCCAAAAAGTCCATTTCCTCTTTTTAAAAGCTCTCTTAGATCTAGTTGCAACCTGCAGCACATACTTCTTACCGCATTTGGTTTATAACTGTCTGGATTTGGTTTTTTTTCACCGGTTTTTGGGTCTATGATATATTGACTTCCAATAAAGTTTTGAAAATAACTACTTCCGATTTTAGCCGTATTTTCAAATAAAATATCGGTATTTTCCCCGTACCAATCAAAATCTTCGGTTATATTGACGGTAGGTATAGGGAAAGTAAAAGGCTGACCGGACTTATCGCCCTCAGTCATAACTTCGTAAAAAGCTCTATTGATGATATTCATCTCTTTTTGGAAATGTTTGTAGGTCAAAGATGTTAGACTATCCACTCCCCTCTCTTTAGCTTTTTTTAGAAGTTTTTCGTCATCTTTGATATCTTCGAAAAGATGGCGATCGTTTTTGGTTGGAATCTGGTCTTTAAGATCATCTGGAACAGTCCAGTCGATAGTTATATTTGTAAAAGGACTCTGCCCCCAGCGTGCTGGAACGTTGAGATTGTAAACAAAACTTCTAATCGCCTCTTTTACCTCTTCATAAGGCAAATCATCTTTAAAAACGTATGGAGCCAGATATGTATCAAAAGAACTAAATGCCTGAGCTCCGGCCCATTCGCTTTGCAAAATTCCCAAAAAATTTGCCATCTGACCAAGAGCGGATCTAAAATGGTTTGGCGGCTTACTCTCTACTCTACCTCTAACTCCATTAAAACCTTCGTTCAAAAGAGCTCTTAAACTCCATCCTGCACAATATCCGGTAAGACAGTCAAGATCGTGTATGTGAATATCTGCATTTCTATGAGCGTACCCTTCTATTTTCGAATATACTTTATCAAGCCAAAAGTTGGCAATTATCTTTCCTGCTAAATTATTTACAAGGCCTGCGTTTGAGTAACCGGTATTGGCGTTTGCGTTGATTCTCCAATCGCTTTTGTTTATATACTCTTGTACACTTTGTGTAGAGTTGATAAAAGTAGTGTCGTCACTAAGCCCGGCGATATGTTCTCTTTGCATCTTATGCAAAAATCTGTAAGTTATGAAAGATTTCATCACATCAAAATAGCCGGCACGGTAAAGCTCATACTCTATGATATCTTGTATCTCTTCAACAGCTTTTACCGTATCGAAAGATATTCTTATAAGAACACTCTCATATACTCTTTTGTCATAAGGCACTAAAACACTGTCAAAAGCCGCTTTTATGGCATCTTCTATTTTGTATGCCTTAAATTCCTCAGTAGAACCGTCTCTTTTAATGATAATTTTAGGAAGAGGCAATCTCATAAATTTCTCCTTGAAGCCTTTAGAAGGTCTTTATACTTTCAAAAATATTGTAGCTAAACAAGATGATTTTTATGTGACACTCCATCAATGATATAATTAGAAACAAAATAGCCCAAAAAAGGGAGTTAGTGAGAATTTTTATTATTTTAATAGTTCCTATTTTTATGTTTGCTTCTCAATTTGGTATCTTATTTGAAGGAAATAAGACTTTCGATAAAAAAATATTATATAAAGAACTGGGTTTTGAACAGAGTTTTTGGGATAAAGTCTTATATAGAAAATTTGAACCTAAAGTGAACGAAAAACTTCTCGATACTCTAAAAAAAGAGCTTGAATTTTTTTACAAACAAGAGGGTTTTTGGCATATAGAAATTAAACTTAAAAAAGATATGAAAAATAAAAAAGCTATATTTGTTATTTACGAAAATGCTCCAATAATAGTCAAAAAGATAGAAATAACTTCAGATTTTAAAATAAATAATCTTATAGGTCCAAAAGAAAAAGAGAGATTTAGTACAAAAAAATTCATAAAATCTAAAGAATCAATCAAAAAAGCGCTTTTAAAAAATGGCTTCTGCAGTTATTACTTTAACCCAAAAGCATATATATACACTAAAACAAATGAAGCTTTTTTGGTCTATTATGTTGAAAAAAATAGCAAATGCAAAATTAAAGATGTCAATATATTTGGACTAAAAAGTATCTCAAAAGATGTAGTCTTGTCCCATATATATATAACTCCGCAAGATTATTTTGCTCTGGAAAAGATAGAGCAAAGTTACAAAAAACTTTACTCTTTAGAGTATTTTAGAAATATTATCATAGACTACTCTAAGAAGATAGACAATCAAATTTTAGTGGACATTCATCTTAAAGAGAGAAAAAAGATCCATATCTATAAAGCCGGGCTAGGATATGAGAGTCTAAACGGTTTTCATATAAATTTTTCATACAAAAATCTTAACTTTCATCAAAAACAGTTCGAATTACAAACTAACTACTCACAAAACAAAAAAGAGATTTTTGTCAAACTTTTCACACCAACTGTAGAGATTTTTAAAAAAAAATTTGATCTTGTAAATGAAGCACTTTATAATATGGAAAAATATGATAATTTTGATGAAAAAAAAGGGAAACTTGGAGCTACATTGTTAAAGGAGTATTATGATCTATCTTATAAATTCTCTCTTTTTTGGGAAAATATAGATATTTATAATAGTTTGATTTCCGAAAATAGCGGTAGATTTGACATTATATATCCATTTTTTGGAATGATATATGATAAAAGAGACTCAAAAATATATCCAAAAAGAGGATTTTATATAAAAAATGATCTTGAGGGGAGTTTAAAACAGATCTCTAGTGCTACATATATAAAAAATAGTGCGGAGATAGGATTTTTTAAAAGCTGGAAATATATAACCTTTTTTTTACGAACTAAACTTGGTTTTATAAACACTTTTCAAGCAGATTTACCATCTTCCAAACTATTTTTCGCCGGGGGTATAAAATCAAACAGAGCTTATTCATACAACAGACTAACTGCTACTGATTCTATATACAAAAGCGGCGGAAAATCACTGTTTGAAACTACTATAGAAACCGATTTTCCCCTTTATAAAAGATTAAAAGCGGCATTTTTTTGGGATAGAACAGTTCTTAGTTCCAAAAGTTTCAGATACGACTTAAAACCAGTTAACGGTGTCGGTTTTGGTTTTAGATATCCTACTCCTATGGGAAATCTAAAACTTGATTTTGGTTTTGATACCAACGATTTTAGACAAAATGCACTACATATCAGTATAGGAGCAACTTTTTGAGACTTTTTATCTACTCTTTTGAGGCTTTTTTGCTTATATTACTCTCTTTTGTTGTTATTCAAAGTGAAAAAGACCTACTCCAATCTTTAATAAAAGATGAATTGAAAAAAAACGATATTAACGTAAAAAAAGTTATCTGGAAAAAAATCGACTCTTTTGAATTTAAAGATATAAGCTACAAAAAACGAAAAATATCCAAAAATATCTTTTTAGATATTGACTATCTATCTTTTTTAAATGGTTATATCGGTTTTGACTCAATGATTATAGATTCACTACAAATAGATAATCTTTTAAAAATCAAACAGAAAAATAGAAAAAAAAGTAATAAACTGTTTCCAATTCCCATATCCATTTACAATCTAACTATAGATGCAAAATATATAAGAAAAAAAGAGTCTATAAATATTTATACAAAAATTGAAAATATCAAAATCTTTAAAAATATTTCAGCAAGTGTTGAAAAAATGTCAATCGATTCAATATACGCAAAAATTAGAGCCAAAGGTTTTATAAAAAATCTAAAACTGACTCTTTTTGGTAGTGCTATCCCCAATAAAAAATATCTATCAAAATTTGTAAATGAGTTCGATTTAGGTAAAATAGATAAAATAGATTTTAAAACAGTTATAGATACCCAAAAGATAGATTTTGTATTAACCACATCGGCAAAAGATTTTCTGAAAAAATTTAAAACTTCAGTACTCAAGTCAACTTTAAAAGGAGTTTATCTATATAAAGAAAAAGAACTAAAATCAAATCTTCTCACAAATGTAGGTTGTAAAAACACAAAAGCTTTAATAGAAGCCAAAATATTTTATAAAAATGATTTAAAATATAGAGGAAATGCAAAGATAGTAAATCTACCTAAACTTACAAAAGAGCTAAATCCCAAACTTTTCGAACAAGTAGATATCAATTTTAGCGGAAATCTTCAAAAAACAAAGCTAAAACTCTACAATAATTACTTAGAAGCACTAGCTAATATTGAGAAAAATAAAAGTGAGATAATATTTTCTTTAAATACTAAAAAAATCTATTTTACTAACCTTATTCGAACTGATACACAGCTTAAAAAAATTTTCCTCTATCTTAATCTATATGGTACCTATAAAAAGAATTTGAACATTAATTATCATATTAAATCGAATCTTGTAGATATAATAGGTACTTACAAAAACCGTAGATTAAATGCCCAGCTACTTCTATCCTTTTCATCTTTACTTAAAAGAAAAGGATTTAAAGTAGAAAAACTGTTTCCCCTAAAAGTTACTTCAAATACGTATCTACCACTAAATGTTAAATTTTCCAACAACATTTTAAATGGCGATTTAGTATATAGCAAAAAACAGATTGATTCAAAAATATTTTTAAAAGATACTCAAATTTCAGTATATGGAAATCCTTTAGAAAAACTGTCTATAGATTTAGAAGTAGACTCTTTGAAATCTCTAAATACTGAGCTTGAAAAAATTTATCCTATAAATATCAAAAATATTGATGCAAGATTAAAAGCTAAAATACTTTTTGATATGAAAAACTATCACTACGAAGCCAATATAGTTTCTCCCCGGATAATTTACGAATATGAAAAAGACAGATTTTACACATTAACATATTTCAATACCAATCTAAGAGGAGATCTTAAAAAAATCATAATAGACTATTACGCCTTCGCATTTAAAGAATATGGTATTTACGCAACTAAAAGTTCTGAGATTGTTTTTGACAAATCAAAAATATTAATAAAAAAATTATGGATAGAAGACAAGGTAAAAATTGACGGCCTTTATGAATTGAATAAAGAAGGTAGATTTAATATAAATGCAAAAAGTTATAAGTACTCCTCAGTAGAAGGAGTTATAGACTTTGATCTCGAACTTATCGTATATATCAAAAATAAAAATATTTTCACAGAAGGTAAGGTTTTTATAAATAGTGCAACAATCACACACAACCCTAAAAAAATAAGAACAATCAAAGATAAAGATATAATTATCGTTGATATACCAGAAGTAAAAAAATCACTTTTTTTCAAAAAAAATATCGCTTTGAATATTCATATAATAAGTAAAAAAGCTTTTTTTTACAAAATAAAAGATATGAAAGCTCAGCTTTTTAGTGACTTAACTATCTGGAAAGAGTACCAAAAAGATTTGGAGTTACTTGGACAGATAGTAGTTGAAAAAGGCAAATACTATTTTGGAGAAAAAATGTTTAAGATAACAAAAAGTGAGGTAGATTTTTACGGTCCTATTACAAACCCTTTTATAAATATAAATGTAAAATATGAAAAAGAGCCATATATTATTTATATTAAAATAGTTGGTGAATTTGAAAATCCTATAATCACTTTTGATTCTGAGCCATTTTTATCTCAAAATGATATTTTGGCAATGATTATTTTCGATTCTAAACTCTCGTCATTGCTATTTAAAACTACCGGCGGAGAAAAATTTGCCGAAATGCTAAGCAATTTTTTCGTAAAAGATCTGATTAAAAACTTTGGATTGAAACTGGATAAATATTCACTTATTACATCTGGTTCTGGCATCGGCTTTGAGATAGGCAAAAAGATATCAGATAAAATTACTGTTCTTTACAAAAACGATCAAATATCCTCTATCATTATAAGATACAAAATCAACCGCTATCTACAAAGCGAAGTTTTTATAACCCCACAAAAGAGTGCATTTGATCTATATTATAAGATTGAAAAATAATCTATTCAACTATACATTGTCTGATATTATAGCCTCTTGCAAATTCTGGATTTACAAAAGTATCTCCTTTTAATCTCCACTCGCCTTTTTTCACCATTACGTGACCTATTTTATTTGTTTTATCTAGACACAATATATCTTTTCCTTCCTCAAATGCTTCTCTTACCTCTTTTATATGTTCCACTCTTAGATTATAGTGAGCAATAAGCGCCAATGTTAAAAAAAGAAACATAAAAGGGATTGCTAATTTTGCTTTTTTCGACATAAATGGCCTAGTAGTTACAAATACAGTTATACCTAAAATAAACAAAGAGATAAAAATATATATTATCTCCTCTTTGAAAAAATTAGCTATACTATCCATAAGTTTCCTCCCACTCTTTAAATTGAGGTGAAAAATATTTAATCCTCACCTTTTTAAACTCTCTAGTAGAATATAGATATTTATACTCCGCAGCCTCTATCTCTTTTGCGATTTCGTTAACCACCTCTTCCACTTCATCTTTGCTCTTGCCGTGGATCATAGAAAAAAGAGGATATGGCCAGTTCGGATATACCGGTCTTAGATAACAGTGACTAACAGCACTATATTCGGCAACTTTTTGACCGATCTCTTCGGCTCTGTTTTCTGGAATTTTCCAAACAACCATAGCGTTTGCCTTAAACCCAGCTTTTCTGTGGTATAAAATAGAAGCAAAACGTCTCATAATACCAGCATCTTGTAATTTTTTAGCTTCTCTTTTCAAAAAATCGTAATCTATATTTAAGCTATCTACCATATTTTCAAAAGGCTTTTTTACAGGCTCTATATCTTCTTGTAAAGTTTTAATCAGCTCAAAATGGATAGGCTCAAGCTCTATTTTAATCTTCTCTTTTTTCTTTATTTTCTCCTTTTTTGACTTTTCGCCTTTTACGTCCAATTGCACGGAGATTTTGAACATCTTTTTGGTTGGTAGTATTATATACTCTCTCACTCCTGTTTTTTGGGCCATTATTTTTATTGTTTTTTCAAGTCCAAGTTCACTATCTGGAGGTACCGCAAGAGTAAACCAAAGATTGAAAGGGTTGTCTCTTTCATAGTTGTGACTAACACCTGGATGCGTGTTTATGAACTCGGCAACTCTTTCTATATCATCTGCTTTAAAAGCCACCAGTGAAGAACTGTAACCCAAAGATTTGGTATCAAAAATTGCAGATGTTTGACGAATTATTTTCTCATCTTTCAATCTTTTATACAGATTCAAAACATCTTCTTCTTCGGCTCCTAATTTCTCGGCCAAATCTTTAAAAGGTCTTTCGCTAATAGGAAACTCTTTTTGAATTATATTTAAAAACTCTTTTTCCATGTGAACCTCTATCTTATGATTTAGATAAATTGTATTGATATTTTTTCTCTTTTTCCTTGATAGTCATCAAATCTCTTATATGTTAGTTTATGATATCATTACTAGACTAGTAAATTGTTTAAGGAGATTTATGAGTTATTTTCCTGCATTTGTAAATTTAACAAACAAAAAAACAGTTGTAATAGGTGGAGGTAAAATTGCTGGAGATAAGATTTGTCATCTTTTAGATTTTACAAAAGATATAACTATAATATCACCTAAAATAGATCAAAGAGTAAAAGACTTTATAGATAAAAACTCTCTTAAATATATAAATAGAGAGTATAATAGCGGTGATATTAATGGTTTTTATATAGTTATTGTAGCTGCTGACGATTTGGAACTTCAAAAAAAAGTCTATCAGGAGTGTCAAGAGAGAAAGATTCTCTGTAATAGCGTAGATAGCGTAGAGTATTGCGACTTTATATTTCCATCTTACATTAAAAGAGGCGATTTAACAATCGCTTTTTCCACTTCTGGAGCTTCTCCCTCACTGGCAAAATATTTAAGAAGAGCGATTGAAAAAATAATTCCAAAAGATATCGGAAATTTTATAAAAGAGTTAAAAAAGATGAGGCAAAAGCTTCCTAAAGGCAAAGAGAGGCAAAAACTTTTAGATAGTAAAGCAAAAGAGTATATAGAAAAATATTTTAAAAAGGATTGAAATGTTTAGTAAAAGACTTCTTTGGGGTTTTGCAATAGTTTTTCTTTTTTTGAGCGTAGTAGCACTTGTTACCAATATGCCCGAAAAAAAGAGTAAAAGAGTATATAGCGAAATTTTAGAAACTTTTCCGTATGAGATAAGAAAAGAGTTTGGAGGTCTAGATATTATAGATAAAAGAACGGGCAAAGATTTAGATGTTGCGAACTCAAAAGTCTTTGTAGCTTTTGACGAATTACTCAAAAAATGGGGAAAAACGCATATTAAACTTGAAGGAAAAACCGTCTACGTATTAGACGACAATAAAAAGATCGTTAAAAAGATAGTATTAAAAAATCAAGAAGAGTTACATTTTGTAAAAGAGTTTTTCGGCTTATAGTTTTTTTAAAAGATTAAACCTCGGCCAAAAGGCCGAGAATTTAATCTCCTTTTTTGTAAAAAAGAAGATAAAGAGATGGAAGAACAATCAAAGTCAACAGAGTCGAACTTATGATTCCACCTACCACAACAACTGCTAACGGATACTGTATCTCACTACCTACTCCTGTGGCAAACAATAGAGGTAAAATACCAAACAGAGTAGTAAATGCAGTCATCAAAACAGGTCTTAGACGAAGAAGCGTTGCATCTTTGAGTAGAGTCTCCAGTTTTACGTGTGTATATCTCTTTTTTAACTCATCTATAAAACTTACCAAAACTATCCCATTTAGGACTGCAATAGCAAAAACTGCGATAAATCCCACTATAGCCGATATTGTTAGATACTCTTTGCTTATAATAAGAGCGGCTATTCCTCCTATGAGTCCAAGAGGAACTCCAAGCATTATCAAAAGCGCTTTAGAAAAGGAGTTAAAAGCTGTATAGAGAAGTAAAAATATTATCAAAAAAGTAATAGGTATTATCAACATAAGTTTTTTAGTAGCTTCTTGCATATTTTTAAAATCTCCAGCCCATTTTATATAATAACCAGCAGGAAAATCAACACTTTTTTTTATCGCCTCATTTGCCTCTTTTACAAAAGAGGCCATATCTTTGCCATCTACTTCCATAGAAATCACCATATATCGACTCAAATTTTCCCTTTTTATAAAAGAGGGACCTTGGACTACTCTAATATCACAAACCTCTTCCAAAGAGACCATTTTGCCACTTTTTGAGCGTAGCTGAAGAGATTTTATATTTTCAATACTCTTTTTTGCATCCTTAATTTTAGGAACTATCCCAAACCTCCTGACTCCCTCAATCTTTTCGGTTACCGGCTCTTCTCCAATACCGTATCTTATCACATCCATAACTTCTGCTACATCTAGTCCATATCTCGAAAGAGCTAAATAGTTCGGTCTTATCTCTATCTGTGCTTGACCCAATTGAGACTCAACCTCAACTCTCTCAAGACCATCTATATTTTTTATTACTTTTGTAATATTTTCAGCCAATCTACCTAGAATCTTTTGATCTTCGCCAAAAATCTTTATAGCAAGTTCTGCTTTCACTCCCTCTAAAAGTTCCTCTATCCTCATAGAAATAGGCTGAGTCGGGATAAACTGAACATAATCAAATCTCTCTTGTAGATCATGGGTCATCTTTTTTGCCAATTGTTCTATATTTTCAACGCTATCTTTTAAAGTAAGTAAAACCTCCATATAATTGGCCTGGGCCGTCTCACCTTTTTCGCTCCTTCCAATCATACTCAAAACCGACTCCACACTGCCGCCATAATTTTTAAGAATATACCTCTCAATATCCTGAGCCGTATTAATACTTTGAGTCAGTGCGGTACCAGGTATAGCTATAACACGATACATAATAGACTCTTCATTTAGTTCTGGCATAAACTCTCTTCCTTGCTGCAATAAAAGCCAAATCGTTACAAAAAAAAGAACCGCTACTACAGCTACCACAGATTTTGCATACTTTAATGAGTATTCCAAAAGAGGCAAATATACATTTTTTATAACTTTCATCAAAGGACTGGTAGAATTCTTTACAGGCTTTAAAAGCAGATATGACAAAACAGGAATCAAAAAAAGAGCTACAGCCAAAGAACCAATCATAACAAAAACAATATCTATAGCCATAGGCGAGTAGAGCTTTCCGGCCAAACCTTCAAGACTCAAAAGCGGTATGAAAACGGCAACTATTACTAAAGTAGCAAAAAAGACAGGTTTTGTCACACCTGCAGTGGCTTCAGAGATTATCTGTGATTTTGAAAGCCCCTTATGTTCGTGAAGTAGTCTAAAGCAGTTCTCCACTATAACTATAGTAGCATCTACTATCATACCTATAGCTATAGATAGACCGCTCAGACTCATAAGATTTGCACTGATTCCGAACTTCTTCATAAGCAAAAAGGCTATAAGTAAAGATAGTGGAAGCGAAACTATAACAATCATGGCACTTCTAATCTCAAACAAAAACAAAAACAAAATTACCGCAACCAACAAAGCTCCGCTAAGTAGTGCAGAAGTCATAGTATTTACCGCTTTATGAGTAATCTGTGTTCTATCGTATATACTCCTTATAGACACACCTTTTGGCAGTGCGGAGTTTACCAAAGGGAGCTTCTCTTTTATATGCTTTACCACTTTTGCAGCATTGGTTCCGCTTCTTTGCAAAACCATCCCAAACATCACTTCATCTGAGTTCAAACTCACAGCCCCAAACCTGGGGGCCTTTCCTATAACAACTTCGGCAACATCACCTATGGTGACAGCTTTAGCCTCTTTTGCTTTTACAACACTGTTTTTAATATCTTCTATACTTTCATAAAGCCCGGCACCTCTTATTAGATACTGCTCCCGGTTCATCTCAAGATACTGTCCGCCAGCTGCTTGATTACTCTTTTGCAAAGCCGACACAATCTCTTCAAAAGTAGCATCTACCGCTTGAAGGCGCTTAGGGTCTATCAAAACTTCATACTGCTTAACAAAGCCTCCCCACCCTACAACCTCTTCTACTCCGTCAACAGATTTCAAAAGAGGAGCCACCGTATAATCGTGCAGTTCTCTAAGCTCACTCAGACTTAGTTTTTTACTTTTATCTTCTAACACATACCAAAATACTTGTCCTAATCCAGTAGTATTAGGCCCTATAACAGGTTTGCCCCACCCTTTTGGAATATCAACGTTTCTTAGTCTCTCAGCAACTAACTGTCTTAGAAAATAGATATCATACTTATCTTCAAAAAAGACAGAAACATAAGAAAGTCCAAAAAGCGAATTTGAAAGAATCAGTTTAACCCCAGGAAGTCCGGCCATAGCCGACTCTATAGGATATGTTATAAGTTTTTCTATATCTTGAGCAGAATTTCCCGGACTTTCAGTATAAATAACTACCTGTTTGGGAGTAATATCAGGAAAGGCATCAATAGGTATCTCTTTGTATGCTTTATATCCAAAACCAGCAATTGCTATGAAAAGAGCTATGATTAGAAGTTTATATCTAATTAGTAAGCTGAAAAATCTTTCCATAATGACTCCTTAGTGACCGTGCCCGCCAAGTTCAGATCTAAGAAGCATAGATTTGACAAAATAGACCCCCTCAGCTACATATTCACTTCCAGGTTTTACTCCTAAAACCGCTACCTCATCTTTGTAATCATCAACTACTTTAACCACTAAAGGAACATATTTAACTTCATGCTCTTCATGCTCTATATGCTCTTCATGCTCTATATGCTCTAAATGTTTTTTGTGCTCTTTATTTGTCTCATCTTTATGGGACTCAGCCTCATTGGAAGGAACAAATATCACCCACTCCCCTTTAAACATGGTAAGTGCACTTTTTTTAACAGCAACATATCTTTTAAACGGTTTCATACTCAATCTAATTGTGCCGTAAGCATTAAGTAGAAGCTTCTCCTTTTGGCTCTCTATCCAAAAAAGAACTTTTGCTCTTTGTGTCTCCTCATCCACTTTTGGTAAAAGCTGCTCAAATCTACACATAAAAGTTTTAGGTCCGATTTTTAGTTCCCCTTTTGTTTGGCTATCTATGTTGAATGCATCTTTTAAATTGACATAAGCAATAGCGTAAAACCCTCTCTCCTTTACAATCTCAGCTATTGTAGTCATAGCTTCTATATTTGAGTGAACGGGAACTAAAAGTTTACTAACCACCCCTTCTGCATGAGCTTTTATAACGAGGGTGTCGGTAGTTTTTTTTAGACTTTTAGTATCTATACCCAAAGATGAAAGCTGTGACTTTACAGTAGCCAGTTTAGCCGAAATTTCGTCTATTTTTATTGTCTCCTCAGTCAACTCTTTTTTCGAAACCAAACCTTTTTTGTAAAGTTTTTGTATAGATTCGAGATTTTTTTTTGCAGAACTTAGCTGTTTAGAAAGATAGACAAACTCCGCTGTTAGTTTTGAAAGTTCCAAAGATTTAACAAGAGCGATTTGATCTCCTCTTTTAATCTTTTGTCCAGGTTTTACAAAATACTTTTCTAGATGACCAGAAACTCTTGAGACTATATTTTGTCTCTGATTTGATAGCTGAACTACTTTGGCATTGACATCTACTCTTTTTCCAAAAAGTTTATACTCCGCCTTCTTAATCTCTATCTGTGAAGCAAAAAGCACTATGGAAGATAGTATCATAACTATTATCTTATTCATTGTAAAATCCTTGTAAATAATTTAGTTCTATAATATAGTCATTGCACTTTTTCATAACAGACAATATTTTTCTTTTAGTCTTTAAAAGTCTGTTTTTAGCATCAAGAAGATCAAGTAGAGAACCTTTTGAGATGGCATAGCCCTCTTTAAAAAGCTCAAGAAGCTCCATCTCTTTTTTTAAAAGCTTTTTTTGTTGATGATATATATTTTTTAAATTTTTCAAAGATTCTCTTAATGAATCTATCTTGATAGATTGGAAATTTTTAATGTAGTCTCCCTCAAATAGTGATTGCAAAGCTTTAATGCGAGCTATCTGTTCCTCCTCTTTTTTAAGATTAAACAAAGGTAGTTCCAAAGCCACACCAAATCTTGCTATCTTTTGTTCAGGCTCTTTTTCATACTCAGCAAAAATATCTATCTCTTTAATTAGCCGCTTGCTTATTTTTGCCTCTTTTAGATAGAACTCTCTCTTTTTGGAAGCTATCTTTACTTCAGGACTTTTTAAATTTTTTAGCTTAATAGAGCTAAAATCGTAAAGAAAAGCATCTTTCAAAGCCACTTTTTTTTTGATACCTGCAATTGACAAAAGATTTTGATATGTCATAAAAAGTTCGTTTTCGTAAGATAAAATAGCATTTTCAATCTCTGCCCTCTCCAAAGAAGCCTGTAAAAATTTTGCTTTTGTCCCAGTTCCGTTTTTATACCTCTCTTTTGCTATTAAAACAACTTTTTTTGCAATCTCCAGCTCCTCTTTAATTAAACCGAGAAGTCTTTTTTTATAAACATAATCTGTATAGGCTTTTTCTAAGATTTTTAAAAAATTTGCTTTTTGCTTTTTATAGATTGCAACTGACAAAGATATTTTTGCGTTTGAAAAAGATTTTAGCTCCTCACTAACACCAAAAAGCCTAACAGGTTGAGAGATGGTACCTCTATAGCCATTTTTGATACTATCAAGTTCTGTATCGAACCTGCTTGTCTCAAGTTCAAATGTAGGATTTTTATAGCGCAAGGCTATCTCTTTCTCTTTTTTTGAAATTTCAGTTTTAAGTTTGCGATTTTTTAAAAATAGAGACTCTTTTAGAGCCATATTTTTAAATGTTTCAAAATCTACCGCAACATTTGCCCATAAAAATATGGGTAAAAGAAGAAAAATAGACAATAGTCTCATACTATACCCCTTTTAGTAGTTTTAAATGGTTGTTTAAAAAAAGCTATTTTTTGGGAGGTTTGTATGATGGTTTCAAAAAAGGAGGTTGGTAGATTTTTTGAAAATAAGATATCTTTTTAGAGAATTTAAGCTCAAAAAAGATTGCGCTAAATGTGTTAGGAATAACACTTTGGTGGAGTATATGGTGAAAATCGCATATATCACCGCAATTATTGCTTTTTTGAGTCTCCAGTACAAACTCTTTTACTTCTGTGTGCTCACAATGATCGGCTACATTAAAAACAATCGCGTGCGATACGTTAAAAAACATTGAACAAAGCAGTAGTATGAGCAATACTCTTTTTTTCATTATTGACTACTTTTTTAAAAAATACATAGCTAATTTTACTATTGTAAAATTATCGTAAATTTAGTAAATAGATGTAATCTTTGTCAATGATACTTTTTAAAGTTTTACTTTTTTTATATCTCTATCTCTTCTACAATATTTAACCCAAATCCACTAAGCCCTACAAACTCTTTCCCTTTTTGAGAAGTTAGAAGTTTAATATTTTTAACACCTAGATTTTTCAATATCTGCGCTCCAACTCCAAACTCTTTTGTCTGATCTATAGTTTTATCAGGATTATTGATAAATATCAAAGTTCCACTGTTTTTTTTGAGATACTCTATAGAGTTTATCAAAGATTTGTATCTTTTTTGATTAAAAAGTAATTCCACATCCAACACAACATTGTGAAATTTTACGTTACATGTCTCATGGGGACTGTAAAACTGAATCGCCGTATGGGTATTATTGAGATGGTCTTTAAAGTCGATTCTTTTTGCTTTCACATCAAAAAAGTCTATTATCTTTTCATCAATCTTTTCAACTAAAGATTCGTTTCTAAGCCTATACTCGACTATGTCAGAGATATAGACAATTTTTAGATTATGTTTTTTAGCAAACTTTTCTAAATCCTCTCTTCTTGCCATCGTACCGTCTTCATTCATTATCTCGCATATAACAGCCGCTTCTCTAAGTCCGGCTAATCGACAAATATCCACTGAGCCTTCTGTGTGTCCGGTTCTAACCAAAACACCTCCCTCTTTTGCTACCAAAGGAAAAATATGTCCAGGTTTTACAAAATCTTCTGGTGTACTAAGAGGTGATGCCAAAAGTTTTATAGTTAGATCTCTTTCATAAGCAGATATTCCTGTTGTAGCTTCTTTAGCATCAACCGAAACTGTAAAAGCAGTTTCATGCTGAGAGCTGTTGTTTTTAACCATAGGCTCTAAGTCCAAATTCTTCGCTATCTTTTTTGAGATAGCAACACAAATAAGCCCCCTTGCCTCCAAAGCCATAAAATTTACTTTTTCTGGAGTGCTAAAAGTAGCAGCGTATACCAAATCCCCCTCATTTTCCCTATCTTCGTCGTCAATCATAACGACCATATTTCCTTTTTTTATCTCTTCAATAGCCTCTTTTACTCTTTGAATCGGCATTTAAACTCCCATTTTTTCTGAAATTATATCATTTAAGCACTCGGATGTCATTTATCTAACGTTTTTAATCTTTTCAACTCTTTTTAAAAACCTCTCAAGTAAAATTATTAAAAAATTGCTAATATTAAGATGTATTTTATTAGTAATAATAAATTAAAAATATTAAAAAGATACTGTCAAGTATTATTCGCAATTTTCCTTCCCAGCAAGTTATATTTCATTGCATATCAAGCAGCTTTAAGCTGCGTCTCATAGATTTTCATAACCTCTTGAAGCTTGTCTGGTTTGATATAGCTTCTTTCAATTTTCCAATCTTTAGTATACTCCATATTATCGATTTGTGAGAAATGGTAAAATTGTAGTGAATCTCCAATACCAGATTGAAGCACTTCGATAGTGTATACTCTCAATTTTTTACAATTTGGTTAATCAATTTAAAAGAAAAAATCTAAATTATTTTTATCTTTGCAAAAACTTTCCCACTACCTCTTTAGCTGATAACCATCTATTTTTTTGTTTAAGTGCTATAACTTTTCCTCTTTTGATAAGCTGTCTTACACTTTGCTCACTATATCCTAGATCTTTTAAAAGTTTCGATACCGGCTCTAGTTTATAGCCTCTTTTTTCATAGAGAGCTAGTATCATTCTATCTATGCTTTCTCGAAGTCCTTCTAAAATTATCGATTTTAAAATAGTTGATTTTGCAGATGTGAGTTTTTGAATTACTTCATCTTTTTTGGGAGCTCTGTTTTTATATAATTCAAACAAAGGTAAAAGTTCTTTATCTATCTCTTCCAAGCCTTTGTAATAGAGTTTTTTATTTTTATCATCTCCTTTAATAATGACTAACGGATATCCGTTGCTAATAAGGACGTAGTTTAAAATTATCCTGCCTGTTCTTCCATTTCCATCGCTAAATGGATGTATCTCTTCAAAAAAGGCATGTAAGATAGAGAGTTTGGTAAAATCAAATTTTTTTTGATTAAAAAAAGCAAAGTCTACAAATATTTTTATCCACTCTTCAATGAAATGTTCCGGAAGATTGAACGCTGCACCTGTTATTTTTACCGCACCTTTTCTGAACTCTCCACTGTTCCCTAAGCTTTTGTTGATTTGGCGAATTAAAGAAGTTCCGAACAAAAACTCATTTTCTTTGAGATTTTCGTATGCGAGTTCATAAATAAATTTTGCGGTTTTGAAGTAGTTGTATGCTTCTTGTGCACTTCTTGTTAAAACTTCATTTTTTGTTAAAATCTCTTTAAGCTCTTTTGAGGAAACAAAGTAACCTTCTACTAAAATGGAATTTCTTGTCTCTTCTTCTAAAAGATAGAGCCACTCTCTGTTTTCTACTTTTGGCTCTTCAAGTCCTCCCAAATTATGAAGGATCTCTTTTCTTTTTATAATAAGTTGTTCATCTATTCCCATTGTCACGCTTTATTTATGGATTTTGATTATTTTACCATAAAATCAACACTTTCAAGTGTCACTTTAAATAACAATACTTGTATCGTGACAATTTAAAAAACAAAATACCAAATATATCGTATGAAACTAGAATGCCAAACTGCTAAACTAAATTTTACTCTCCAATTGGATTGTTGCTTCATGACGTTTATTTGAAATTAAATGTGCATATCTCATAGTTGTTTCAATTTTTAAAAATCATAATGTTTAAGCTTTTCAGTTTCATATTCACTAAATTTTAATTCAGATCATAATTGGCTGGTCGTAGATTCGAGTCCTGCCGAGCCCACCTCTTATTTTCATCCAATCTACAAGTTATCTTCTAAAAATCGCCATATATATTTTACTTTGAAAAAACCTCATACAAATAACTCTTTTCAAATATGGACTCTTTTAATAACTCTTTTTCCACATGGCATTTTGAACAGTTTTTGATAGCCCTATGTTCAGGTATCTTTGAATCTATCAACTTTTTTTTACTATGACACTCAAAACAGTCTTTACCGCATTCGGTATTTGGCCCAGTATAGTCTTTATGGCACTCTATACATCTTTTTAAAACTTTATGATAACTCTTATCTATAGATTTTTTCAATACAGGATGACAAGCTATACAATCACCACTGCAAGCAAATAAAAATTGAGTAAAAAGCAAAAAAATATAAAATCTTTTCATACAGACTCTTTTTATGCAAAGATGTAAATAATTTTTTTAACTATTACCAGATCAAGTTTTGAAAAGTATAATTTATCGCTATTATACTAAAACCATTACTGTTTTGCATCTATGTAAGTAATTATTTCTATATCAAAGTGTAAGCTAATTGCAAGGAGTATATATATACAAAAAAAATCCATAGAAAAGGGACAATGCCCTTTTCAAAATCTTTCATTTTTCTTTACACTAACGCATAAATGATTAAAATAATTTAATCTCATAAATCAGTATGTTTTACTTATCTAAAATTCCATGTAACGCAAAACGCACCGTATAAAGTCTCGGTAGTATTTTCAGGCCAATAAATATTCCTTAGTGTTCCACCGATGACTGCTTGTTTAGGTCCTCCTCCCTCTCTATACATATAATCATATCCTATACCGGCACCTATCTCTAAACCAGGAAAAACGGTATAGTTAAACCATAAAGAGAGTTGGCCGTTATATCCTCCGGCATCACTAAAATCTACGGCAGTTATATTGGTATTGGTAGTCTTTTGCCATACTGGAAGACCTATAAGAGCTTTTGCCGTTATTCTAAGTCCTTTTGCGGCTGCAGGAGAACTCTCATACCAGTATCCTCCGTTTACGATAAGCGAAGCGGAGCGCTCCTCCACTACTCCTTGATTAGGATCGGAGATAAAATCAAATCGTTTATAAGTATTGAGTACATATTGTACTCCCCCTACAATACGATGAGAATTTGTCAATTTGTAATGAAGTAAAAAAGTCATATTGTTAAGTAAAATATCGGCTTTATTTGTTTGATAAATTCCGTTTATATATACGTCTTCATCCAAATCATTAGGATATAGCGTCGAAGCTAGATCGTACGAAAAATCGTAACGTTCGCTTAGTCTTACGAGTCCTCCAGTTATATAGTAGATATCAGTGCTAACAGCTTCTGAATTTACGTACGTTCCCGAAAGCGTCGTTACCTCCTCTTTATACTTTACGTTATTGAGTCCGACGGCCATATAAGAGTAGCCGTCAAAACCAGGCTCCCCAGCCCACGATATATTGAAAACAGCAGCTAAAGCCAATAGTTTTAAGATACCTTTTTTCAATTTCACTCCTTTTTAAAAACTTGCCGTCTCTAAAAGATTTTCTATAAAACCTTGAAAATCACTTACCTGTTCTAGATCGCTTTCATCGTAATTCTCGAAAAACCTAGTAAGATCATCGTCACTTACGTATTTAAACGCGGTTACCAAATCGTAACTGTCCGTAATAACGTCATAAAAATATTTACCTATATATTTTTCTTGCAACTCATATTTGTAGTAGGTTTTACTGCTAATATAATCAATAGCATAAACTCTTGCATCTCTATCGTAATCGCTATAGACTCTAATAAAATCTTTGCCATCAATTACAAAGTGTTCCCAACCGCTCCAATAAAATGAATCACAAGTATTATCTGAGTTTAATACAATGTAGTCGTTTTCATCAAACGGGACATAAGTACCGACATACATCTGTTCAAACTCACTCCAATTCGTAACATTGGAGTCTATATCTATAGCCCTATGATAATCTCCGTCAAATATTGAGAGATAAAACTCATCATCGTGTTGCTTATATAGACCGTGAGCTATTAAATATACGTTATAGTGTTTATTAAGTGACGGATTATATATGGTTGCCGAAGATACAAGCCATATTTTTTCCGGATCTTTTTTAGGATCAGTAATATAAAAAGTCCCGGTATTATCAAAAGCTCCTGTTACTTTGTCATACCATTCTGTATTATTTATCCAATCATTATTTTCTAAAGTATATTCACTAAACTCCATATAGTCCAAGTCTAGATCTATCTCAGTATAATATTTTTTATAAACCCAAACATAATCCGTACCGTTAAAATCTTCGTATGATTCTGCCCAGATCGAATAAAACTTGTTTATCCCGTTATCAACCAATGTTTTTAAAGTTGTATCGTTTGTTGCAGTTACTGTAATCTCCAACTGTTTACTTAAAACAGGATCGTTTTCTATCTCATTTGCGTATGTAGTTAGATTTTGAGACTCCTCTGTAGTTAGATTTAAATCTAGATTTTGGGTTACTTTATTTTCAACGTAGCTTAATGTATCGTTACCGTCAGTCACAGTTTCGTTTGTATCTACTATATACTTTATAAGAGCCGCCGTATCTTTAACTGTACCTATATGCTCTATTTGAGCTTGTGATAGTTTCTCTTTTAAAGTATCAGGATCGGTAAAATTGTTATCTCCGTTTAGTTTTTTGGCCACTATATATTCTGCGGTAGTAACGTTTGAGATGATTATATCTATAAGATCTCCGGCAGAGATTTTCTGTTTTGCTATATCTCTAATCTGATCTGAAGTCAAATAACTTACCAATACTACATTATCACCTTTATAATTGTCTAAGCTTGCCTCTAGTTTAACTATTTTATTATCTTCGATAAGTGAACTGTTTATATCAAGTCTAAATTTTCCGTCACTATCCGTGGTAGAAGTAGATACAAGTTGATTGTCAATATATAGTTTTACTGTAGCACCGCTTAATATCTCATCATACACGTATCCAACAAAAACTGTTTGATCCGGATCTACACTCTTATTTACATAATAGTTTGCTAGATCGTTCACATCTATGTCTTCAGCCTCCGTTATAAAACCGTTAAAACCGATACCTCCAAATATCGCAACTGTATCAGCATCACTCTTAAGAGCCGATATAGCTGTTTGTATTGAAGTTGCAGCATCGGTGGAATTGCTTTGTAAGATATAATCTTTAAACTTTTCCATAAACAGAGGAATATCGATAACTCCATTGTCGTTTGCCGCTATGAACTGAGCGTTTACTAGCTGTAAAATACTCTTTTTCGTATCATCTTTACTTAGATCTTGAAACAACTCTTCTTTTGTAATACCAAGTTTTGAAGCAAGGGTATCAAGTTCCGAACTTCTAGCAGCAGCGGCTAAAGTGGTTAAAGGAGTTACGATAAAATTATCGTTAGCGCCCGATTGCCTAGTGTCTAGTGTTAAAGGAATCCCCATAGGCACGTCAGTATCGTCGATAATTCCATTTCCGTTGATATCCATTGTTCCGCCAGAGGCAACAATAATATCAGGCTTTTGTACACAGTTTAAAAGTTTATACTCTCCATTGCCAAGTTCCTCAAATCCAGAACATCCAATAGCCGTCATTTTTGCGCCTAAAATAGCATCGTCAACTACGGAAACAGTATAATCGCTATAAGTTGACGAAGTGGTATCGGTGCTGTCTCCACCGCCTCCACCACCGCAACCAGCTAATAAAAAGACTATTGCCGCTGCAGCACAACTTTTCAATATTTTACTCGACACCATTTTTATCCTCCATTTTAGCTTTAATACTTTCCTTAAATAAGGATTATATAGTTAAAATACTTAGATTACTTTTAACTCTTAACGACTTCAAAAGGGTAAAAAAATGAAAATACCAACTAGGTAGCTAGCTAACAAGTAGAAACTAGATTAATTCTACTGGGAATCTGCCGTAAAAGCTCCCGTTAAGCTGAGTAGTTTCTATAAGATAATATCTAAACTTTCTAAACAGCTCTTTATCTGGCTCTTTGTAGTTACTCCAAAATTCATCCAAAGGCATACCCTTGCACGTCAGTCCCTCTATATCATATAAAGCATCCCCTAAAGTAATTGTAGGAATATAGTGAAAAAGAGATGATATTCCCACCGTACTGTTTATAGTAACTGTTCCGATAGCATTTTTCAAACAAGTGGGTAGATGCATCTCATGTCCAACTATTACCCTATCTTTTATATTTAGACTTAATGAGAGTTTGTCGATAAATTTTGTGTAGTTTTTTCTTCCTCTATCCATCGGGTGATGCTTGATAACCAAATAGGTATCTTTTGGGGCAAAACTCGCAAATGAGCGTAAAACCCTCTCTAAAAACTCCTCTATTGTAGAAAAACTTGAATGCTCTCTTAGTTGAAAGTCGTTATAGGTCTGCAAAGGCACAAAATAGTAACGTTTTGAGAGCTTAGTAGCTAATTTTTGGGTCAATTTTTTATCTTTTGGCATGTAAAGATATTTTCTGTATAGGCTTCTTATACCCCAAAAAGCTTCTTTTAAAACGGCTAACTCTCTATGATGCTCATAGTAAGGATATCTAAATAAAAAAGTTTTTGCCAAAATATAATAAACAGTAGCACTCAAAGCCATTTTCCAGTATTTTGGATTTGCCGGTAAAATCGGCCGTTTATGGAAAAAATCTGAAGGCAGACTTCTATAAAACTGGGGGTCTCTGCTGATTTTGCTGTAGTTGTTGACTCCATATTTTTCCATAGTTACAAAATCGGGCCTTATATATCCCTCTTCAAAGACAAAGATTTCTATATTTTCAAATTTCAAAGCTTCCTGTATAGCCACCTTTTGATAATATCTACAATCTCCAAACAAAAAAATCATATCTATATTTTTATCTTTAAAAAAATTGCGTATAAATTCTCCCCACTCCTCTTTTTTGCCTCTAAAAGGGATATAATTGTCTTTGTTTGAGAAAAACCAATCGCCTGCGTTAAAACCTATTTTATAAGTCTTTGCCCCTTTTTTTCTAAAAACCAGATCTAGTTTTTTAAAAAAATTGCCCATCGGGCCTTGTAAAAGCAAAATATTTTTATCTTTTATATCGCCTATCTTATTCACCCAACAACACCTTTATAACAAACTGTATTTTACGAGATATGAAGTTTCTACTGTTTATTAAAGCTTTAAAAATATAATTTGAATTATATCTTTTTTTTTCTTTATCTAACTCATCTAAAAGCACTTCAATCTCACAAAACTCTTTGGTTTTTGGATGAATGTATCTAGGATAAACTATATACGCCGCAGCTATTAACTCTTCTAAAGAACGATTCTTAACTCTTCTTGGATTTTTAACTTTATCTACTGTCAACCCCCATCCCGCATAAAAAGGCATACCGTAGGTATAAACTTTTTTGCCTCTTAAAAGCGCTTCAAACCCGACAAGTGATGTCATGGTGTGAACCTCATCAGCAACTTCCAAAACACTATCCACACTCGCTTCTTTAACTATAAAATCGCAATATTTTAAAGCTGTTTTATCCTCAATATCTCCTATCCTGTTACCGGCAATAACATCTGGATGTGGTTTATAGATGATATAAGCATCAGGAGCGTTTTTTCGAGCAGCTTCAAGAAGCTCCAGATTGCTCATGCTATTTGCACCGTAGATTATTGAAGCGTCATCCTCTACTTGTCCTGGAACCAAAACAATCTTTTGATCCTTTTTGTAACCTTTTAGATCTAAAGCAATATCTTTATAGATGTTATATTTGGAGATTTTTTTTGTGGTGATATAAGTTTGCAGCGCTTTGGCTCTTTGTAAAAGCTCTTTATCAAATGTATAGTTATTTAAAATCCCTTCCAAATCGCTTGGCTGTGTCGGATCAAAGTAGATGCCTTGTGAGTCGACAACGAGTGAGTAGGCACGTGTAAGGTCTGAACCTAGTGAAACAGAGCGTACAAAACCATCTTCTACTCTATATATAGCAATACCTTTCTCTCTCGCATACTTTTCTACATCATCAAATCTTTTTTTTCCCCATATAAAGATTTTAGAGTTGCTATCAAGTCCCTTTTTAGTAGCTTCTTTTAAATCGTTGCAAAAAGTTAGACTGTTACTATTTAAAGGTTTGAAAAAGGGTTTCACAAACCCTCTTTTCCATCTTGAAAAACCGAAAAAATAGAGTTTTCCATCATTTTGGCTATAAATATCTCTATATTTTTTGATTGTAAGTAAAGTATCTATGATATCGCTTTTTTTGTGTGTATAAGGGTTGTAGTATCTGGCATAAAGTATATATGCCCCGGCAAAAATCTCCTCAACACTCAATTTTCTTTTTCGCCTTTTGCATACAATCTTATCTTCAGTCAGTCCCCATCCAGCATAAAAAGGCATACCAAAACATATAACTTTTTTCCCTAGAAGCAGTGCTTCAAAGCCCATTTGAGAAGTTTGGGTATAAACCTTTTCAAACTTTTCCAAAAGCACTAACGGATTGATATCTTCACTAATTATTTTGCAATGTTTTTTTGCAAAATCTATATCAATATTTGATTTTTTTTTGCCTGCTAGGACGTCGGGATGAACTTTTAAGTAAATCTCGCTACCTTGATTTTCCTTGATAGCTTCAATAACCATTGTTTTAGTATCAAAATTTTGAGCATAACCGTACTCTAAAGAGAGATCCCCTTTTGTTTGAGCCACGATAAGTACTTTTTTGGTGTCGGTTTTTAAATACCCGGGAAGAGTTAAAGATGAGTGGTTATACTTTGAGATTTTATGTTTTTTTATAAGTTCTATAGCTTTTTTAGCTGTCTGCAATAGCTTTTTATCATTTTTAAAATCGTAGTTGTTAAGGATATTTTCAAGTCTTGAAGGAGCCGTAGTGTCGTAGTAGATACCGATATCATCTTCTACAATCGAAAAGGAAGGCCATCCTTTTACCCCTAGACCTATAGAACGGATAAAGCCGTCTTCAAAAAGTAAAAAATCTTTTTTAAACAATTTAGACAAAAAAATAGCATATTTCCCTGTTCTTTTTCTTCCCCAACCTTTAAAAAGTGTATTTTTGTTTATTAAAGCATATAAATTATAAAAATAAAAATTCATTTAACTCCTATAACTTCACAAATATACTCTATTCTTCGTTTCCACGTATGATTTTTCAAAACATATTCTGCACCTGCTCTTATCCTTTCATAATCATTTTTACTCAAACCATCTTTTTTAAGTCTTACTAAAATTTCCCTAAACTCTTCTTTCGAATTAACCACGTAACAATAATCTTTAAACATTTTATCAACAGCTAAAGAGGGATTAGTAACACAAACTCCTCCACAAGCCAAAATCTCAATAAGTCTTCTTGAAAACATAGTTTCAGAGTCTGTAATAGTATTTACATTTAAAGAAATTAAATAATCTTTATAAATTTGAGCAGTTTTTTTATACTTTACTTTTTTTTCTTCATTTATACAAGATAATTTGGGATAGCCGTAAATTTTAGGATTTCTATCTGAATTTCTATTATATACATCTACTTCAAATCCATTTTCGCATAAAGTTTCAAAAAACATATTTTGCCATTCTCTTCTTCTAGTATGAATATGTCTTGAATAACTTCCAACAAAATTAGCCTTTTTATACTTAAAATTAAAGCCAGTCAAATCGTGTATTTTAGGTTGAATTGCAAACATAAGTACATTTACAGGTATATTTACAATTCTTTTATATTTTTCAACAGCATTTATATCAACAGTAAAAATATAATCAAATAATACAGCACTATCTATAAACCTATCAAAATGAACACTATCTTCTTTATTCCAAAAAACCGTAGGAATATTTAAATCTTTTGCATATTCAACTATTTTTTTTAGTTTATTATTATTTCTACTTGGAACATCTGGATAAGAAGCTATCTTATATTTCCATCTATTTTTGTACCCATTCCAAGATGATTCAACGAAGAAGAGATCTATTTTACAAAATTTAAGGATAAATCTATAATTTAGAGAAGTAATATTATATATACTTATATTATTTTCTAATAACAAACTTATTCTTGTTAAATCATCAGAAATTAAAGCAATTTTTAACATTATCGCTTAGACCTTTAATCTTTGAATTCTTAAATAATAATTAGAATTTTTAACTTTTACTAATATCTGGTCATTAGGAGTTAATTCATTCTCAAAAATATATTCAAAACCACATTCAATAGTATATTTTCTATATTTATATTTAACATTTCTGACTTTATTTGCATAAATTATATCAATAACTTTTCCATTTTTAATTATCTCAACATATTGAGGCAGATGTTCACCATTAATAAAACATTTCACGAGTCCACTTATTTTTGTATTAGATATAGTTTCTATAAAACCATCTAAATAGTTAGTTTTAAATTCGAAGTTTTCAAATTTTATAGTTAGTAAATAATTAAAAAGTTCATAATCTTTCGACAAAAAATTTTTTAGATCTGCTTTATTATATTTAATAATATTTTTCAAATTTTTACTTTCTAATCCAAAATTTATTAGATAATCAAAAGAAATTTTGTATACATATTGAAACTTATTTATATTTTTAAAAGCATTCTTAATATTACATCTACTATCTAAACTTCTTAAAAAAGGATTTAATAAAGGATAAATATTTTTTTCTTTTATATAATTCAAATTTAAATGTTTATTTTCAATAATTTTATTAAAAAAACTATCAAAAGATATTAAATATTCAATTTGAAAAAAAAATAATTCATCAGGTTCAATATATAATAAAATAGAATTTAAAGGAATTTTGTCTTTACTCCTAATAGGTGGAAAAATAAAATTTTTAGGTATTTTATTTAAAAAATTTTTTATATTAGGAATAGCTAAAAAAGCTTTTTCATATTTACAAACTTTTAACATATTCATATTATTAAGTTTTTTTCCCATTTTATTTTTACCTCTTTTTTTGCTAAAATATAACAAAATAAAATTGAACCCTCTGAACATTCTTGTTCAAACTTCCATTCAAAAGAAATTGTTGCAGATTTTGCACTCATAAGCCTTTTCTTTCTTTAAAGTTCAAACTTTTTTATCAGTTTTTATATCTAAAAACTCTAATCTTGCGTAATTTTTCTATCTTTTTTCTTTTTTTTTATTTATTACTTCTTATTAAACTGGTTTCCGTTTTAGATTATAAGCTGCTGCAAATAAATAGATACATTGACTATTTTTATGAAGACCTATAAATTTTGTTTGAATATAATTCATTTGTCTTTTAATAAATGCAAATGGTAGTTCAACTATTGCTCTAATTTTAGTAAATTTTTTATTGTTTTTAATCTGTTTTATAATCCCTTTAGTATCTGTAGTAATATAAATTTTATATCCATAATATTTATACCTTCTTTTAGAAATACAGCTTGCCCCTTTATCTATAGATTTATTAGTGATAATATTACCTTTATCATCTCTCTTGCGTTTAGGCTCTGACGTATGAATCAGTGTAGCATCAACTATTATTATTTCATTAAGAATTAAAACTTTTTTAATCATTTTATTTTTTACTTCCTCAAAAATTGCCTCAAATATATTAGCCTTTATCAAAGCATTTCGAAATTTACAGATTGTGGTCTCATCTGGAATAATATCATCCTCTGTAATATCTAAAAACTTTACTAAATGAAATTCTGTCATGGATTAACTCTTCTGTCATTGGAACGCTAAATCCATATCAGTTTTGTAAAAAATTGTCTGCTGAAAAATATTTAAAATATTTCTTTATATAGATTTGATAATCTCGTTTTTTAAAGTTAAGCTTTGGCTTATTATTTTTTTCAAAATATTTGTATTCTACAATATTTGTAACAGAGTCATTTCTTTAAACATAAAACACAATAATATTTTTTGATGCAAGTGCTCTTATTTAGCATTGTTATTATCTATAGAAAAAGTTTGTTATACTAAACTTTAATAATTAAAGCAATAATAAGTTAAATATTTATTAATTACATCTATTGGTGGAGCTTTATGCCCTTCACCCCAATCTCCTAAAATCAAATTGACTTTACTTTGTTGCTTAATAGATTTTAAAAATGGTTTCATTTGCAATTCTACATGATGATCGGTTCTATTTTGTAAATATACTATTATATTATCTACTTTTTTTTCATAAAGAACTCTTACATCGCCATCTGTTCTTTTCATTATTTCTTTATGCAATGTAACTTGATCAAAAATATTATCTGTTGATATAGATAAACATTCTTTTGAAAACTTTTTTACAGTTTGAAATGTGAAGTCTGCAATACGTGTTTGTGGATTCATTACAAAAGCTAATGAATTAGGAAAAAACCAAGAAAAATATAAAGCAGCAAATCCACCATTTGATGGCCCAAAAAATACATTTCTTTTAGAATTTAGATATTTTAAAATTACTTTAATAGTATCTTTTAAAACTTGTTGCACTCTAGTTTCTCTATACAAACCAGCATACCATGCAAGACTAAGATCTTTGGACATAAGTAGAGATGGATCAGAAATAAAGACTCTATTAACTTTTTTATCACTTAATACTCTATTTCCCATGAAAAAAGGGAGTTTTTTTCCTTTTCGTTCAATACTAGCATGAAAGAAAAAAATTGTAATATCACTATTTTTATTTTCAATTAAAATATCATATATAAGCCCATTATAAGAAAAAGAATGGATACCAGTTTTTACAGGTGAAGATATTTTTTTTAAAATTCCTTCACCATGCCAAAATACAGTTTTATTCCATCGTCTAACATCTCTTAACCCATTATAATCATTTTTCATATAATTTCCTGTAATGTATTTTTTAAATACATATAACCCTCTTTACTTCTTCTGTATAACATTCCTCTTACTATTGAATGTATATTTGTAGGATAATAACTTAAACGCTTATATAGATTTTCATTAGTATAACTCACCAACATTTCTGGTCGTTCAATCATTCTTAAAAAATTTCTATTTTTTGGAGTAACTGACATTGCAATTGTAGGGATTCCATACATGGTTGCTACTACCATACCGTGAAATTTAATAGATGCTAATAAAGAACAAGATGAAATTTCTTCACACATTTCAGTCAAAGATTCAGAATAAAAAATTTCTTCATCAATTAACGCTAGCTCTTTAGCTAATTCATAGTCACCTTTCCCTAAAATTTTATTAGATAAAACAATATGTTTTATTTTATAACCCATTTTTTTTGCTTCATCGATTAATTTTCTTACATGTGTAAAATCTCTTTGTAAACTCCTATGATTTCTCATTACAACACCTAAATACTTTTCATTAACATTTTTCTTACTAGGACGATTATAAGAGCATACTGGATCAGGAAACCATTTAAGCTTTTTATCTCCAATATTAAAATTTTTCTTTATCCACTCATAACTTTCAATATCTCTTGCTACTATTAATTTACAATTGTCATGCAAAAAAAACTTTCTATAGTGTTCTAATACATGTTTTCTTGACCATTTTACATTTGGAACTCCTATTCCAAATATAAATACAGGTTTTTGTAAAAAATCCAACTGCCAATATAATTTAGAAATTCTAATTGGATTTATTAAATCACCTCCGCCTATTAAAAATGCATCATACTGTTTTACTAGTTCATTAACAGGTTTAGAAAAATAAGGTTCTTCTAAAAGATCATTTACAACTTCTAATTCATAGTCTTTAGATAAATATTGTTTATGAACTTCTAAAAACAACTCATCACCAAAATTCCCATATCCAAAATATCCTATTAACCCTATTTTTTTCACATTATCTCCTATTAATAAATTTTTAAAATAAGACCAAAGAGATAAGCAAGGAAAACACACTTTATCTATGTCCCTACTTTAAAGATTAAGGGATTTTATTAGTTTTAAAGCTAAACCTCAAAAAAATATGTTACTTACTTATCTGTTAAATTTTACAAAGAAGGATTGGAATGCAATACTTTTTAGGTATTGATGTATCTAAAACATAGTTTTAATTTTACATTAGTAAACTATGAAAATAAAAAAAAATTTAAAGCAAAAGTCTGGAATGGGATATCATGATTTTTAAGAGTTATTAGACATTCTTAAATCCCATCCCAAAGAAAAGCTTTACATTCTTTTAGAATCAACAACTATCTATCATTAAACCTATTGTTCTTTTAATTAGAACATAGTTTTAAGTATAGTATTGTAAATATAATACTTATCAATCCTATATCCAATCCTCTACACTCAGAAAGAGCAAGACCAACCAAAAAGATGCATTGCATATTGGATCATTTGTGTATATCACATACAAAGAACTTTGTTTGGCTACTGTAAAGGAACTCGATTCAATAAAACCTCTTATCAGAGAAAGAATCGCTCTTAGTGAATAAGTAGCCTAACTAAAACTGAAATAAAATTTTGGTCGACCAGCTCTTTTACGAACTCTCAAAGAACTACAACATATTTATAAAGAGCATTTTACTTTTGCTCTTGCAAGTTCCTTTAACAAAAAGAGTAAGGAACTTGAAAGAAAAAAAGATTAGAAAAATTCCTAATAAAGCCTCCTAAGGAAAAGCCAAAATATCAGCAAAAACTATTATAGATTTAGCTAAAAAATCATTAAGTATTAGTTTGTCTCATCTTAAAGCTATCTTGTAATCTAAAATCAGGATATTCTTTACATTAAAGATAAAATTGATACACTCTATAAAACTATTATAGAACAATTTAATAAGATAACATACAAATGGTATTGCTATCTTCCTCCTATTCCAAACATTAACGATAGAATATCAACATCTTTTAATGGCAAAATTGGCTCATTTGTTAAATATCCCTCAATCTAAAAGAACTTTATACCTTTATTAGAACTTACCTTCTATTTGCAAAGAAGCTCTTCTTTAAACTCCTTTTATAAATTTACCAAAAAATACAATAGTTTTCTTTAAAGCCTATTACCTTAAAAAAATCACTGAAAGTAATAAAACTTAAGAATGATTAACTATAGTATTCACATTACTACTAATAAGCCTTTCAGAACTGTTTTTATATTGTTGAAAAATAAAACTAAATTTGACTAAAATCTAACTTTTTGTAATATTTTTATCGAAAATATTATTTTAATTTTTCTTTTTTGTTTTTCACATGAATCGCTTATAGTTATTCTCATAATTTTTCTAAATTATTTTAAATAAATATCTAAATTTTTATTATATAATTTGCATATCTCATTTAATACTTTAATAGCTTTTTCTTTTATATTAATATCGACTATACTTTCTAATTTTTTTAAATACCATTTTTCCATAAATTGATCAAAATGTTTATTAACATATATATCTAATAGTCCAAATTTATTTAACACTGTAATTTGAGCTTTTTCTAAAATCAATTTTTTTTCAAAATATTTGTCATCTACAATATTTGTAACGGAATCATTTCTTTGAGCATAATACACAATAAAAGCTTTTGATGTAAATATCCCTATTCTTGAATTTAATAATAGTTCCCATCCAAAAAGCGTATCTTGTCCAGCAGATTTTTCTACAAATTTAATATTATTTTCAACTAAAAATTGTCTCTTTATAAGAGCAGCCTGGGTTGAAATTGTAGGAAATTTACCCTTTTCAAAATAGTTACTTTTGAAATTTTTTATAATTGAATATTCCTTATCTGTATGCTTAGCTATTTTTTTTATTTCATTATCAACTTTTATATTATATCCTGAAATAAAATCTGGAACTATTTTATTTTCTTTTTCTATTTTCTTTAGTATATTAAATAAATTATCATATCCTCCTGTAGAAATTTCATTATCAGGATCTAAAAAAGTTATCCATTCAGTCGAAGCTAACTCGATGCCTTTATTTCTAGGCCTAGACGCGCTACCACTTCCTTTATCATTGTAAAAAAATGTTTTAACATTTGAAAATTCTCTTTCTAAATTTTTACAGATTTCGATAGTTTTTGAATCTGTTGACCCATCATCTATTAATAATATTTCCATATCACTAAATAAGTTATTTCTTGTTAAAGAAGCAAAACATTTAAATTGTAAAAATTCTCCATTATTATAAACTGGTACAATTACGCTTATTTTATAATTATTGTTATATTTTTTATTCTTTTCTCTATAATTTAAATAATTAAGTTCAAAAGGATCTATAGAATATCCATTTTCTATTTCAAATTCTTCAGACAATTCTTTATTACGAAATTCATTTGGGTTATATAAATCTGTTCTAAACACTGTTTTATCAATTCCTTTTATATAGCAAGTAAAATCATGTTCAATATCCTTATAATACATATTACTATCAAAAAATGAATTCTTAGTAATATATCCGACATTTGTATATTTAAATCCATTTATCATATCATTTAAATAATTACTTTCATATTCATATTTTTTATTGAACCATGTAAAAAAATCAAATTTTTCTTTTAAATTTTCAAAATTTTTAACAAATTCCTCTTCTCTAATTAATTTTTTATTTTCATATCGTTGTTTCTCAAATGAATTAATTATATTTTTCGTTAAATTTCCCCTATATAAAACAGCCACACTTTTTCTTATATTGTAATTTATTTTATCAACTTTATTAAGAAATCCGCTTAATATATCATAGCTAGTTTTATCATTCATAACTTGTCTTAATGTTTCAATTCTTAATCTTTTTTCAAATAATTCATCCATTTTTAAAAAATAATTAAAATTAATTTTGTCAACTAATATAGTAATATTTGGAAATTTATTAAATATAGAGAGAGCATAATTAGAAACTATGTGTGTAGCCTGAGCTTGTAACTCATAAATTCTCATTGCACACATTGTGGGGCTTTGTTTAATTGAATTTAAATTTATATTAAACTTAAATAGTTTATGTATTTTTTGTAAAACTTCATGATCAAACGAAGGAATCAAACATTTTTGATATTTTTCGGGATATTTTAATGTTTCATCATTAGTTCCAAAATTCCTATCTGCTATTAACAAATACGTGTAAGATAAAATACTATCAAAAATTATTTCCATATCTTTACAACGTTCTATGTACCTTTTAGTATACGTACCAGCAAAAAAAGCACAATCAATTATAGAATTATTAAATGAAGATATCGGATTATTTATTAAAGGATTAAAACCATATTCACCATAATAAACATTTTCTTTATTTAATTTTTCTTTATATTTTTCTATCATATTGACATCAGAAGTGAAAATATAATCAAAGTGTTTGGCAATAGGTAAAAAATACTCAAAATTACTTGGATCTTCAATACTCTGAAATATTGATTTAATATTTCTTTCTTTACAAATTATTAAAATTTCTTCAAAAGCTCGTTTTGGTTTTTCTCTAAATTTAATTCCTCTCCATTCTTCATTATAAATTCCTTTCCAACAAGTTACATAAAAGAAATAATCTATATTATTCTTTTCTATAACTTCTTTATAATTATCAGGGGAGAGATAATAAACCTCTTCAAATGTATCTTTATAGAAATTATACATATAAACATCAGTAATTATAGCTATTTTATAAGGCAATTTATTATAATAGTAGCAACCGTTTGAAGAATTTATAGATTTTGCAAAGCTTTCTAAGAAAGTATGAATTAAACTATTTGAATAATCAAATCTATTATTAATATTAGCCGTCAGTTTATTTATTTGATTTTTTAATCTATATGCTTGAGAAGAAAAAACATCTCTTTCTTGCTTAACTTTTTCTAATTCTTTCTCACATTCATTATGATGTTCAATATTATTTATTAAATCATTTGAATTATAATCTTGCTTTATAACTTTTTTAAGAAAAATGTTTTCAATTTCAACTTTACCTTCGCCTTGTAATTCTATAGCTATAACAAAAAACTTTGTATTTTCATGTAAAGTTGTTTTATGAATTATATTGTGAGGTAGAAAATTAGATTGTATTTTTTTTAAATGATTATTATATTCTAGTAAAATCATTTTAATTTTTATACTTCCTTTTAAAGGTTTCGCAAAAACTCCTAATTCTAATTTTTTAAAACCATCTACTTCTATTCCATCTTTAGAAGATATTTTTTTAAAACGTTTTGGTATACTATTTAATACAAAATAGATTTTTTTATTAGTATTTATTTTGACAACTAAATTAGAGTTTTCTATCTTTAAAGATAACTCATTATATTTTAAATTTGAAGTATAAAAATTAAAGTCAGTAAAAAATTTATCTCCTCTAAAATTGATGTAATAATTAGTAAATTTAAACGGCCATTTTGATAATTTTTTAATTAATATCTTTTCCATTTAAAAACCTTGTTTTATATTTACAAAATCTAAAAATTTTCCTATTTTCATATGTTTTAATCCAATAAACTCTTTATGTTTCACTAGTACAACAATGAGATCTGAAATTTGTAAAGCCTGTTCTAAGGAACTTAACTGTACATTATTATAAGAATTAAAAATTTCAGGTAGAATATTGATATTTGGTTCAACTGCTAAAATTTCATATCCTTTATCTGCAAGCTTCTTCGTTATCTGTAGCGCAGGGCTTTCTCTTAAATCATCTATATCTGGTTTAAAAGCAAGTCCTAAACAGGCAATTTTAGGATTTTCAATATCTTGTACAGCCTTTTCAATTTTTGAAATAACATATTTTGGTTTATAGTCATTAATCTCTCTTGCAGCTTTTATAATCTTTGCTTCTTCAGGAAAATCATTAACTATAAACCAAGGATCAACAGCAATACAATGTCCACCAACACCACATCCTGGTTGTAAAATATTAACACGTGGATGACGATTTGCAAGGCTAATCAATTCCCATACATCAATACCTGCTTTATCACATATGAGCGAAAGCTCATTGGCAAATGCTATATTAACATCACGGTAGGCATTTTCTGTAAGTTTACTCATCTCTGCTGTACGAGCATTTGTTGAAACACACTCACCTTCTACGAAAATTTTATATAGTTGTGTAGCTTGTTTGGTACACTTAGGTGTCATTCCCCCAATAATGCGATCATTTTCTACCAGTTCACGTATAACTTTACCTGGCAAAACCCGTTCAGGACAGTACGCAATATTTACATCAGCTTCTTCACCTACTTGTTGTGGAAAAGTAAGATCTGGCCGTTCTTCTGCTAACCATTCAGCCATCTTTTCAGTGACTCCAACAGGTGAAGTTGATTCAAGAATGACTAAGTTTCCTTTTTCGAGTACTTTGGCAATGGATTTAGCAGCGGCCTTGATATAGTCTAAATTTGGTTCATAATCTTCTTTAAAAGGAGTTGGTACGGCAACGATAAAGGCATCAGCTTTTTCAGGTTGGGTAGTGGCTCGAAGATAACCTTGATGAACAACCTTTTTTACTAACTCTTCTAAGCCAGGTTCAACGATATGTATTTCTCCTCGATTAATTGTGTCAACAGTATTTTGATTGATGTCAACACCAATAACATTGACACCCTTTGAGGCTATCACGGCAGCTGTTGGCAAGCCAATATAGCCTAGACCTATCATATTGACCGTTTTAAATTTCATATACTTTCCTTTAAGTTTTTTTTCAAAAAATTCACAATTTTAGAGCAAGCATTGCCATCGCCATATGGATTATGTGCATATGCCATTTTTTTATAATAATTTATATCTTCTAAAAGTTTTTTAACATAGTATTTAATATTGTCTTTATCGGTCCCAACCAAGATGACGGTACCTGCCTGAACTGCTTCAGGACGTTCAGTTGTGTCTCTCATAACTAAAACGGGCTTTCCAAGAGATGGTGCTTCTTCCTGAACTCCACCACTATCAGTTAAAACTATATAGCAATGGTTGAGGAGAAATACAAACGGAAGATATTCAAGTGGTTCGATAAGATAAACATTTTCTATTCCTGACAGAATTTCTTTTACAGGCTTTTGTACATTTGGATTTAAATGAACCGGATAAACAAAGTCAATATCAGTATATTGCATAGCTAACTCTTGTAAAGCTGTACATATATTTAAAAAACCTTTTCCAAAATTTTCACGTCGATGTCCTGTAATTAGTACCATTTTACGTTCGGAAACAGGATAGCCTGATTGCCTGATTTTATTCATAAGTGTTTTTTTAAAGCTATCATTGTTTTGTATTTTATTGAGAACCCAAAAGAGTGCATCTATAACTGTATTACCTGTGACAATAATGTTTGCTTCATTTATATGTTCTTTTAAAAGATTTTCTTTATTTGATAAGGTTGGAGCAAAATGGTATTTTGATATTTGTGTTGTTAAAAGTCGATTAGCCTCTTCAGGCCATGGTGAATAGATATTGCCAGTACGTAACCCAGCTTCTATATGTCCTACATCTATTTTTTGATAAAAAGCAGCGAGGGTTGTACTAAATGTGGTTGTTGTATCGCCATGAACTAAAACAAGATCAGGTTGAAATTCTTTAAGGACATTTCGCAAACCGAGAAGAACTTTTGATGTAATATCATAAAGGTCTTGCCCTGGTTCCATAACGTTAAGATCATAATCCGGTACCACTTCAAAAAGCTCTAAAACCTGGTCAAGCATTTCACGATGCTGAGCAGTTACACAAACTTTGACATTAAAATCTTTTTTATATTTTTCAAACTCTTTAATCAGCGGAGCCATTTTGATAGCTTCTGGTCGAGTACCAAAGACAATTAATATTTTTTTCATTTTTTCTCCTAAAATATCTTATGCTTCTTCAATTATTCCACAGTAACACTTTTAGCAAGATTTCTTGGCATATCCACATCACTGTCAAGTCTTATAGCAACTTCCATTGCCAAAAGTTGGATCACCACCATCATTTCGAAAAATTCAACCATTGGGTGATTTGTTTTGTTGATTTTTACAAAATCATCTGTCATTTCTATATATTCACTTGAAATTGTAAGAACTGTTGCATCACGTGCTACTAGTTCTTCAATGTTTGATTTTGTTTTTTCAAAAAGTATATTTTTGCTAAGAAGCGCAACTACAAAAAGTTCCGAATCTGCTAATGCTATAGGACCATGTTTCATCTCACCGGCAGGATAACTCTCAGCGTGGATATAACTTATCTCTTTAAGTTTTAAGGCACCTTCAAGTGCCAACGGATAAAATAAATCACGACCAATAAAGAAAAATCCATGTCCGTGAAGATATCTTTTTGAGAGTCTTTTTATTTTTTCATGAAGATTTTTATCTACTTTAGTAACTTCAACAGCTTTATTTATATAATCGTATTCGTTTTTGTTTGAAAGATAATTATTTAGCATCCATAGTGTCATTACTTGGGTTGAAAATGCTTTAGTAGAAGCTACTCCTTTTTCTATACCGGCTCGAAGCAATATAGTTTTATCGGCCTCTCTTACAATTGAAGAGTTATCAACATTGCAAAGTGCAAGAGTCCTTAATCCTGCTTTTTTTGCCATTTTTAAAGTTTCAAGTGTATCAGCAGTTTCTCCGCTTTGTGAAATCACCAAAAACAATGTATCTTTTTTAAGTAGAGGCTCTCTATATCTTAGTTCACTTGAGACTTCCACATCTACTTTTATTTTTGCATTTCTCTCAATAAGATATTTCCCTACAAGTCCTGCATGATAACTTGTACCACATGCACTTATTATTATATTTTCAATTCCTTCAAAAAACTCTTTTTCAACTTCATCAAACTTTATTCCATTTTGCGTGTTTCTACCAAGAGTATTTTCTTTCAATACATCGTACTGCTCATATATCTCTTTTTCCATATAAAATCTAAAACCACCTTTTTGGGCTGATTCTTTGTTTGTAGGTAAATCTTTATATGATGGAGATATCGATAAATTATTATGAAAAATTTTAATTTCACTCTCGCTAACATAACCCCATTCCTCATCTTCTAGATAACGCGCTTTTGTAGCATATCCTATAAGAGGTGCATCTGACGAAGCAAAATACACACCTTTGTTAGATTTTGCAACTATTAGAGGTGATCCTTTTTTTGCAAAAAGAATTTTATCTGGATCTTTTTTGCTAATTAAAAGTATCGTAAATGCACCTTCTATCCTCTCTATAGTTTTTTTAAAAGCTTCTACTATATCACTATTGCAATTATACTCAAAAAGCTTTACTATAACCTCTGTATCTGTTTGTGAAACAAAATCTATATTTTTACTCTTAAGCTCTCTTTTTATTTCTTCATAATTTTCAATTATACCGTTATGAACCACGGCACTAAACTGTCCTGTATGAGGATGGGCATTTAGCTCTGTCGGTTTTCCGTGTGTAGCCCATCTGGTATGGGCTATGCCTATGCCAAAACCTTTTGTTTCAAAATCTTTGGTTTTTTCTTCTAGATTTTTTATCTTTCCTACAGCTTTAAAAACTTGCATCGAGTCTTTTTCTATAACAGCTAGTCCTGCGCTGTCGTAACCTCGGTACTCAAGCTCTTTTAATCCTTGAAGCAAAAAACTTTTTATATCATTACTTCCGATGTATCCCACAATTCCGCACACTATGCTTCACCGCTTGTTAAAGTTAAATCAATAAACAAATATATCCTTTGAGATTTCTGTTAATTTTAGTTTTAATAGTTATTGAAATTTTAAAATATTAACTATAAATATTAGATAAAATTAATAACGAAATTGTAATAAAAAAATGTTTCAAATCCGTTTCAAAATCAAAACGCTTTCAATACCACTGCAGCTCCAACTGCTATCTGATAGATTATCTGTGTTATATCTTTAGCAATCTGAAGATTTTTTGTATCTGGTTTTCCAAGTACAAGTATAGAGTCTCCAGGTTTTATCTTTGGTGTCTTTGATGCAAAGGAAGTAGCGTCATAGTTTATAACTTGGCCGTTTTGTCGGATGATAAGTATGTTTGATTTATCTGCTCTGAAGTTATAACCACCTACCGATTTTAAATAATCCTCAAACTTCAAATCTTTCACGTAAGTTTGGGCTCCAGGAAGTTTAACTTCGCCTTGAATCGTTACAATATTGCTCTTTTTTGGTATATAGATAGTGTCTTGATCCTCTAAAACTATCTTTTTCAAATCGCTTTTATCGTTTAGATAGACTCTGCCTTTTGGTTCTATCTTTCTTGCCCTTTCGATAAAGTTTAAAATCAGCTGGGCTTCTTGTTTTCTTATGATTGCCTCTTCAGTTGTAGCGGAACCCGTTGTTAAAACCATAGCTTCAAGATCTCTTAGTTGAGAGTCGATAAGCTGTTTTTGAAGTTTTGCCACGCTTTTTCTAAAAAGTTGTATCGCATCTTTGTTTGATAATGGACTAAACTCTATCTTGTCTATAACTTCTTGAAGAGTCATTCCTTTTGGCACCACAAGTCTATGTGCACCGGTATGTTCTCCCTCTATGTTTACTTCTATGGTATAGGCATTATGATCAGGGATAAACTGCACCTCATCGCCGCTTTGGATGGTAAAGTTTTTGTTTTCATTTAAAGAGAGTTTTTTTACAATCTTTTTATGATCTTTTGTCCATCTAGATACTATAACGTTTGTAGCCGTTTCATTTGGCAACGCAAGTTTGCTTAACTCTTTTAACGTTATAGAAGGAGCGGTCAGTTCAAATCTATAAGGACGCTTTACGTCACCGCTAACGGGTACATAGTACTTTATACTATCTACAAATATTACGTCGCCGTTTTTAAACTGGAAAAATCCAAGTTTCCCGTAAAGCAAAAACTCATACAGATCAATCTCTTTTAACTTCTGGTTATCTCTAAGTATCGTTATATATCGAAAACTTCCATCTTCAAACTTTATACCTTTTGCTTTATCCAAAAACTGTATGATTGAGTCTGAAGAGAGACCCTCATATAGTCCCGGTTTGTTTACACTTCCCGTAACAAAAACGGAAACAGGCTGGTAATTATCAAGATTTGCATAAACGTAAACATTTTTTTTATAAACTTTTTCTACGGCTTTTTTTATGATTTTACTGATATTTTCGTTTTTTGCACCCAATATATGAACAGTTCCAACTTTCGGTATAAATATATTTCCTTGAGTATCAACCGCAGCCTTTATCTCGGCATCGTACGCCCCCCAAAACTTTATGCTTATAACATCTCCGATGTTTATCCTGTAGTTAGGATTGTACTTGTACTGTCTGACATCGGAAAAACTTCCGTTAAAAAGATTTGCTCCAAAAACTTTGATCTTTTTAGAAAAAACTTCCGTTTCGTTTAAGTCAACTGCTGGCTCCTGACTCATAGCTATATCTACCGCAAAAAGAGCTTTTAGTAAAAAAACCGCAATTATAAAAATCTTTTTCATCTATTTTCCTCCAAACTAGTCAAAATGTTCTTTGATAATAGCTTCGATCAATGAAACTATCCCATACAAGAGACCCAAAATCAATGCTAAAGTAAGTATCGCTTTTGCTTTTTGCGGATAAGCGTAACCATCTGGCAGATAAGGTTTCGTAAGCACCAAAAGGGTCTTTGAGTTTTTATGAAGATCCGCTTTTATGGACTCTAGCTGCAAAAGAGACTGTTTATATAGCTCTTTGTTTAACTCTACTAGATTTTTAAGTCTTTCATACTCAAATATATATGTATTTAAAGCCTCTTTTTTCGGATTTGCCATGTTTTGTCTTATCTTTTTCAAAGTTCTTTCTATCTCGGCAATCTCATGTTTTAGCCTTATGATCTCAAAACTCTCTTCATTCATGTAGTTTCTAAGTTCATTTAGTTTTGCCCTCTTTTCTATCAGGCCCGATTCAAGTGCAGCTACCAAAGAGTGTTTCGTCTGAGCATCTTGAGTAGGGTCTAACAGCGTATGAGAATTTTGAAACTTTTCCAAAGCTTTTATGGACTCTTCTAGCTCTTTTTTGTTTGCCTCAACCTGTTTTTGGATAAAAGAGAGCTGTTTTTGAGCAACCGTTTTGTTGTAGATGTTTATCTGCTCGTTTGCATCGCGTATGAGCTGTTCTACTATAGCTTTTGCCGTTTTTGGATCGGTATGCAAAAAGCCTATACTAAGTATCCCCGACATCTCATTGTACATAAGCTGTAGTCTTTTTCTGTAAAGTTTCAAAAAATCCTCTTTTTTTGACCAGCTATAGAGTCTATCCACTGGATCCACTTTTTCACTACTGTAATGTTTTTTAAGACCAAAGAGCTTATCTAGTTTTTGAAGTTCATCAAAAGAGCTAAGATATGTCTCAACTATTTTAGAATCCTGCATAGAAGAAGTTGTACCAGATACAAAAAGAGAAAGTCCCAAATCGCTCTGTTTGCTCTCTAGGTTTTTTATAATAACACTTGAAGATGACTCATAAAGTTCCGATTTTATAAAAAGTATATAGATAGCTAAACTTATAAATAAAATAAAAAAAACTGTTTTTTTAATCGTCAAAAATCTCATTGTTTCCTACCTGTTTATTTGGTTGTACTCTTTTATAGCATCGTCAATATTGTCAAAATACTTTATCTGTCCCTCATGTACTACGATACCCGCATCGCAAAGCTCTCTAAGTATAGGCATAGCGTGGCTAACAAGAAGTACGTTGCTTTTTTCTATCTTTTCCATCAAAGCTTTTTTTGATTTTTCTTTAAAGTGCTTATCTCCTACAGACAAAGTCTCGTCTATCAAAAGATAGTCAAAATCAAAAGCAAGGCTCAAACCAAAACCAAGACGAGATCGCATACCGCTTGAATAGGTTTTTATAGGCATATCAAAATATTCTCCTAATTCGCTAAACTCTTTTACAAATTCAATCGCCTCATCTATCTCTTTTTGGCTTTTGCCAAAGATTCTGCACACAAACTTGACATTTTGCCTGCCGGTCATGCTTCCTTGAAATCCCCCTGCAAGCCCCATAGGCCAGGAAAATCTCTTATCTGAATATATCTTTCCCGAATTTGGAAAATCGATACCCCCTAGCATCCTAAGAAGAGTTGACTTTCCTGCACCGTTTCTTCCTAGTATCCCTACGTTGATACCGCCCGGTATAGTTAAAGATACGTTTTTTAGTATATATTTTTTCTCATTTTTTACTTTATAGTATTTGGTTGCTTTTTCCAAAACTATCATGACATAACTATCTTTCTCTCAGATTTTATATAGAGCCACAGCCCTAAAAAAAAGGGTATCAAAGTCCAAAACGCCATATATGTAAAATCAACATATTTTGTATCCAGTTCAGGGAAAAAACTTCCGTGTATAAACTCTATAAAATGAACTACGGGATTAAAAAGTATTATATCTCTAGCAATCGGCGGCAAACTCTCCACCGTATAAACAAGTGCAGAAAGGAAAAAAAGTGGCAAAAACATAAGTCTTATTATCTTTTTAAAATTTTCGTAAAATGTTCCAATAACCGCAAATAAAAGTCCCAAACCAAAGCCAAAAACCCCAATCCATAAAAAACCAAGTATTACCATATTTACATCTTTAACTTCCATATCAAAACCAAAATATAGTCCTATACATATAAAAATGATAGTTACCACTCCTATTATCAGCGACTCTACAATGGCTCTTGAAACCAGTGTATCAAAAGGTTTTACCTGTTTATAAACAAAAAGCCCCTTGTTGGATATAAATGCTTCTATAGTTCTAAGAGATATATTTTTAAACAGATTATAAGCTAAAAAGCTTGTAGCCAAAAAAACAGGATAGTCTATTCCAGGCATAGAAGCATGAGAAATAATGGTTTTTATAAAAGAAAAAACCACTATCATAGCCATCGGATCTATGATAGCCCAAAGATAACCAAGCTTTTGCGAACCAAATCTTGTCTGGACTTCTCTTAAAACCAAAGCTTTTACAACAGCTTTAAAAATAGTAAAAGGTTTTCTTTTCAATTGCCAATCTCTACTTTTTTGCAGAATAATATAACAAAACAGCTTACAATAGTGTAAAATTTCAATGTAGATGAATTTTTCACAAATAAAAATCTTGCGTTTTCAAATTTATTTTTCAAGACTAGAAATTGTTCAAATCTCACTATACAAAAATTTCCGCACAACCTATTACACTTCGTTATATTTTTAGATAAAAACAATAACCATCATACAATTTTGCTCTATATCAAATAAATTATGCTTAAAAGTTACCTTTGTTATAATACCTCCCAAGATTTTTGAACTTTTGGAGGTTTTATGAAAAAATTTTTTCTATTTTTTATCTTTTTTACCTCTTTTATCTTTGCAAATATTATAGACATTTATAGAGAAAAAGGCTCGGAAGCGGCTATAGATATATTGGATAAGGAACTGCAAAAGATTCAATACTGGCAAAAAGTTATAGACGACAAAGATATACGTTTTGGATATTATAGCAATATGGACTATATACTTGTTTGCAATAAAAAAAGAAAAAAACTCGATATATACAAAATAGACAATAAAGAACTTAAAAATATCAAAACTATAAAAGTGATTGTAGGCAAAAACAGCGGCGATAAAGTAAAAGAGGGTGATCTGCGTACACCGGTAGGCGTCTATAGGCTCATTAGAAAACTAACAAATCTTGACGACTACTACGGTCCTTTTGCCTTTGTAACCACGTATCCAAATCTTTACGACAAGATAAGAGGCAAAAACGGATATGGGATCTGGATACACGGAATGCCTGAAAATTGCGAAAGAGAACCAGATACTAAAGGGTGCATAGCAATGGAAAACGAAGAGCTTAAAAAACTTGAAAATATGCTAGATCTTAAAAAGACAATCCTACTCATCAACGAAGATAAACCAGACATCGCAAATAAAGAGGAGATTGTTCAGATTTTATCTATGCTATATAAATGGAGATACGCCTGGAAAAATAGTGACATAAATAGTTACCTACAATTTTACCATCCAAAATTTGTCAGATTTGACGGCAAAAATCTCAAAGAGTTTTCCGAAATGAAAAAAAGAATTTTTTCATTAAAGAAAGGACAAAAAATCGAAATAGTTTTTACAAATATCAATATCATTCCCTATCAAACGCCGGATAACGAAAAGATATATAGAGTAAACTTTCATGAAAAATACCGCTCAAAAAGTTACAGTTTTGAAGGGAACAAAGAGCTTTATGTTGTAAAAACTTCAAACAACTGGAAAATCTTGGTAGAGAGATAGTCGTGAGAATTTTGCTGCTACTTTTTATCTTCTCTTCGATTTGGGGAGCAAAACTCCATTTTAAACTTTACAAAAAAGAATCACTCAATCCAAGCAATACACTCTTAGTAATAGGCGGCGTCCACGGAGATGAACCCGGAGGCTACTTTGCCGCCTCTTTTTTAGTAAAGTATTACGTTATAAAAAAAGGGGCTCTTTGGGTAGTTCCAAATCTTAATTTTGATTCGATTGTTAAATTTAGGCGTGGTATATACGGTGATATGAACCGAAAATTTGCCACAATCAAAAAAAATGATCCAGACTTTAAAATAGTCAAAGATATAAAAGAGATAATACTCAGTAAAAATGTTGATCTTATTTTAAACCTTCACGATGGCAGAGGATATTATAGGGAAAAATGGGAAAATACCATATTTAATCCATACGCATGGGGACAAGCCTGTATCATCGATCAAAAAGAGATAGACGGTTGCAGATTTGGCAATCTAAACGAAATCGCTCAAAAAGTCAATAGCGCTCTAAATAAAAGATTAAAAAAGAGACATCACGCTTTTCACATAAAAAACACAAAAACAAAATTTAAAGATGAGCAGATGAGACTCTCTTTGACATATTTCGCCATTACTCACAATAAACCGGCTCTTGCTATAGAAACAAGCAAACATATAAAAGATTTAGCAACAAAAATCTACTATCAGCTAAACGCTATTGAAGAGTTTATGAAGATTTTAGAAATTGAGTTTGAAAGAAAATTTGAACTAAATGTAAAAACAATAAATGAGCTGCTAAATAATGACTTGGGAAATATAGTAATAAATAAAAATACTGTTTTACCATTGAAAAATATTAAAAAAAGTGTTAGATTTTTCCCTATGACGGGAAAAAACATCCATTACGAGAGCAAGGATCCGTTAGTAACGGTAATAAAAGCGGGAAAAAACTACGCTATTTATAGAGCCTATAAAAAGCTAACCACCTTATATCCCCAATATTTTAAACCTGATTGCAAAATCAAAAATGTCACTTTTGAAGTTGACGAAAATAAAAAATATATACCAATTCCCTCAATTATCAACGTTAAGAAAAGTTTTAAAGTTTTAGCTAGCAACGATATAAGGGTAAACGTTATAGGTTACAGCAAAAAAGGTTTTAAAAATGAAAACGGTATTGAGATAGAAAAAAAAGAGTGTCAAGACAGATACTCTATAGATAAACTGCATAAAAAATATAGAGTTGAGTTTTATAAAGACAAGAGCTTTTGCGGCTCTGTTATAGTCTCATTTGAATAGTATCAATCTATCTTAATCCTCTTAAACTCATAAAAAGCTGGTTTTGGTTTTCCGTTTGCCTTTTTGATACCGAAAAACTTTTCGGCTTTGCCAAAATAACCATTATGCTTAGGAAAATCAATAAAATGAAAAAGATTTACCCCCATTAAGTCAGAACTAGCTCTAAAAAGCGGCAAAAGTTTTTTAAACTCCCTCACAACCTTTTTTTGGATTATTTCACCGTTTTTCCCGTAGGAAGAAATCGCTAAATAGGCCAAAAAAGTCGGTTTTTTATAGGTTTTATGTAGATATGTGGCAAAAGCCAACGCTCTTAAAGGAGCATCTAAAATCTCTTCTGTAGAGTTTTTATTTAACGCTCTCATCTCTTGAAATGCTATAAAATCGGCTATTTTGGCACTGTATAACATGGAAGGTTTATACAACTTCCAATTTTTTTCATCCCAAATAACCGAATAGTCTCCAAAATCGCCTAAACATATACCAACCAAGGCTTCCGGGTTCTCTTTTTTTATCAAAAAAATGGAGTTTATCTGTAAAAGGTCAAACTCCCTACTATTTACTATACCGTTTTCATTAAACTCCGGATTTAGGATAACTATCTTTTTACCTTTAATCTTTTGGAGATATTGTGAAAATCTTTTCAAAGTTTGAAAGTACTCTTTTTTATGTTTTTTTACGAAGGATGGAGAAATATCATCTGCAAACCAGTAGAATATAAAAATAGGCACATAACCTTTTTGAACCAATTTGCCGTTTATCTCTTTTTCAGAGTACCACCCCTCTTTCCAGTCTCTTGTTATCCACATAGATACAGCGTTAACGTTTGGTAACTCCTTTTTTAAAAGAGTGGCAATATTTTTTCTTTTATCTATAGAGCACTGTTTGAAATAAGAGGCTCCATATCTATTTTCGCATACTTTAAAGCCGCCTACTCCTAAAACAAACTCCGAAGCAACTAAGTTTAAAGATATTAGCGTTAAATAAACAAATATTCTCATCGATTTTACTCATAAGGGATTATTAAAGTTATCACTGAATTTGGTTTTAGTTCTTTGACTCTTATATCACTGAACTTCTCTTTTTTATCTCTTTTAATCTCTTCTACTTTAATATTTAGTATTTCAGAGCTGATTTTACCAATCTTTTTAAGATTGTGCCAATAGAGTCTAAACGTAAAATTTTTTACAGAAGTATCGTTTCTATTTTCTATGTTTACAAATATATTTTTTAGATTTTTTTTATAAAAAAGATCAATATTTTTTAACTGTCTGGCCCTTATCGCCAAATCTCTACCCTTTAACGGTTTGATATCTTTTCTTGTTTGTAAATATTTAAAAAATTTTTCAACTATATTGATATTGTTTTTATAACTTAACAAATGAGTGTGGATACTTAAAGTATAAAGGACATTAAAAGAGGTTAAAAGCTCCGTCTCATAAATAATCTGATTTAAGATAGCATCTTTATCCCAATCAAGATTTATAAGATATATATAATCATCCGTACCGTGTCTAGGCAGAGTTATCAAACCCGGAATCTCCTCTTTTGGTAGTAGATAATCTTTTGAGCGCTCCATAGTATATAAATAACCCGATTCTCTTAACCAATAGATCATCTTTTCATCAATCTCTTCTCGAGGCGGTCTAAACCCGTAAACTTTCTCTCCGGTAATATCTTCTAAAACTTTTTTAGAATAAGCTATCTCTTTTTCTACTTTTTTTTCGTTTTCCCCTGATATTTTAGTATGAGAGTAGCTGTGGGAGCCAATCTCTATATGAGAAAAGGCAGCTACTTCTTTAGTTATATCCGAATACTGCTCGGCCAAGTTTGCTACGCAAAAAAGAGTAGTATCGATGCCGTACTTTTGAGCTAGAGTAGCATAACGTTTTAAATTTTCATATTTATACTCGGTATCTTCGGATATAAATATGGCCTTTTTAGTGTCTAGATATGGATACTTTGCCAATGAAACGGGCTCGTTTAAATAGTTTGTTATATTTTTCATCAATAACTCAAATTCATTTAACGGCATATCTAAAAAAGAGTATAACGGAAAACTAAAGTATATCCAACTCCCTTTACCGTACAATCCGTGCCAAACTATACCAGCTTGCTTCATAGGAACCTTTTTATTGTCGAACATAGGTGTAGATGTAACAGCCCAGTTAGTTAGTACCGCATCTGGAGTATTCTCTTTTGATTCAAAAAGGGGTATAGAGTCGTATAGTATCAAATCAAATCTTTTAGCATCTTCATTAGATAACATTATAGGCGATAAAATTTTTGGTATAAAAAATAGCCCTTTTTTGTTTTTTACGTTTTTAATATATCTCAATCCGGTTATAGCTTCAATCAATTTACTGCCTTGATAAATCTTTTTGTTTTGAAAATAGGCAAAATGGTAGTTAAAAAGTAGATTTCCCCCTCTTTTTAAAAAGTTAAGTATTGCCCCGCTACTCTCTTTTGACAAGGCAAATATATCTAAAGCTAAAATAGTACTCGTTGCCGGCAAACTATCTACATTCGACTCTCTTATAACATCATACTTGACCCCTATCTTTTCTAGACGTCTCTTAAACTTACTTAAACGATCTAAATAACTATCTTTATTATAACCCGTATCTTGCAAAAACTTAAGAGTCTCATCAGATACCAAAATATAAACATTTGAGCACTTCTGCGTCGAAAACAATATATTTGACGATATTTTCGTATCGGGAAGTAGATTATAAAAAATAGTGCCGGATATTATAATAAACAAAAATATATAAAAAAAAACAAATGGGCCATATCGGTTATACACTTTTTGCTCCCTACTCAAAATATACATATTCATCGCCTACTTGCTTAAGTGCCTCCTCGTACGTAATCCCTTTGGATAAGTTTTTTTTCTTTTTTTCTCTGGCTTTATATAGAAAATAGGCGATAACACCAAAGACCAATGTCATTATCGTTATAATTAAAATCAGTACAGACAAAAAACCGAGTAGATTCATAAATTTCCTTTTCTTTCAAGTTTTCCCCAGCTCATCTCTATACCGTACCACTCCTCAATAGTCGCCAATATCTTTGAAATATTTATAATCGTAATAAAAAAAAGCCGATAAAAAACAGCATAAAAAACTAAAGAGAGCTTTTCACCGGTTATAAGTACACAATACAATGCTCCTGCCATATCTAAAATAGTAAACATTGCCCACCAAAAAAAGATTAGCATACTTACACCGGATATCAAAGCCAAATATATCATAAAAATATTTGCCCAAATATCCATAAACGGCCAAAAAACCGCTTCAAAAAGCATATACCAAAGCACAAATGAAACTGAGGGAGATTTTTTAAAGTTCCAAAGCAGTTTCCTGTGCTTTCTAATGGATTGCAATATACCCCTTGTCCATCTGTAGCGCTGTTTTATAAGATCAAGTAGATGTTCTGGTACTTCAGTATATGCTATCGCATCTGATTCAAACTCTATCTTATAACCATTTGCAATCAGTTTAAGAGTCACATCGCAATCTTCCGCAAATGTATCGTCATCATACATGCCAACTTCTATCAGTGCGCTCTTTCGAAACATTCCTATAGGACCCGGAATAATATTGACAAGCTTCAAAAAAGCTTGTCCGTTTCTTACCATATTAAGTCCTTCTATATACTCAAGGGCTTGGAGTTTGGTAAGAAGACTATTTTGATTGCTAACATAAACCGATCCCGCAACAGCCGCAATCTCTTCATCGTTAAAATAAGCAGCCATCAACAATACGGCGTTTTTATCCAGTTTTGAATCCGCATCTACTACCATTATCAATTCTCCGCTTGCATGCTCTATCCCGAAATTTATAGCATTCGCTTTGCCTCCGTTTTTCTTCCTATAAACCTTCAAACTTCTGCTACTCTTTGTAAACTCTAACTTCTTTGCTTTAACATAAGTTCTATCTTTTGAACCGTCATCAATAACCAATATCTCCAAATTTGGATATGTCTGCTCAATTAACGATTGTAACGACTTTTCTATCACAACCTCCTCGTTAAAAGCTGGCACTATTATAGTAACTCTTTTAAGTTCACCCTTTTGTGGTTTATCTTCTTCATCTGCACTCTTTTGAATAGTCTTTAATATTGAGAAAAAAAGCAATAACATATATCTCAATATTACTAGCGTGGTAAAAAAAAGAACAATACCAACACCTATCTGAACAAAAATATTTTGTATATGATAAAAATAGTTATAATAAAAATATAGTAAACTACCAAGAGCTAAAATTAAAAAGAGGCTTAAAAAGATTACTATAAAACCCTTTATCACCACATCTTCCTTACATGCAAACCACACTCTAAACTCTGATATCCCGTTTGCGTACCAGAGGTAGAGCTATTGCTAAAATCGCACCCTATCTCCGCAAAATATTTTATAGTTGAATCACTCTTTAACCAAAATCCGGCTTTATAAAGCAAAGTCTCTTCCCAAAAACTGTAACCCAACGCCCCTTTTACTTGAAGAGTTAACTTTTTATTTATCGGATAATAGGCTTTTATACCGATTAGATTGTTGTCAATTTTATCAGGTGAGTAATAACAAGAAGTTGTTTTGTCGTTAAATTGATACCATCCGGATAGATAGTATATAGAGTCTAACTTACCAAAACTCTTATCATAAAACTCATAATCAAATTGGGGAGTTAAAACCCTATTATCATCTTCAATATCTTCATAAGCCAAAGACCACCATAATCCTCTCTTATGACTTAACTGTCTATAACCGCTTACTTCACCCTTTACTCTCATAAGCTCTTTTGAACAACAAGTTCTTCTTGAATAGACAAGATTTTTTCTATCTAGTTTAAAAGTTAAACTATTTCCCAAAAAAAGAGTATTATAGCCCAAACTCCACCCGGTTTTACTGTTTGAGCCGCTTTTATCAAAAACAACATCTCCAAAATAGTTCTCTTTTTTTAAACCTAATCCATAGTAGTTACCGCTACAACTCTCATCGTTATCAGTTAGATTATACCCCTTTAAAAAGGCGTAAATCCAAAAAGTATTGTTTATATTTTTTGAAATCTTTAAACTATGGGTTAACATATCTATATCCTGATTGTCGTGAAAATAGTCTAAACCGCCCTCTATCTCCCAATCATTACTATCTATATTTTTCTCTTTTTTTACATACATTTTGGGTACGACTTTTTTCTTAGTTAATTTTACCGGTTCCAAATGAGTGATGTTTAATACTTTTTCCTCCTGTTTAGGATTTTTTTTAACATCTTTATCCAACTCTATACTTTTACCTTTTACATTCTCTTTTTTATCACCTTTTTTTTTCCTCTTTTCAATCTCTTTTAGACGCTCTTTTATGTAAAACTCCAAACTGCTATCTTTTTTGTACGGAGTATATTTTCCCGGCTTCCAACTCTCTTTTAATATTTTGCAACGATAATCCTCACACTTAATGAGCAGAGTTTTATACCCTTCATCTTTTTTAATCTTTGAAGCGTACACTTGATAAAACTTAACTTCATATAGGTTTCCCGCTTTAGAAACCAAAAGCGGATCGTAAATAGATACGGAAACAAATCCATTTTTTCTAAAAAGAGCCTCTTTTTTCAATCTCCAAGCCGTATTTTTTGCAATTTTATCATCGTAAAAATTTATATACTCTTTTATATCCATCGACTCCCAAGCTTTTTTCCACTCCTCTAAAAATTTTTTAATAAAAGGAAGAACCGGTTTTGGAACCTCTTTTATAAGTTTCTTATAAATCTTTTCGGCTTTTTTTATATCTCCCATATTTTGTAGGTTATACGCATAATGATACTCTATCAAGGGAGTCTTTTTAATCCAAAAAAGTAGATAAAACTCTCCCGCTGCTTTTGCGTAATCTTTAGAAAACTCCAACGCGTAAGCATACTTCTCTCTTGCCTCGTAATCTTCCGGTTCAAGCGTTAAATAACTCTTATAGTAGTTAGCCGCACTCTCATAAAGATTTGCAAAGTAAACCCTATCTGCCATTGCCAAAATCTTTTTGCTCCTATTTTGAAAATATTCATCGATAGTAGCGGAACTTTTTGAAGTTACAAATCTTGGGTTGACTTTCAATATCTTCGCTTTTAATAGAGTGGCTTCTTTATAATCTGGATACTTTTTTAAAAGATCGTTTAAAGCTAACAGCGCTTCATTATTAAATCCATTCCAGTAGTATCGTAGGGCTAGTTGATAAAAAGACTCTTTTGTATTTAAATAGTTAGCGTAATACTCCCAGTAGCCAAACCCTTTATAATACTCTTTCAGCTCCAAGTAAATATCGCCGAGAGTTTTATATATTTCTATTTTTTCCGGATGCAGTTTTAGATACTTTTCATAATAGTTTGCCGCTTTTTTATACTCTTTTATCATATAATAGTAATCGGCCAATTTTAAGATAATTGTCTCATTTGTTGGATCTTTAGCCAACTCTTTCTCATACTTTTTTATAAGTGGTTTAACCTCACCTTTAATAACCAATAAAGACTCTTTAACCTCTTCATCATTAGGATTGTTTTTTAGTATAGCTTCAAAAATCTCTTTCGCTTTACCTTTTTGATCTCTCCACATATAGACATATCCTAACATCTTTTTTGCTTCATATTTTTGTTTTTCAGTTCCGTTAGCGTAAACATCAGATAGAAAATGAACGGCTCTATCATAATCTCCCTGCCAAGCAAGTATCTTGCCAAATAGAAGTTTGGCTCTATTGTCGTCACTCTCTTGAAACTTCGCTAAAAGTTTCATAGCCTCTTTATTATCGCCTCTCCAAGAGAGTATCTTTGCTAGAAACAATATCGCGTTTTTATCGGTAGGATTCTCTTTTATGTATCCTTTTATAAGAGAGATAGCTTTTTTAGGATCTTCGTTATAGAGTATATAAGCTAAAGTTTGCATGTTTTCAAATGATGGATCTTTTTTATATTTATCCCACAAATTTTGCAAATACTTTCTTTCAAGTTTATCGATTTTCTCTTGGTACTTTAAGATCAAATCGCTCTTTTTTATACGCTTTAAAGAGTAAAGTATCTTTTTTGCCTGCTCAATTTCACCAATGGCTATATAGATATCTAAAAGTTTTTCACCATACTCCAAATCTCCCGTAGCTTGAAAAAGATATTGATAGTACTTTTTTGCACACTTAAATCTCGATAAGTAGTAGCAGTCTGCCGCTTTTATCTCAAAAAAATCCAAACTTTTTTTATCTTTTACTTTTTTCAAAACTTTTAAAGAAAGGTTATACTCTCCTTCCCACATAGCAACTCTCGCTATTTTAATATAAGAGGAGTCTTTAAATAGATTCTCTTTTGAAGTATAAAGAAGATTAAATTTTTTATAAAAATTCAAAAGCTCTTTATATCTGCTTTTTCGGTATAACTCTTCAATTAAATTATCTAAATTTTTATGATTTTGTATAAACGAAGATATATATTCGGCCGCATTTATCTTTTGTAACATACTTTTTGCATATTTGTTGGTAGGCTCAACTTTTAAAATCTCTTTCAATAATTTTTTTGCCTCTTCATACTGATTTTTTTCTAAAAAATATCTTGCTAAAACCAATCTGTTTTCTACATCTTTAGGATTATTTGATACTTTTTTCATCAATGTTGAAACATCTAAATCAAGAGCATAGCCACTAGTAAAAAATATCAAAAAAACCAAAGTTAATATCTTTTTCATTTTTTACATATCTCCTCTTTATGTTCTTTCCATATTGTTGTATCGATTATATGTTCTGTTTCAAAAAAGTTCTCTTTAGTTTCGTCAGTAAAAGCTTTCATTTTGTCTATTACCGTTTTGGCTATCTCCTTTCTGAGACTTATCAAACAAAATATAACTCTTTTCTCATCATAAAACATTATATCTTTCTCTCTTATTTTTGAAAACAGAATCTCTTTGGAAATATTAGTTTTTGCCGAAATTATGCTAGCGTAGATTCTATTGTGCCAAAAACCGTCGATTATATTGCAAAAATGTTGTAAATTTTTTATAATCTCCATATTGTTTGGAAGCTGCTGTATTAAAGTAGTATAAAAATGGTTTTGTATAATTCTCTCCAATGTCAAAATGTACTCTTCAAATATAAAATTTTTAGAAAATATCTCGTAACAACCGGCATTTATCGCATTCATTTTATCACTTTGCCTAACATATTCTTTGTTTACTATGTAAATAAGTTTAGATCTTAAATTGTTATTTTTTATGATAGTGCAAACCTCAAGATCGTAACTCTCATCAGGCGGATTGTAAATGATCAGATCTGGTCCCTCAAGTATCTTCTGGATAGTCTCTGAAAGCGATGAAGCTGTATCAAAAATATAACTCTCTCGATCAAATAAGAATCTATGTAAATTTATTAGTTCCGTATCTTGCGAAATGAGCAAAATCTTTTTTAAAGGTTTTTCTGCTTGAGTTTCTTGTGTAACAAGATTTGACGTTTCATTTTCTTTTAAAGGTTTTAGTTTTAGAGTTTTATTTTCTAATTGAAAAAGATATCTTAAATGTTGTACAGGAAAAATTGAACTTTGAACTTTTATCTCAATACGATTCTCTTTTTCTATATATAGATTCATATCTGTATAATTTTCTAAAATCTCATTAATAAAGTTGTTTGGATTATTGGAAGCAGATGAAGTTATTAAAAGTTTTATATCATACAACTCTTTAATCTCTATAAGCTCCTCTATAAACTGCTCCGCATCATCTCTCTCTTGTATTTCAAAAAAAAGATCAAGTCTATGAAAAAGTAGTGTTTTACAGCTATCTTTTTCGATAACCCTTTTTATATCCTCTATCATAAATTTATATCCAAATCTTCTTTTTAGCTCTTTGAAATTCTCTTTTAAACAGAGGATATTCATCGAATTTATGATATTAGCAACTTTTTTATCTCCCAAATACGCAATCGCACTTAATCTTTTTAACATCAAGGATTTTGGAAAAGATGAAAACATAACTAAACTGTTATCATAAAAAATATTTGCTGTTATAAACAGAGAAAACGTCAATTTACCACTTTTGTTTTCACCTTCTATTGAAACAAGTTCCGATTTTTTTATTGCATTCTCAATAGTCATAACCATTCCTTAATAATTCTTCAAAGGTTTTTATTAAAAATTTATCCCCTTTTTGTTTTTGCAATCTAAGCATCAAATCTAGGGCAACTTTATCTTTTGGACAGATCTCTAAAACCCTCCACAAATATTTTTCCGAATTTTTAAGATCCTTTAACTCAAAATAGCTTTTTGCCAATACTAGATAAAGTTTTGATGAGTTTTTATACTTTGTAGATAAGAGTAGATGGTTTGCACTTTTAATTGCCTCTTTATACTTCTTCAATCGATATAGTGTTTTAACTTTCCAAAAATGATCTTCGTCTTTATCGCCAATTTCAATAGCCTTTTGAAAAAATTTTAACGCCTTTAAATACATCTTTTGTTTATAAAATATCTCTCCATATAGAGTATATGGCCTTGAGTCTACTTCGTTGATTGTTGAAATACTCTTTTTGATAAAAACTGTAGCAAGCAGCAAATCATTCTCTTCAAAGGCTTTTTTAGCTTTCAAGTAGTTTGTAAGAGACAATATTTTTGTTCTCTTTGGCATACTAAAAAGTTTTTTCTCTTCGGCTTGAACCAAAAAGTACCATATTCCGTCGTCTAAAGAGTTAAATCTAACCTCTTTTTTTGAACTAGAAATAACTCTACCAGGCAATGTAAAAAATTTATCCCTACTTGCTATAACTCTAAAACTTTTATAAGGACTTATCCAGCTAAGAGTAATAACGCCTTCTTTATTTCTATTTATTCTAAGACCTTCAACAGCTTTTGGTAATGGACTCTTTTTAAAGCCTTTTTGAGTGTAGATAACTCCTTCATTTTGTTTTACCTTTAAATCTTTTGAAGCTACCGCACCTTTATATACGCTAACGGAAGTCTCTTTCTCATCAACGATCGTCTCAAATTCGGTTCCAAGATTTTGCCAAACACTTTTTTTAGTATAAACCGTTACCGGATTTGAGGCGGTCGTTAGATAAAGATTGGCTTTATCTAAGGATATCTCTGTTCTCGTTTTTGTATTGAAAAGATTTTTGTAAGCAAAAATTTCGTATCTATCGTTTTTATAAAAACGTGCGACCAAATCATTTTCCAGATGCAAAACTATCTGTTCGCCGGATGCTTTTACATCAATCTTTTGAGGTACTAGACAGTAGTAATAGTCTAAACCAAAAAGTACCGCTACACTTGCAGCGGCCAAAATGGCAGATAGGCGTTTTATTTTTATCTGTTTTGATATATTTGGAAGATAGATGTAAAACGTTGTTCCAACATCCGGTTTGCTTTGAAGTTCAAGCCTGCCTCCAAAACTCTCGATTACCCGTTTGCTCATAGTAAGGCCAAGACCTGTTCCGGAATTTTTCTCAGATGTGCTAAAGTATTTATCAAAGATTTTGACCGCTTCCTCTTGCGTTAACCCTTTTCCGGTATCCTCTATCTTCAATAACCACCACGATTTGTATTTTACGATAGATATAGCTACTTTTCCATCTTTTTTGTTGTATTTGACCGCGTTATGAACTATATTGAAAAGAGCCTTTTTAAGCCAAAGTCTATTGGCTATAATCTTAGTTTCATTAGAATCGCTAAATATGAAAAGTTTAACTTTTTGGACTTGTAAATCCGGTTCAAGCTCATATTTAATTTCGTAAAAAAGCTTAACAATATCTATAGACTCTTGTTTTAATCTTCTGTTTTGTTTAAATCGCTGCAACTCTATAAAATCTTGAAGCATATCTATTGTTTTCTCTACAGATAATAGCGCATTTTTTAGAAGTTTCTCTTTTTCTAACCGATCTTCAATCACATTGTTTATAAGTAGGCTTAAGCTAAAACGTATAGTTCCGAGTTTATTTTTAATGTCGTGATAAAAAGCGCTGGCAAAAGATTGAGTTTTTTTCAGCACGATATTACCTTATAGATATTTATACTCATTATCGTAAAGTTACGGTTTTTTTTTATTTAATATGAATTATTTAATACAAAATTTGATAAAGATGCGGTTAAAAAACTTAACCGCCATCTTTGATTTTTACTATTTTGTAAAAAGTTGCGCTTCTACTCTTCTATTTTTAGCTCTACCGCTTTCAGTATCGTTACTTGCAATAGGTTTTTCTTCACCATAACCTACATAAGTAAGTCTATCTGCTTCCACTCCAAATTTTATCAACATATCATATACTGATTTGGCTCGTTGCAAGGATAATTTTTTATTATATCTATTTGAGCCTTTGTTATCGGTATGTCCTTGGATCTCGGCTTTGTATGTTCTATTTTCTTTCATAAACTCGGCAAACTCTTCTATTTTAGATAGATATTTGGATTTGATTTTTGCGCTATTGAAATCAAAATTTATCATAAAGTTATATACTATAGGACAACCTTGTTGATCCACATCAAAGCCTTCTGGAGTATCCAAACACTTATCTTTAAAATCTGGAACACCGTCATTATCACTATCTACACAACATCCATTCTCATCAACTTTTGCTCCTTTTGGAGTATTAGGACACTTATCTTTAAAATCCACTACACCGTCATTATCGCTATCTAAACAGCAACCATTCTCATCAACTTCAACTCCCACCGGAGTAGCAGGACATCTATCTTTATAATCGTACACTCCGTCTTTATCGCTATCCGGAGGACATCCATCAGGACCAACCTTTATTCCAAACGGAGTATTAGGACATAAATCGTCACTATCGACAACTCCGTCTTTATCGCTATCTTCCGGTTTTACAATAGGCTTAGGAGCAGATTTAGGTTCGTATCCGAATGGTATCGATAAACCGGCACTTACGATAAAGTCGTTAGTGGCATTCTCAAAATCTCTAAGAAATTTCCCTTCCAACAAAAATTGCAGATGTTGAGTTATATCTGTTTTAAAACCTATTCCGGCTTGAGCAACAATGCCGCTTTTAGCATTTTGCAACTCTCTTTCAAAATCCTGATATCCTAACCCGGTTATTAGATAAGGAGTATATTCTTTGTTAGAATCTATTTCGTAAAATGCGTTAATAAAATATCTATCTATATCGGTTTTAGCGCTTATATTTTCAAATTTGGCATTATTAGTTTTCATATATCCTAAACCCGCCATCCAATTATGTGATAACCTTTTATTTGCTCTAACGCCAAACGTTTTAAGGTGTTCCTCCAATACGCTATCCTCTCCTGTAAACTCGACGGAACCTATTGTTTGCAGTTCATAATTGTAAGTATCGGCAACCATACCGCTACATAAAATATGCAATACTCCGGCAAAAAAGAGTGTTTTTTTCATTTTTATAACCCCCATTTTTTTCAAAATATTGTACTTTATGTAGATGATATGAAAATGACAGATTTTAGAGGGTTATAATATAGCGTATCCGATCTCTCGTTTGGATACAATGACATTTGATTCTTGTAGTTTTTTTCTTAGTCTATTAACTAGAGCGGCAACGGTATTGTTTGGAACACTCTCTTCCCAAACATACTCTGCAATAGTTTGCGGGGACAAAAATCTTCCTTTATTTCGAAGCAAAAATTCTAACAGTTTTGTTTCAGTGCGGCTTAAAACAACAGGAGTGTAGGAGTTATAAAGCATTCTTGCGCTCCAATCGTAATAATATCTATCTCCAAAATGTTGGAGATTTTTTTGCAATAGTTTAAAAATACGATTTACTCTTAAAAGAAGCTCCTCCGGATTGAAAGGTTTTTTTATAAAATCTTCAGCTCCAAGTTCAAAAGAGGTTCTGATATTTTCTATTTCAGTATGTCCGGAAATTATTAAAATCTTTGACTCTTCTTTTATTTGAGGAAAAGACTTAAGCATTTTAAGAGCGTTTCCATCCGGTAAAGATATATCCAAAATTATCAAATCTATAGGCTTTATAGAATCTATTTGTTTTATAAACATATCAATAGTATCAAAATTATATACCGTATGTCCATTTGCTTCAAGCAATAGTTTTATAGCGTAACTTAACCCAGCTTCATCTTCTAGTATTACAATTTTCATAAATCAGCGACCTTACTTAAGTTATTCGAAAAGTAAATTAATCTAAAAAAGCAAAGCTAAGGAAAATATTAAATTTATATAACTTTTTCATCATTTTTTACTGTTAAGACCTTAAAAAATCACAAATTTGAACGGATAAAAGTAGTTTTTATAAATATTTTATTATACAACATTTGATTACAAAACGATTTATAGTATTTGCAACAAAATGTTTTTTTTATAGATAATTATTACATTTTGTAAATACGCATAACCCGGATTTTGCAATAAAAATTGTTTCTCTACGCTTTTGTTTGAGATTTAGAGGCCTTTTAAAATTTCTAGCTCTTTCTACTCTGGAGTAAGTCAAAAAATTTTTGATTGCCAAAAACCTGGTGTTTAGTGCTAATGTGATAAAGTCTATTGTAAAATCCAGGTTTAAAATAATTTATCTCAAAATTTTAAAATAACTACTTTTTAGAACCGCATACATAAGTAATGTTACTTATCACTTTTGCCCAGTGGGGAGTGTTTGGCGGAGAGTTTAGTCTATCTCCAGGACCTAGCAAAAACTCTGCTTCATCATTAGCTATAACTATCTCTCCCTCAATGACCCATCTAACCTCATCGTAAGGATGGGTATGTGTAGGATAAAAGGTTCCTTTCGTATCTCTCCAGACAAAAATATTAAAATACCCTTCATCTTCTAAAATCTTTTTTACTTCTTCAACATCTGTTATACCAGTTTTTTCACATCTCATCTTAAAAACTCTCTGCCACAATTTTTACAAAACCAGTTTGGCGCATCCACGCTTCTAGAAACACCACCTATTTTTATCTCTCCTAATTTCTCTTTTTCAAGAAGCTCTTCGCTCACCTCAAAACCGTAAACTATAGGGACAACAAACTTGTTGGTTCTGCACTCTTTGCACCTTGGTCTAAAAGATTTTCTTCTGTTGTTTCTTTTAGAGGGTTCTTCCCAGGGAAACACGAAATCTCCTATCTAGAATAATCATAAAGTCTGTTTTTAAGCTCTTCTACCAAAGGATCGCCGCTTTTTACTTTTTGGTAAACAATATCTTTAACTCTTGAAAAAGGTATTTTGTAAAAACTCTCTATAGTTTTTTTATCAAGTTCTATTACTGACCCGGCTAGTGATAGACCTATAAAAAAACCTTTACTTCTTGAGTAGGAGTAAATCTCTGACTGCAGTTTCGCATCAGTCGCAGCTGCAGCAGATCTCCCTACCGGTCCGGCTGCTATCGATGCATCAGCTCCCAATGTTATCTTTTTTTCCAAAAGTTCATTTATACTCTCTTTGGTTTTAAAAACAAGTATAATATCTATCGACTGAGCGCCTATCTGCCACCCTAAACTTCCTCCTTTTAACTCTATAAAAAGAGGATCACTCCATCTTCCCATACTATCTTTTATAAGCAAAACACCTTTTCCATATCTGCCTCCTATTATGAAACCGGCCTTCAATACTTTCGGAATTATAGCAATTGCTTCAGCATCAGAAAAAAGCTCTCTTGAAACCCCTTCTTCCGGAATCACCATAAATCTATCCAAAACATTTATCGACTCCATAATTTCCTCTCTTTCGGAGGAAGCAAAAAGTGAGATTGTAAAGAGTGCAAACAACATAAAAATATATCTTTTCATTTCAATACCTTTTTTATAGATTATACTTTAATTTTTGATATAATTAAAAAAAACAAAGGACTAAAAAGATAAAAAAAGAGTTTTTAAAATTTTACAACAACTTCAAAAGAGAAGAGATAGAAAAAGCTATTGAGTTTTACTCCGTATTTGGTGGTGTACAGGATTTTTTCAAACTCGATTTCGAAGATGAGATATTTTCCCAAATCGAAGAAAAAATCTTAAAAAACTTCAAAGAGATAAAAAACAAGCTAATAAAATCTAAACATCTATCTACAAACGAACTCCTATCCATTTTTGCTATAGGTGACAGAAAAATAAACAGCGCTGTTAAAAAGGCAAGTTTAAGTGACTTTGAGGCAAAAAATAAAATAGAGTCTTTGATAAAAAATAAAATAGTTAAAAAAGAGTATTCTAGGGAAAAACCTATAAAAAAAAGCCATCCAAAACAGAAACTGAAAAAAAATCTAAGAAAATACAGAATTTCACATAAGATCAGATTTGAAAAACCTTTTTTTAGATTTTGGTTCAGATATATAGAACCAAATATTAACGATTTGGAAGAGAATAATTTCGAAAAAGTTTTAAAGCTTATCCAAAGCGATTTTGAAAATTTTGTTTCACTAACTTATGAAGAACTATCAAACGAACTTATAAAAGATAGATTTACAAACATCCTCTCAACCGGCAGCTACTGGGATATAAAAATAGAACTTGATATCTTAACAGCTTTGGAAGACGGCAAAATTGTGGTTGGTGAATGCAAATGGAAAAACAGCAAAATTTGCAAAAAAACTCTTACGTCTTTGCAAAAAAAATGTAAAGTGGCAAACATTGAAGCGGACTTTTTCGCCCTTTTTTCAAAAAGCGGCTTTAGCAACGAACTTCTAAAAAACAGAGATAAAAATATCTTGCTTTTTGATCTAGAAGACCTAAAAGAGTGGGCTGGAAGAGAAGCCCCATATAGAAAAAAAGAAAAAATCCCATACTCTTTTGAGTTTTGATTTTATTGAACATGATTAGTGAGTAGAGTATGATATTTGGTTATTGGTAATTGGTATATTGGTAATTGGTGTATTGGCAAAAAAATTATTCTACCAATATACCAATACACTAATATATTATACTTAACTACGCAACATAAACCCCTTCAATCTTTGATAACTCTTTGACTAAATCGCTGTTTACATAAACGTTAGACTCAATCTCTACTTCTTGAAGTTTTGAAGTGATTATAAGCTTCAAAGGCCTTCTTCCAGGATGGTTTTGAGCTATTCTGTAAAGTTCTTCTAGAAGATGAAGTTCATGTGTTAGCTCTAATTTTATAACAAGAGGCTCTTCATATTTTTCTTCTATTTTCGTATCGACTCTCTCTCCTTTTGCCTCTTCCAAAGTCATTATCTTATCACATCTGATTCTTGTAAAATCACCATCTTTCGTAATATAAGCTTTAAAAGCTATTGGACGCTCTATATCCATATTTTCAAGCTGTTCTAATTTGTCTGAAAAGAGCATAAGTTCAATGTTACCGTGTAGGTCCATGATATTTACAATACCAAACTTGTTTCCTTTTTTGCTGATTTTGGTTTTTACCTCTTCCACTTTACCTACAAAAAGTGCATCACTGCCATCTGCAATATTTTCAAGATCACTTGAAAGCGTATAATTTATCTTTTCAAGCTCTTCTCTAAAATTATCTAAAGGATGTCCCGATACGTAAAATCCTAAAGTCTCTTTTTCAAGTTCCAAAATGGTTTTTAGTTCAAACTCTCCTAAGTCTTCAAGCTCTATCTTGATGGCAGTCATCTCTTCCATATCCCCAAAAAGAGAGTTTTCCGCCATCTTTTTCGCTCTTGCTATCTCGTGGCTAGTATCTACTATCTTTTCGATATTGTGAAGCAGTGTCTTTCTGCTATATCCAAAAACATCCATAGCTCCGGATTTTATCAAAGACTCTATAACCTTTTTGTTAACTTTTGATGGGTCAATTTTGTGTAAAAAGTCATCAAGATCATTAAAGCCGTTTTCTTCTCTCGCTTCGAGTATGGATAACACGGCACTTTCACCTACTCCTTTAATCGCACCTAGTCCAAACAAAATCACATCTTCACCATCAATCTTTGTGGCGCTAAACTCTAATGAAGACTTTTTTATGTCAGGAGGTAAGAGTTTGATTTTGAGTCTTTTGACCTCATCCACATATTTAACAATTTTATCAGTATTATCTTGTTCACTGGTCAAAAGTGCAGCCATAAACTCTTGAGGATAGTAGGCTTTGAGAAATGCAGTCTGAAAAGTTATCATCGCATAAGCCGCCGAGTGGGATTTGTTGAACCCATATCCGGCAAATTTTTCTATAAGCTCGAACAATACACGACTTTTTTCGGGAGCAAATCCTCTCTCACTGGCACGTTTGACAAAATCTTTTTTGTACTCTTCCATCAAATTTTTTTTCTTTTTACCCATAGCTCGGCGGATAATATCTGCTTCGCCAAGGCTAAATCCGCCGATAATCTGCACTATCTGCATAACCTGTTCTTGATAAACGATCATCCCGTATGTGGGTTCTAAAGTCTCTTTTAACTCATCAAAACTCACCTCTTCAAAAGGATAATATATCTTCTTTCTTCCATGTTTTCTCTCTATAAAGTCATCAAGCATCCCTGATTCCATCGGCCCAGGCCTGTAAAGAGCCAACACAGCAATAATATCTTCGAATGTTGTCGGCTTTAATCTTGCGTTTAAGCGCTGCATACCTTGAGATTCTATCTGGAACAGTCCCAGAGTATGTCCGCTTTGGATAAGATCATAAACTTTTTTGTCGTTTATGTCTATTTTGTTCCAATCCAGTTTTTTGCCATATCTCTTTTCAACAAGTTTTAAAGCGTTATCTATAACGGTTAAGGTTTTCAAACCTAAAAAGTCAAACTTTATTAGATCCACATCTTCTAAGAAGTTAAGAGAGTATTGAGTAACCAAAGTATCTTCGCCGGATGGTTTATAAAGAGGAGTTTTATGCCAAAGCTCTTCGTTGCTTATAACAACTCCCGCTGCGTGCATTCCGGCATTTCTTTTAAGTCCCTCTAACGCTAGAGCAAACTTCCAAACTCTAGCCGCAAGAGGATCATTTTCTATCAGTTCTTTTATTTTTGGCTCTTGCTCATAAGCTTTTTGCAAAGTTATTCCTAGCTTGTCAGGGATCAATTTTGCCATCTTGTCCGCATCGGCATAACTCATTCCCAAAACTCTAGCCACATCCCTAATAACCCCTTTTGCCAGCAAAGAACCGAAAGTTATAACTTGAGCAACATTAAAACGGCCATATTTTTCTACCACATAATCGATGATTTCGCCTCTACGTTCTTGGCAAAAGTCCATATCGATATCGGGCATACTTACACGCTCAGGATTCAAAAATCTCTCAAAAAGTAGATTGTATTTTAAAGGATCTATATCTGTTATCTCCAATGCGTAAGCAACTAAACTTCCAGCAGCCGAACCCCTTCCGGGCCCAACCGGAATACCTCTCTCTTTAGCCTCTCTCACAAAATCCCAAACTATTAGCATATAGCCTGGAAACTTCATAGAATTTATAATGTTTATTTCGTGATTAAGTCTCTCCCTGTACTTTTCATGCTCTTCTTTAGGTATATTTTGAAGCCTTTTTTCAAGACCTTTTTTACATTCATATTCAAACAAAACCGCATCATTTTTTAAACTATAGGTACTATCTTCTGGAAGTACCACCCCCTCTTTTTTAGCATACTCCTTGGTAAATTTAAAATTTGGCGGCGTTGGGTTTCCAAGGTCTAGCTCAAGGTTACATTTTTCAACAATCTCTTGGGTATTTTCTAAAGCTTCAGGGATATCTGCGAAAAGCTTTGCCATCTCTTGAGGGGATTTTAAATAAAACTCATGAACTGAATGTCTTAAACGATTTGGATCGTCATAAAGTTTATTCATCGCTATACACATAAAAGCTTCGTGAGGTTCCGCATCTTCTTGAACCAGATAGTGAGTATCGTTCGTAGCTACTATTTTTATGCCGGTTTCTAAAGATAGCTTTATAACCTGTTCGTCTATATATTGCTGGTCGTGGATACCGTGTCTCATAAGCTCAAGATAGAAATCGTCTCCAAAAATCTCTTTATACTCCAAAGCTATCTCTTTTGCTACTTCATACCCTTTTGCACCAAATTTTTTGTTTCTTTCGCTATTGAGATTGAGATGCCAGTTCACCTCTCCTTGAAGACATGCACTAGTACAGATAAGCCCTTGAGAGTGCTCTTTTAGAAGTTTTTTGTTTATTCTTGGATAGTAGTAAAAACCGTTTATATAGCTTTGAGAGCTAAGATACATAAGATTTTTATATCCGGCTTCGTTTTTAGCAAAAAGGCAAAGGTGAAATCTCTGTTTTGTTGATTTATCCCCTAAATCCTTCTGATTGTGCAGATATGCTTCTATCCCTATGATAGGTTTTATACCTTCTGCTTTCATAGCTTTGTAAAAGTCAATGGCGCCGAACATATTTCCATGATCAGTGATTGCAACCGAATCCATTCCAAGCTCTTTGCATCTTTTGGCAAGCGCTTTTATCTTGTTTGCTCCATCCAAAAGGGAGTATTCTGTATGAAGATGCAGGTGAGTAAATTTTGGCTTCATAAAAATCCTTTGGATTTTTTATGCAATTATACTCTAATTAATTGAGACCTCTGAAAAATTACAAATTGTATGAAGGGTTTGAAATTTTAGCTTGAAAATTTTATGTTCGCCAAAAGGCTAAAAAAGTGCGCCTGCTTAGCAATTTTTAATAAAATTTTCAAGCGTTAGTTTTACTAAAAATCTCGACTCTCCTGAGTGAAATTTTGTAATTTTTCATAGCATTCAATTATATTAATCCTAAAAGAGAAAATGCAAGAACAAGAGGTGTAATTATAAAACCGACTTTCATATATTCACCCCAACCAATTTTTACACCCTTATTTGCCAAAATATGAAGCCAAAGAAGAGTGGCAAGTGAACCAATTGGAGTCATTTTTGGCCCTAAATTGCAACCTAGAATATTTGCATAAGCTAAATTTTGAAGATTTGCTTGGTCTAAAGCTATATCCATAATCATAATTGTTGGCATATTATTCATAATTGAGCTAAGAAAAGCAGATAAAAATCCTACTCCAAAAACAGCTATTCTCTCATCTAAATTATTTAAATACAAAATGATCTTTGTCAACTCATCAGTTAAACCACCATTTTTTAAACCAAATACCACGATATACAGCCCTATGCTAAACCAAACTACCTGCCAAGGGGCCATCTTTAGTGTCAACCAAGGTTTTATAGCTTTTTGTTTAGCTGCAACTATTAAAAATATAATCGCACCCCCAAAAGCAAAAATAGAAACAGGAATATGGTAAATATCTCCTATAAAATATCCAATTAGTAAAAAAGATAAAAATATCCAACTAAATTTAAACATAAATCTATTTTTTATAGCCTCTTGAGGGTTTTTCAAAAGATTTATATTTACTTTTTTAGGAATATCTTTTCTAAAAAATAGATATAAAACTATAATTGAAGCAAATATACTTAAAAGATTTGGCAAAAACATCTCTTTTGTATACTCCCAAAAACCTATATGAAAATAATCAGCTGTTACAATGTTTGTAAGATTTGATATAACAAGAGGATTTGAAGCGCTATCTCCTATAAATCCTCCAGCCATAACAAAAGCAAAGATAGATCTGCTATCAAGTTTTAAAACTCTCATTTTAGAAAGTATAATTGGAGTTAAAATCAAAGCTGCTCCATCGTTTGCAAAAAAAGCAGCAACAATAGAGCCAAGAATTAGAGAGTAAACAAACATTTTTTTGCCACTGCCACCACTGAATTTTGCCATTTTCAAAGCAGCCCATTCAAAAAAACCTATCTCATCAAGTATCATAGATATAATTATAATTCCAATAAAAGCTAAAGTTGCATCCCAAACTATATCGATAACTGTTATCACATCTTCAAAAGATACAACTTTAAAAATCAAAGCCAAAACTGCACCAATAACAGCAGTTGTACCTATTTTAAGACCTTTTGGCTGCCATATAACAAAAATCAAAGTTAATAAAAAAATTACAACTGCTAAAACCATTATAATATCCAGTTAAAAATATATCCAATAATTATAATTCCGATACCCACTGTGCCAAAAAAGATTAAAATAAGTTTTAAAGATAAAATCCTTTTTAAAATCATAGCTTCAGGAAGACTAAGAGCAGTTATGGCCATCATAAAACTAAGAGCCGTTCCCATACTCATACCCTTATCTACTAAAACCTCTATTAAAGGCATAACACCGGCAGCATTTGAATACATTGGGATTCCTAAAATTGTTGCAACAATGACACTGTACCACTCCTTATTTCCAGCATATTTAATAATAAAATCTGTTGGTACATATCCGTGAATAAAAGCCCCAAGTGATATACCCATAACAACATATATCCATACTTTTTTTAAAATATCTTTTGTGTAAAGCCAAGAATCGATAACTCTTTCTTTAAAACCAATTTTTATTTCACATTCGGGTAAATCTTGCATAGGAGGTGGCTTTATTAAAATCTCATCTTCAAGGTTTAATCTTCCTATTATTAATCCAGCAACTATAGCAACCAGCAGTCCAAAACCTATATAAATTGCAGTAATTTTAAATCCAAAAAGTGCAAAAAGCATAGCAATTGCTATCTCATTATTCATAGGAGCAGATATTAGATAGCTAAATGTTACTCCAAGAGGAATTCTTGCTTGCAAAAATCCTAAAAACAGCGGAATTGCGCTACAGGTACAAAAAGGAGTAATTATCCCAAAAACTGCAGCCAATATATGACCAAATAATGGATGCTTTTTAGATAGATAATCTCTAACTTTTTCTATTGGAAAATAGCTTCTAATAAATGTAACTAAAAAAATTATAACTATTAAAAGTAAAAATATTTTAACTGTATCAAATAGAAAAAAATCTAGCGCATCTGCAAATTTTCCGCTAAGTTTTAATTTTTCATATATTAAATAATCAACTACCTTTTGCCACCAATCAAACATTATTTTACTTTATAAACTCTAAAATTTGAGAAGGCGTTAAAACTTTACCCACACTTACTACTTTTTTATCTATTACAAGACCAGGAGTACTCATAACTCCATATTTCATTATCTCATTTATATCTTGCACTTTTTTAATCTCTACAAATTTACCACTCTTTGCTACTGCTTCTTGGACATTTTTTTCAAGTTGAGCACATTTTGTACAACCTGTACCTAAAATTTCTATCTTCATAAAAGCTCCTCTTATAATATATTTACCCAATTTCATTATCCAAAGTGTATGAAATTGGGACAAGATTGCGTTAGCATTGCAAAGTGTTAATGTGTTCTTTACAATTCACAGCCAATAGCACCGATGAAGAATATCTGCTGTTCCTTGTCATGAGATGACCCAACAAAGCCTATTTGGATTCGAGCCAACCTGAATATACCTATGAAACGCTATTGGGAACAGTTGTTGTTCACCATTCCATAGATTCAGGAGGCTGTGTAAGGTTCGAATCAAAGATGAAGGAGTCAAGCATGTATTATGTGGGTATTGATATCGCTAAACGTAGTCATGTTGCTTGTATTATCAATGAGAGCAATCAGTTGGTTGTCAAACCTTTCTCTTTTGTAAACCACTATGAAGGTTTTCAAAAACTGCTTACAAAGCTTCAATCCCTTGAGTGTTTGAAAGAGGAAGTGCTTATCGGGATAAAAGCAACTGGAATGCTGTTTGAAAACATCTATCGTTATCTTCGCTCATTATCCTATTATGTGGTATTATTAAATCCATACCAAACAGCTAATTTCGAGAGATGGATACAATGGAAAAAGGTAAAGAGCGACAATATCGACGCAAAGATGATAGCTGCCCTTTTAAAGAGCGTATGATGCAGTCAAGGGTATGTTAATGAAAATATGCTCCAATCTTTGCGTACGCTTTATCGCTACAAAGCCTTTTTGGAAGATCAGTTAATATCCTTGAAGCGTCAAATATTAACGCTTCTTAATGTTGTCTTTCCCAAGTTTGAAACCGTTATCAAAGACCCTTTCAGTGTTACTGGAATAGCTCTGCTTGCAAAGTATCCAACAGCCAAGCATTATGAGTATGTAGTGTCGATAGAATCTTAAAAATCTTTCGGGGTATCAAAGGCAACAATATGAATAGCCATAAAGCAAAAAAACTTTTGAATAGCGCAAAAGCCAGTGTCTATAGTGGTGATGGCAAAGAGGAACGTGCCTTTACCATCAGAGCAAATATCCAAATGATTATAACGCTTCAATCCTCTATCAAAGAAGCTGAAGAAGCCATCCTTGCTCTGTTTGATGATAAACCTCTATCCAAAGAGGATGAAGAGGCTATTAGTGACATTTAGACAACCTTCGCACTATTCCTGGCATTAGTGACAAAACTATTTTAGCTTTTTTAGCCGAATATGACCCTTTGGATAGATTTTTCAGTTCCAAAGTACTTGTCGGCTATCTTGGGCTCTATCCAACTCTTGAGCAGTCTGGAGAGCATTCAAAAGGTGGCCATTTGGCCAAACGGGAGGCAAGACTGGCCAAAAAGACAATCTATCTTGCCGCTATTGCAGCCGTGCGGCACAATAATAAACTTAGACAATATATCTTAATTATCGCTCCAAAGGATGAGCCAAAAAAGAGTGTCTCATTATTGTAGCTAGAAAGCTTTTTGCTATTATCTATGCCATATATAAACACAATGTCCTTATGAACCCAAAAGGGTCTTTGTGGCAAAATCAACGACGTGACTCTTTCATCTTTTTTTTGTGTGCCATTGACAGTGAATTGTTAAAGATCGCTTCAACACATCATATATCGGCTCATAAAACATTGCCGATACCAGCATTGATGTCTTTATGATGAAACATCTGTTTCATCTTCAAAGTGTTTCACTCTCATAAAACTTATTGAAACACTTTAAGGATAAAACACAATACTACTACTTTTTTTCAAATTTCCCTACCGTTTCAGTTATTTTTATAAAACAGCTTTTCCAAAATTGGAAATAGTCTTTTTTTAATCTCATTAGCAGTTTTTACAAACTTACTAAAATCTTTGCCATCTGGGTCTTCAAATCCTACATGTATTATCTTTTTAGCCCCAGGAAAGGTTGGACAAGACTCTTTAGCATTGTCGCACACTGTAACAACTAAATCAAATGGAGCATATTTTAAAACTTCATCAACTGTTTTAGAGTGATACTCATCACTCCAAGCATCCTTTTCTACTAAAACTTTTTTTGCATTCTCATTTACTTTTCCACTTGGATTACTTCCAGCACTATAGGCTTTTATTTTTCCTTTAAAATACTCGTTTATTAGCCCTTCAGCCATAATGGATCTGCAACTATTTCCTGTACATAAAATCAACACTTTTTTCATAACTCGCACTCTTTTGATAATTTTCTTAGTTTTGGAAGCTCTACTGGCAATATCTCAATCTCTTTTAAAATCTCTTGCCTAAATCTATCTAAAGGCTTTCTGATATAGTAATAGTTCCATTTTCCAACTCTTTTTACTCTTAAAAACCCTGCATCTTTTAAAATCTTTAGATGTCTTGAGAGTCTTGATTGAGTCATCTCAAAGGAATTTTCAAGATCACAAACACATAGCGGTCCATATCTACCAATAAATTTTAAAATCAATACTCTTGTCTCATCATATAAAGCGCCCACTGTTTTTAAAAAATCTTCTAATGCTTCCATCAAGCTCCTTTTGCAAAATTATAACCAAAATATTTCAATATATCAAGATATCTTGATGTATTAAAATATAATCGATTAAGTATAAAACTGGTAAAATCTCAAAAAAACTTATAGGGCTTTCTCTATGAAAAATATTTTACTTATTGGATTTATGGGAGTTGGCAAAGGAACAATTGCAAGAGCTATGAGTGGAAAAACTAACCTTTATGCAGTTGATACTGATGATTTGATTGAGAGTCTTACGAATAAAAAAATAAAAAAGATTTTTGAAAAACAGGGAGAAAAGTATTTTAGAGATTTAGAGCAAAAAACGGCTGATTGGCTTGCATCTTCAGTTAAAAACACCATCATATCTACAGGCGGTGGATTTTATAAAGTAAAAAATATAAAAGATATAGGTACCGTAGTTTATCTAAAAGCAGATTTTGATTGGATTTATGAAAGAATCACTAAAAGTAAAAATGCCAAAAAAAAGATAAAAAAAAGACCGCTTTTTAAATCATATGAAAATGCAAAAAAACTATATGAACAAAGGGTAAAAGAGTATGAAAATATAGCCGATATCACTATAGAGGTACAAAAGAAAAATATTGAAAAAATAATTGATGAGATTATTGAAAAAGTTAAAATTGACATTAGGAATTAGGAATTAGGAATTGGGAATTTTGGGGACTGTAAAATAAACTGTGTAAACCACCTAAAGCCCTTAAAACCTTAGCGTGTATATTTTTGCATAATTTCACTGAAAAATATACAAAGCTGAGGATAGATTTCACTCCAGCTTCTGATTTTTGTATTACTCCATTTGTGCTGTACCTCCTGTGTGGCAAGATAAAGAAGCTTAAAAGCTGAATCGATGGTTGGAAAAGAACCCACAGACTTTGTTCTTTTTTTAATATTTGAATTTATCGATTCTATGGGATTTGTCGTATAAATCAGTTTTCTTATAGCTTGGGGATATTTAAAAAATGTAGATAGCTCATTCCAGTTAGATTGCCAAGACTGGGTAATATGGGGATATTTTTGACCCCATTTGTCATTAAAATTTGTAAGAGCAAGCTCTGCTTCTTCTTCGGTTGATGAAGTGTAGATACTCTTTAAATCTTTAGCTACCTCTTTTCTATCTTTCCAAGATACAAATTTTAGGCTATTTCTGATCTGGTGTACAATACATCTTTGAATTTCTGCCTTTGGATAAACTGCCTCTATAGCCTCTTTAAATCCATTTAGTCCGTCTATTGCAAATATCAATACATCTTCAACACCTCTGTTTTTTATCTCATTTAAAAGTGTTAACCACTGTTTAGAACTTTCATTTTCACCTATCCATATACCAAGAATATCTTTTTTCCCTTCAAGAGTTATGCCTAGCATTATATATGCAGCAATATTTTTAACTACTCTATCCACTCTTATTTTTAAAACTGTAGCATCCATAAATATTATCGGATATATTGCCTCTAGCGGACGACTATGCCACTCTTTTGCCTTATCTATTATTGCTTCTGTTATATTGGAAATTGTCTGAATAGAAAGTTCATACCCATATAAATCATCAAGATGGTGTTGAAATCTGTTCACTCATCCCTTTTGCATATAAAGACAAAATTAAATCTTCTGTCCCCTTTATGAGAGTCTGTCGCTTCTTGATAAGCTTTGGTTCGAAGGTAGCGTTTCTGTCTCTTGGTATCTTAACCTCTATATCCCCATATTTGGACTTTAAAGTTTTTTCACTGTATCCATTACGATAATTTGGATTATCTGAAACTTGATGCTTCTCATATCCTAAATGCTCAGTTAACTCTACTTCTGTAGCAGTCTGATAAACCTCTTTTAAAAGACCTTTGAATTCTTCCAAGATCTCATCAATATCTATCCCCTTTCCCTCTTTGATAGCTTTTTTTACCTCTTCTGTATTGATATACCTCATTGTGTAAATCCTTTTTATTCTTTAATTTTATCTAATCTTTTTATAAGGATTTACACAGTTATATTTACACTCCCGAATTTTGGTTGAGTAGTAAATCAACTCATACTCACACTTACCACTAACGACTCACGACTATCGACTAACTACTATCGACTCAGCATTCACACCCACACTCTATACTAATAACAACTACTAACTAACGACTATTGTCTCCATACTCCTCACTCCATACTCCGCACTCCCTACTAATATAATTCCTAATCCTCAATACACTAATTACCAATTTTTTCTATCTTAGCCAAAAAAAAGCCGTCAAACGCTCCTTTGGGTAAGACTCTTACACATTTTTTCAAAGAGGGATCATACTCTTTCTCATTAAAACTAGTCATCCCCTCTTTGAAATTATCAAGTTTCAAAGTTACATCTATTAGTTTCGCTTCACTCCTGTTTTTAAGTAAAAAACCCACAACTTCTTCATTTTCTTCAGGGGAAAAGGTGCATGTTGCATAAACCAAAATACCACCCGGTTTTAAACTCCCCCAAGCTGAGATTATCAACTCCTTTTGAAGTTTCGAGTTTCTGTAAACTCTTCTTAAATTCCAGTAATGTATGGGATTTTCTTTACTTAGATCAAACTTTGACTCACTTGAACAAGGAGCGTCCAGCAAAACTTTGTCAAAATAGAGTGGACAAATCTTACCTATAGCTCTTCCATCTTTTTGATAGGTCTTTATATTTTTGGCACCGCTTATTTTAAGGTTTCTTTTAAGCATAAAAAATCGATTTCTATCTTTTTCAACTGCGGATATTTTTCCACGATTTTTCAAAATAGAACTCCAAAGTAAAGACTTTCCTCCAGGCGCAGAAGCCATATCTAAAAGCCATTCATCCTCTTTTAATTCAAGCTCCAGAGCACAAAACATTGAAGAGAGATTTTGTAAGTAAATCTTCCCTTCAGTATATAATGAACTCTTTATAACTTTTTCTCTATCTTCTATCGGCAAAACATAGGCATCTTCAAACCAATCTACTCTCTTTGGCTTAAGCCCCATATTAAAAAGCTCTTTTTTAATCTCTTCATTGTCTATTTTAAGTCTGTTTATCCTGAAACTAAACTCTTTTTTTGGTTCTTTAAGAGCAATAATGATATCTGGATCTATTTTGCTTAATCTTTCAAAAAATATTTTTTCATTATCACTTGATTTCAATTAACCACCTTTAATAAAATATTTTTTATTTAATCATCAAAAAAAGTTAATAGTATATTAACAAAATATTGATAGAATAATATCAAAATCAAACAAAAAGGAAAAAAAGATGTTTAAAAAAGCTTTGATGATTGTAGCGGCAACCTCTTTGGTTTTTGGAATGTCAGGTACAGATGCTGTAAAACCGAACAATACAAAAATGATGAAGAGAGTAAAGCAGATGAAATCATCGCCTTTCCTAATAGTAGGTAAAATGCCTCATCTTACAAGACTTATAAAAATTCACTGGGATGATCCTAATCTAGCTTTAAGCAATGAACAAAAATCGAAACTTCTTAAAATAAGAAAAGAGACTATCGCTACGGTAATGAAACTAACAAAAAAAATAGGAGTTTTGGAAAACGAAATTGCAAAATCGACTATGCAAGGAGAAGAACCCAAAAACATTAAACCAAAAGTAGAAGAACTAGCAAAACTTAAAGCAAAAGCGACTATGGCGCATATAAGATGTATCTACGATACAAAAAAAGTGCTTACTAAAAAACAGCTTGATTATCTTTTGAGTATGAAAAAAAGATAAAACATTGTAATTTTTTCATAAAATATGATAATATCCCTAAAAAATTTAGAGTAGGGATAGAGTTTGAAAAAACTTTTTGTTACTGACTTGGATAAAACATTTTTAAGAAGCGATTTAACTATTTCCCCTTTTAGTAAAGAGATATGGAACAAAAAATATAAAGAGGGCTTTTTGCTCTCTGTAGCTACGGCAAGAAGTTTAAAAAAGAGCCTGGAGTTTTTAGAGGGTCTTCACCTAAAAATCCCTTTGATTTTACTTGATGGAGCTATGGTGGCTACAGCTGACAAAAAGGCTATAGCCATTAACGCTTTAGATAAAGATATTTCAAAAGAGATAGTTGAAACTTCAAGGAAATTCGAAATAGAACCTTTTATCGTAGGACTTGAAGATGAAAGTCTAAATGAGAGATTTTTGTATCCAAAAAAGTTAAATATCTATCAACAAGAGCTTATAAATGCCTACAAAAATGACAGCCGCCTACAAGCAAAAGATAAGATAGAGCCTCTTAAAAAAAATCTAAAAATAGTATATATGGGTGAAAAAGAAAATATGGAGATTTTAGAACAAGAGCTAAAAACTCTCTTCAATAAAAATATAGAGACAAAATTATCCAAAGACCCATATATAGACTGCCATTTTTTAACCATACTTCATCCAAAAGGCGACAAATCTCATGCTTTGGAAGAGGTTTTGGAGTATCTTAACATTAGTGAAAAGGATCTTGGAGTTTTCGGAGATAGCCATAACGATATAGGTATGTTCAAAAAAGCCGATCTTAGCATAGCCGTAAAAAACGCTGTAGAAGAAGTAAAAAAAGAAGCAGATATCGTACTGCCACATACAAACGATGAAGACGCCGTTGCAAAATTCTTATCCAAAATTTAGCATAATCATCCCGGTTTTTAATAGAGAAAGATTTATTTCAAGAGCAATAGAGTCTGTTTTAAATCAAAGTTTCAAAAATTATGAGATAATAGTAGTTGATGACGGTTCAACAGATAATACTCCTTATATAATTAAGCAATATCCCGTTAACATAATAACTCAAAAAAACAGAGGTGTAAGTGCGGCTAGAAATAGAGGAATAAAAGCCGCCAAAGGTGAAATAGTAGCTTTTTTGGATAGTGACGATGAGTGGAAAAAAGATAAATTAAAAATTCAAGCGGCATTTTTCGAAAAAAATCCTCAATATAAAATTCACCAGACTGATGAGATTTGGATAAGAGAGGGAAAGTTCTTAAATAAAAAGAAGATTCATCAAAAAAAAGAGGGTTTTATCTTTTACGAATCTTTACATCTTTGCCTTATATCTCCCTCCGCCGTCGCAATAAAAAAAAAGCTGTTTGAAGAGGTCGGATTTTTTAGAGAAGATTTCGAAGTTTGCGAAGATTATGAACTTTGGCTACGCATCACTAAAAAATACCCTATTGGCTATAGCCCCGAAAAACTGGTAATAAAATATGGTGGACACGAAGATCAGCTAAGTCGAAAATATTTCGGTATGGATAGATGGAGAGTAAAAGCTATGTTACCCTTTTGCGATGATCCAAAAGTTTTGGATGTAGCCTTAAAAAAGTGTGAAATTTTAGTAAAAGGAGCAAAAAAACATAACAATTTTGAAATTTTAAAGGAATTTGAGCCAATTTACAAAAAACTTGCGCAAAAACATAAAAGTTTTTGCGCAAAATATTAGCAGTATTCTGCCAAAAGTCCCTCTTTTAGCTGCTTGTATGTCTCTTCTCCATTTAGTTTTCTAACTATTTCAAGTGCAAAGCATATAGCCGTCCCGGGTCCTCTAGAAGTTACTACATTTCCATCTATTACAACTTTTTGATCTGCAATATATCCTTCAACTCCGGTTTTTTCTTCAAATCCAGGATAGTTTGTATGTTTTTTCCCTTCAAGTACTCCAGCCTCTTTCAAAGCCCAAGGAGCGGCACAGATAGCACCAACCATCTTGCCTTTTTCATTCATCTTTTTTATCATATCTTGAACAAGTTCGCTTTTTGCAAGATGTTCTGCTCCCGGAAGCCCTCCTGGCAAAACTATCATATCGAACTCTTCAGTATCTACTTCATTTAATAGAGTGTTAACTAAAACTTTAAGACCAGAGTTTGCACCTTCTACTTCATTATCAAAAAGTCCTGCAACAACGACTTCATTACCGGCTCTATTTAAAACATCGATTATTGCCATAGCCTCAATCTCTTCGAAACCATCTGCCAAAGGAACTAAAACTTTTGCCATAGAAACCTCCTATTATTATTAATTTTTTTTTTATTTTTTACAAGTATGATTTATACGACAAATTTATCCTTTTCCCCACCGCAATTTACATTAATCATTCTACAAAGATATCTATTTCCTACATTTTTAACATAATGTATTGAATAGGGATGAACTATAATCGTATCACCTTTAAAAAGGTGATATATTTTTTCTTCAACTTCTATAATAAATTCTCCTTCTATAACCATATATATCTCTGTCCCCTCTTTATGATAATGTCTATCTTGTTTAGCATTTTCATTAAAAAATGACATTTCTATATTGCTCATACGAAGTACTGAACACTTCTCTTGTAAAATTGGAGGTTCCCATATATCCCTATTTGCTTCTTTTTCTTTATCTTGATATATATCCGTAACAATTATTTTTCGTGTTCCGCGACCAATTGAAGATAAAGCAATATCATCTTTTATTTTATTTAATTCAATTTTTAAACATTTATTCACTGCTTTTTCCTAAAGGCAATAATTTATTTTACTAAATTATTTCACTTTTTCTAAATATTTTCCCTCTATTGTATCTACCTTTACAACATCTCCTGTAAGTATATGAAACGGAACCTGTATAACTGCTCCCGTCTCCAATGTAGCAGGTTTTCTTCCGCCTGTTGCAGTATCACCTTTAAAAGCTGGCGCTGTTTCGGTGATCTCTAACTCTACTACCGGTGGGATTTCAACTGAAATTGCTTTACCGTTATGAAACAGTATTTTAACATTCATCCCATCTTTCATATATTTTATATTTTCATCTCCTACTTGCTCATGAGTTAGTGCAATCTGCTCGTAGCTAGTCGTATCCATAAAGTGCATATTTTCGCCGTCATCATACAGATACTGCATCTCTTTCTCTTCCAGATCCGGTTTTTGGGCTTTATCTCCTGCATGAAAAGTCTTTTCTAAAACTCTTCCATCGATCAAAGATTTTATTTTTGTTCTTACGTAAGCTGCACCTTTTCCGGGTTTTACGTGCTGATATTCAACTATTCTATAAGGAACGCCGTTAAGTTCGATCCTAAGTCCTTTTTTTAGATCATTCATACTAAATGCCATACAATCTCCCTTTTAAATTAAGTAATCAAAAACCATTCCTCAGTTTATAAAAAGATAAAAAGCCAAACTGTGGACTGAAGACTTTTGTCTTAACACTGTTTATGCAATTTTACCAAAATTATCTAAAAAAACGAGAGAATATATAAAAAAGTAAAGACAAAAAAATACTTAAAAATATGGAAGTGGTTATAGGAAAGTAGAAAGTAAAGTTCTCTTTTTTGATATAAATATCACCTGGAAGTTTACCTATAAAAGAGATAAAAATACCTATAATGATTAAAAAAATCCCTATAAAAATTAATACTTTTCCAAACTCCATCTTCATTTAAGGTTGAAGGTTGAAGGCTGAAGGAGAAAAATATTAAAAAATTTCTCTTCTACCTTCTTCCTTCGCACTATTTTCCTTCTTTTTCAGTAAAATCCATCGCTTTTACGTTATCCATCAAAACCGGTATAAATATCAAAGATACCGCAACCGCGGCAACTGTTCCGCCTATCAAAGCAACACCTAATCCTCCAAAAATCGGGTCGCTTGCAAGAAGAGCCGAACCTAAAATAATAGCGATTGCCGTTAGCATAATAGGTTTAGCTCTCGTCGCTGTCGCAACGGCAATAGCTCTTCTTTTATCCATACCTTTGCCTTCCATCAAAGCTTTTGCAAAGTCTATAAGAAGTAAAGAGTTTCTCGAACTTATCCCCATCAATGCGATAAAACCTATTAATGAAGTTGCTGTTAAAAAGAATGTATCAACGGTAACTAAGTCGGCAACCCAGTGACCTATTATAACACCTATAATAGATAGGAAACTTCCAGCCATTACAATAGAACTTAAAATGTAGCTTTTATAGTAAATCACCATTAAAAGATATATCAAAACAAGAGCCGCTATAAAAGCAAGACCCAAATCTCTAAAAGTATCGAGAGTAACTTTCATCTCTCCGTCCCATTTTAGATCTATTACTTCACCAGTTTTTTTGTCAATAAATCTTAGATTAAAAAGATAATCGGTAGTCTCGATTACATAATCTTTTGCTAACTCATCCATAATCTTGCTTCTTGCGTCAAGTAAAGGATACACCTGAGATACAAGATCTGTTTCAGCTATAACGTTAACATATCTTTTTAGGTTTTTATGCATAATCATAGGCTCGCTATCAACTTCCACAATATCTACAACCTCGATAAGTGGAACCATCATTCCCATACGATTCATAAGTTCAAAGGAAGCAAGTTTGCTTTTTATATCTTCCAAAGATTTCTTTTCAAATCTTCTAGTCTCATCACTAAGTCTTAAGAAGAGCTCTATTTGAGAAGGATAATCCCCACTGTTTTTAACACCGACGCCCATCCCTTCAAAAGCCAGATACATAATCTTTTGTACCTGTTCTACAGCTAGCCCGCTCTTTTGAATCTTATCGATATTTGGAACTAGATTGATTTTTTTATAAATCTCTTCTTCCATTATATCAACATCTACAAGTCCTTCCGTTTTTCTAAAAATGTCGGCTATTTTTTGTGCAAATTTTCTAACACTCGTCAAATCTTCTCCATAAATTTCAGCAACTATTGAAGCTAGGGTCGGAGGACCGGCAGGCTGCTCTATAAGCTTTATTGAAGTTCCTTTTACAATATGCTCACACTCTTGTTGAATAACCGGTCTAAGTCTATGAACCATATTGTAGCTTCTCTCTTCTCTTTCATGCTTGTCTGTTAGATTTACTACAATCTCTGCTAGGTTTTCACTATTTTTAAAAGCGCTCCATTTAACAAGTCCCGCATAATCAAGAGGTGCTCCCATACCTAAAAATGTTTCAATATCCGTAACCTCACTCTCTTTTTTGAGAATATCTACGACGCACTGGCTTACCTTTTTTGTCTGCTCTATCGAGCTTCCAGTAGGTAAATCCACGTATATGCTAAATGTATTTGCGCTCTTACCCGGAAGCATTTTAGCTAAAACTATTTTAGTAGGTATCATTGCGACAGAGCCGGCCAAAGCCACAAGTGTAAACAGTATAACCAACGTTTTTAAACTCTTTTTTTCTAAAATCGAATATATAAATTTTTCATACTTTTTCACTTCTTATCTCCTTCCTCAATGCTACACTCTTCCGGAAGTCTGTTTTCTTTTTGGAAATGGTGTTTATGGTGATGGAAATGCGGTTTTTTAAGCATACGTCTTGCTAAATATGGCGTAAAGATATATGCAATCACCAAAGAGGCGATAAGTGCTACAGGAACATTGTAAGGTATAGGTTTCATAAATTCACCCATCATACCGCCAACAAATGCCATCGGAACCATAGTTAAAATAATCGCTAGCGTTGCAACGTTGGTCGGTGCTCCTATCTCATCTGTAGCTTCAACCATAATGGTGTCCATATCTTTGTATGCAGCGTCATGTTCGTGAAGATGTCTGTGTATATTTTCTATAACGATTATAGCCGCGTCCACTAAAAGACCAAGTGAGAGTAAGAAAGCAAAGAGTGTAATCCTGTTAATAGTCTGACCTGTAATATATGCTATAAACAAAGTTATTGCCAATATAGCCGGAACCGTAAAAGTAACGATAACGGCTTCTTTCCATCCAAGGAAAAAGATAAGCATAACGGCAATTATCAAAATAGTTATAAGCAAGTGTCTTACCAGTTCGTTAACAGCGTCGTTGGCTCTTTTTCCATAATCTCTTGTTAACACATAACCCACACCTTTTTCTTCCAACATCGGCTTTAGGTTTTCTAACTCTGCTAAAACATCATTTGCAACGAAAACTGCGTTTGTTCCCTTAAGTTTAGCTATGGTTAAAGTATATTGCTCAATATCTTTTTTAATATCTTTTGTCCATATTTTGGCACTTTTAAAGTTTTGAATATCGACTCCATCTTCTACTTTAGCAATATCTTTTACATATATTGGCGAACCCATATAGTTTGCAACCATTATATTTTTTACATCCTCTATACTCTCTATTGCGTTAGGAACGCCAAAGATAACGATTTTATTGTCTTTTGTTCTATTTTTGACTTCAGGTACCTGTAAAGCAACGGATTGAACCGCTTTCATAATCTGACCCATGGAGATATGGTAGCCTTTTAGTTTGTTTAGATCTACTAAAATATTAAACTGTCTTTTATGAGCACCTTTAAGTTCCGTTTTTGATACGTTTTTAATGCGGTTAAATCTATATTGAATATCCTTAACTATCTTAAAAAGTTCCGCATCGCTCAGGTTTGGATCTTTTTTATAAAAAGCAAAAGTTAATATAGGAATGTCAATATCGATATCAAATGGCTTAACCAGTGGCTGCATCGCATTTTTTGGTAATTGATCCATATTTTGCATAACTTTATCATAAAGCTTTAGGTTAGATATCTCTCTATTTTCGCCGATATAGTACTGAACATTAACAATCCCAACATTTTCCATTGCCATTCCGTAGATATACTCAACGCCAGAAATCTCTCTAATCTTTTCTTCAAGCGGTTTTACTATAACATTTTCTATCTCTTTTGGCGAAGCTCCAGGCATAGGTACGATAATAGCGCCGCCACTGATAGCAATTTGCGGGTCCTCTTCTCTAGGCATTATCTCAAGCGATAAATACCCTACTGCCAATATAAAAACGGCAAGAAGCGCGGTTAAAGGATTGTGCAAAAAAGATAACGCAAGCTTCCCGGCAATATCTTTAGGGGTATATTTACATTTTATTTCAGCCATCTTCTACCCTTATCTTATAGTTATTTCTGAATACATTCCAGGAATGATATCACTATTTCCTTGCTTATCAAAAGAGATTTTTACTTTAAATTTATGTGTCATAGGGTTTGAAGCCGGAATTATGGAAGTAATCTTTCCTTTTGCTCTAAATTTTACCGACGGGATAAAAACTTCAGCCTCTTTTCCTATTTTTACCACATTAAGATTGCTCTCGCTTATCTCCACTAAAACTTTTAGATTATCCAAAGAGGTAATCACAAGAGCGGGCATTCCCGGAATCGCAATCTGTCCCTCTTTTATGTTTTTCTGGATAACAACTGCATCGTTTGGGGCTTTTAGTTTTAGATATTCATACTGGTGATTAACCTCTTCAAGTTTAGCTTTTGCTTGGGCAAGCTGTTTTTTTGCTATCTCAACCATATCTTTTGTATTTTTAAACATCAGCTCCATATTTTCAAGCTCATATTTTGCCACCATACCTTTTTCAAAAAGTCTTTTGTGTCTTTCGTAGTTAAGTCTCACGTTGTGAAGCATATTTTCATTCATCTGTACCGCAAGCCTCGCTTGCTGAATCATCAATTCTACTTGAGATTTAGCTAGATCAATCTCTTTACTGTCTATAGTGTATAAAAGCTCACCTTTTTTGACATAATCTCCCTCATTTACATAAACTTTTTCTACAAATCCCATAAACCTACTAGCAATCATCTTTGTATCATCGCTGATTACCGTACCCGATAACTTAAGTTCACCCGCAAACAGGGACGAAATCATCATCAAAAACAGTGCAATTTTTTTCATCTACTCTCCTTTATCCAATAAACTCTCTAACATAAATACTTTTTCGTTTCTTTGGGTTTTTACTTTTAAAAGTTCAAGCAAAGACTGAATCTCTTCTGAATGTTTTATCAATACGTCGCTGATTTTTACAAGTCCCTCTTTATATTTTTCTTCATAATGCTCATATACTCTTTTAGAAAATTCAAACTCTTTTGTTTTGGCTTTAACATCAAAATCTTTGCTTTTTACTTCGGTAATAATTTGTCTTATTTTAAGAGCTAACCCTCTTTTTGCAAGATTATACTGCTCTAACATTTTCATCTTTTCTATCTTTGCTTTTTGTACCTGAGCGGTAGTTTCCCCGCCATTAAAAAGATTCCATTTAAGTTGTGCGCCTATAGTGTAGGCATCTTTATCGAAAAAGTCATTAAAAGGTACGTTATCGGCACTTCCATACTCACCAAAAGCTCCGATAGTAGGATAATATCCGCTTTTTTGAAGTTTTACGTTCATATCGGTTATCTTAAGTCCCATTTTAACCTTTTTCATATCTATCGTTTTTTCTACTAACTCTTCAGGAGAACCTTGAGGAAGTTTTGCAAGCTCTTCAGTATGGGCAATAGAATCAACCTTTTCTCCTATCAAAAACTCCAAAAATTGATAGGCAAGCTCCCTGTTTAGTTTAGCTTGATTAAGATAACTAAGGACTTCAGCTTTTTTAGCTTGAACTTCTAAAAGATCTGTATCTTTTGCATATCCTTCACTCATAAAAGCTTTAATTATGTCTTCAAGCTTATCTATATTGGCTTTTAGTTTTTCAAGATTTCTGATATAGTTTTCAACCAAAGTTATATCGTAAAAAGTCTTTTTTGTTTGATAAATCTTTTCATTTATAATCTTTTTAGTATCTAATGAGCTCATCTTCTCCATAGCTTTGGAGATCTTTTCATATTGGGCCAGTTTATAACCAGTAAAGAGAGGAACCATGTATGAGATTTTACTTTGGAAATGGTTTCTAGCGTCTGGGTTATTTAGATCATCCGGCGCCGTATCAAGAAGCATGTTTTGCATTGTGGGATTAGACATGATTGTTGTAAAAGCTCCAAAATTACCTCCGGCCATCTGCAATGCCTGTCCCACTCCTCCTAAAAAATCACTAAAACCAAAATCCCTAAAAGTGGCTTCCCGAGACTGTAGCTTAAATCCAAAAACATTACCGGCATCGTTACTTCTCAAAGCGTTAAAAGTATAATCTAAAGTTCCATAATTGTAACTTTTTGCAATTTTCGTTTTAAATTTTGCAATCTCTTCTTCAAACTTTGCTATTTTTATCTCATTATTGTTCTTTTTTAAAAGCTTTATAGCCTCGTCCAACTTCAAATTTTCTACACCGGCAAAGAGTGAAACAAATGTAAAAGCAAATAAAAGAAAATATCTCATAAAATCCTCCAAATATATATTTTCATACAAAAATGACCATATCTTAAACTTTAACAAAAATGTAGTAATAGATTATATACTATTATCCTTAATTATTGATTAATATTATATTTTTAATAAGAAATTTTTATTGGATTGAAAGACGAAACGGAAGTACCGTTTCGTTAAAGTATAGCATAAGACACGGAGATACAAGCCTCTAAATCTTCAAGTTCACGCAACGTCTCTTTAGTAACCTCATCATCAACTATAATAACCGCCAATGCTAGACCGTGATTATCTCGTCCTAGTCTAAAATCGGCTATATTGATATTATGTTTGGCTAAAATCATACCAACTTGTCCGATAACTCCAGGAACATCGGTGTTTTTAAAAAGAATCATCTTTCCTTTAGGTTCAACATCTAACGCAAAATTGTTTATCTCAACTATTCTTTGAACGGTCTCTTCAAATATTGTTCCGCCTATTTCTATTACATCTTTATCTGTTGTAAGTTTAACACTGATTTTATTTTTATATCCACTCATATTTGGATTTACTACACTCTTTATCTCTATACTTCTCTCTTTAGCGACAAATTCGGCATTAACGTAGTTTACGCTTTCACCTAGAGACTCTTTTAATGCGCCTACTACTACGAAAGTGGTTAAAGATTTTATATACTCACCGATTTCACCTTCGGCAACAACTTTAATAGATTTAAATACGCCTTTATTTACTTGAGCCGCTAAAAAACCTATCTTTTGAGCAAGTTCTAGATATGGTCTTACAAAAGGAGGTATCTCATCCTCTTTTATAGGAAGATTTAAAGCGTTTGGATAACTGCTTCCTCTAACAGCCTCCAAAGCCTGTTCGGCCGCTTGAATGGCAATCTTTTCTTGTGACTCGATAGTATTGGCTCCAAGATGAGGAGTCACGGTTACGTTATCTAGCTCTAAAAGTTTGTTGTCAACTGCAGGTTCTTTTGTAAAAACATCAATACCGGCAAACCTTATTTTACCGCTTTTAAGTCCTTCATAAAGTGCATCTTCATTGTATAGACCGCCTCTTGCACAGTTGATAAGAACCACTCCGTCTTTCATTTTTGCAATCTCTTCACGGTCTATCATATTGATAGTCTCTTTGTTTTTAGGGGTGTGTATCGTTATGATATCGCATTTTAAGATATCATCAAAATTTTTAGTATATTTTATACCAAGATCTGTCGCTTTTTCAGGCGGAATATACGGGTCATAAGCTATAACTTCCATCTCAAAAGCTTTTGCTCTTATTCCTACGCGGCTTCCAATATTTCCAAAACCTATGATTCCTAGTTTCTTACCTTTTAACTCAGTCCCCAGCCAGTTTTCTCTTTTCCAAATTCTCTCTAATTTTAGCTGATTATGCGCATAAGGAAAAGCTCTTACACAACTAAGCATATGAGCCATCGTTAGTTCTACAGCCGCAATCGTATTAGCGGTGGGAACATTCATAACTATGATCCCTCTTCTGCTGCAACCTTCTATATCCACGTTGTCAACGCCAACACCTGCTCTAACAATCGCTTTTAGATTTTTTGCAGCTTCTAAAAAAGGCTCATCTACAGGTGTAGGACTTCTTGTTATAACTACATCAGCATCTTTTATAACTTCATAAAGAGGTTCACCTTTAGGCACATCTGCAGCATTTATAACTTCTATATCTTGCTCTTTATTTAAAAGTTCAAAACCTTTTTGATGAATATGATCACAAACTACAATCTTTTTTTTACTCATCCCAGCCCTTTAGTTATTATCGAGTTTGTCTTTTATTATTTCACCTAAAGTGATCTTTTCATCATCTTTGTTAATCTCTTTTAACGCCTCTTTCTCTTTTATTTTAGAAAGTCTCCTAACTGATAGCCTTATTTTGTCCCTATTTACATCTATCATAGAGATAACTCCCTCTATATCGTCGCCTGCATTTAGATCATCTTTTTTAAGAGGTGCTAAATCCTCATTTCTTATAAGTGCATCAACACCGCGTTCTAGTTCCACAAAGACTCCGAAATCTTTGATATCTTTTAATTTTCCTTTTACAATATCACCTACTTTTTTATCTTTGGCGTAAATTTGCAAAGGTGACTCCATAACAGCTTTTCTGCTCAAAGAGATCTTTTCGTTATCTTTATCTATTTTTACGATTTTTACTTCAACTTCATCACCGACACTTAAAATATCTTTAGCTTTTGATTTTTCCCAGCTAACATCTTGATTATGAAGCAAACCTTCTACATTTCCGATTTTTACAAATGCGCCAAAATCTGTCAAAGAGGTAATAGACCCTTTAACAACATCACCCTCTTTGTAATTTTTCAAAAACTCTTCAAAAGGTTTTGGCAAAAGATTTTTCAAAGATACTCTAAGTTTCCTATTTTGAGCATCTATCTCTATAACTTCCACATCTATCTCATCACCAATATTTAAATAGTCCTTCGGATGTTTTACTTTTTTGTCCCAGCTTATCTCTGATATATGTAAAAATCCCTCTACGTCGTTTCCAAGATCGACAAAAACTCCATAAGGCTCAATATTACTTACAGTAACATTTATAGTGTCTCCAACTTCAAGCTCATCTTTTATCTCGTTCCAAGGATCGGGTTGCGTAGCTTTGATAGAAAGTGATAGTCTGTTTTTCTCTTCGTCATAATTTATAGCTTTTACATTAACTTTTTCGCCTTCGTTGTAATATTTAGCCGGATTTACTGGCCCCTTATAGCTAATCTCATTATAATGGACTAAACCTTCAACACCTGGGGCTACTTCAACAAACATTCCATAATTAGTAATTTTTTTGATAATTCCTTCAACTATCTTGTCTTCTTTCATTAACTCTTTAATTATCTCTTTTCTCTTTTTTCTCTCATCTTCGATATATTTTTTTCTAGAGATAACTATAGAGTTGCTATTTTCGTCTATTTTAACAATTTTAGCTTTTATTTTTCTTCCGGTTTCCGCTTTTTTAAGATAAGAGAGCGAATTTGGTAAGAAAAACTGGACTCCATCATTCTCTACCGTATAACCGCCTCTGTTCTTACCTGTTATTTTTCCCTCTATAACAATATCTTCAAAATTATCTTTATACTCTTTTATAAACTCTGCTGTTTTGGCTTTAGCCATAGCTTTTTTATGAGATATGATAGGTCTTTCGTTTCTAAAGCCTGAAACAATAACTTTGATAGTGTCACCAACTTTATACAGAAGATTTCCTTCTTCATCTTTTATTTCGTTGATATTTAAAATACCCTCTTGTTTCTCACCAATATCTACCAATACTCTCTCTTCATCTTGAATCTCCACTATATGTCCGTCAAGAAGTTTTGACTCACTCTTTTTAAACGACTCCTCAAGCATTGAAGCAAAATCTTCGCTTGATTCACCACTACCTATTAATTCCTCTCTATCCATTCTTCTTTCCTTAATTTTTTTAAATTTCGCTATTATACTTTAAATTCCCTTATTTTGCCAATAACCCTCTGGATTATCCAATCGGGAGTAGAAGCTCCCGCTGTGACTCCACAAAGTTTTTTACCTTCAAACCACTCTTTTTCAAGTTCACTCTCATCCTCAATAAGATAGCTGTCATGACAATTTTCTTTGCATATTTTATATAACTGTTTAGTATTAGACGAGTTTTTACCGCCTATCACTATCATTATATCCGCCTCTTTGGAGAGCTCTTTTGCAGCATCTTGATTATCAAAAGTAGCATTGCAGATAGTGTTAAAAACTCTTACCTCTTTATAGTGATGCATAAGATAATTAACAATTTGTTGATACTCTTCAAACTTTCTTGTTGTTTGAGCAACAGTTGCCACTTTCTCTTTAAGTCTTATTCCCTCTAATTCTTCTACACTAAGTACAACAACCGGGTCTTTCGCGTAACTCATAACTCCTTTGATTTCCGGATGGTTTATATCTCCAAAAATCACAATACTATATCCTTCTTCACTCATCTGCTCCACTATTTGCTGGGGCTTAGTAACAAAAGGACAAGTTGCGTCTATGATATTGTCTGTTTTTTCTTTAAGCTTTTTTAGTTTATCTTTAGGAATACCGTGTGTTCTAATAACGACAGTATCGCCCTCTTTAGCTTCGTCAATATCCTCTATAAGTCCTACATTGAACTCATCTTTGAGCCTCTCTATCTCTTTTTTATTATGGATAAGAGGACCTAAAGTATTGCTATTTTGCGTCTGTTCAGCTATTTTGATAGCTCTTTTTACCCCAAAACAAAATCCGTAACTTTTAGCTAATCTAATCTCCAACTTCAACCTCTGCTATCTCTTTTAAAATATCCACAAAATTTGGAAAAGATGTAGCTATACACTCCACATCTTCCACTCTCATACCGCAAAGAAGTCCGGCTATCAAAAAACTCATAGCGATTCTATGATCACCAAAACTATCAATGACAGCCTCTTTAAACTCTCCTCCCTCTATCTCATAGCCATCTTCAAACTCTTTTACCTCAATGCCACATTTTCTAAGATTTTCAACTACGCTTTTTATACGATCACTCTCTTTTACTCTAAGTTCCTTTGCGTTTTTTACAACACTTTTCCCTTCCGCTACAGCCATAGCAATGGATAGTGCGGGAAGTTCGTCAATAAGCCAAGAGATATTTTCGCTAACTTCCACACCTCTTAACTTACAAGATTGAACAACTATATCGCCTATAGGTTCGTAAACGCTCTCTTTTTCTATAAACTCAACCTTAGCGCCCATTCTTTTTAAAATCTTATAAGCTTCAACTCTTGTGGGATTTAAAGTGATATCTTTTAAAACCACTCTGCTTCCAGGAACTATAGCAGCGGCAACAGCAAAGAAAAATCCGCTGGAAGGATCTGCCGGAACTCTTATATTTAAAGGCTCTAATGGCCTCTTTAAAGAATGTATTATAACTTCATAACCATTTTTAGTTATTTTTGTCTTTAGTTCGGCTCCCATACCTTTTAGCATTCTCTCTGTATGATCTCTACTTAATTCAGGCTCTTTAAATAAAGAGATCCCATCTCCCTTTAAAGCAGCCAGTATAAGTGCGCTTTTGACTTGAGCCGAAGCGATTTTACTTTCATACTCAAAACTTTTGAGTTTAGAGCCTCTTATTGCTATAGGTGCCAGATTTCCATCTTCTCTACCATCTATTTTGGCACCAATCTTTTTTAAAGGTTCTGTTACTCTTTTCATAGGACGGCGCCTTAGATATTTGTCACCAGTTAAAACAAAAAAACCGTCCATTCCGGCTAAAAGACCGCAAAACAGCCTCATACCCGTCCCTGAATTTCCACAATCCAAAATATCATCTGGTTCTTTATACTCTTTTGGAGTTATGGTTATAACAGAGCCTTCTTTGTTTATATCAGCACCAAGTTTTGAAACGATATTAAGTGTGTTAAGTGTATCTTCAGCCAACAAAAAATTTTTTATATGCGAGGGTTTATCACTTAAAAGCGAAAACATTGCACATCTGTGAGATATAGACTTATCAGGGGCGATAGAATCTATTTTTAGTTCAAAAGAGTCCGCTTTTTTTACTTTTATATAACTCATCTAAGCTCCGCATTTATCTGGGTTTTTAAAATATCCAATAAACTTTGCATTATAGTACCTATCTCATCTTCACTCAATGTCTTTTCATCTGATTGAACAACAAATCTTATCGTCAAACTCTTTTTATCCCCAAGCTTCTCACTTTCATAAATATCTACAGGATAAAATCTTTTCACCTCTTTCGGCAGATTCTTTTTTAAAATCTCTTTAATTTTTAAAAATTGTATATCTTTATCTACCAAAACACTCAAATCTCTAAAAGCTACTTGATATTTTGAATACTCTTTTGCTTCTTTCAAACTGTATGGAATCTTCTCAAAATCAAGTTCGCAAATATATGTAACCGGTAATTCAAGTTCTTTTTGACACTGGATATGCAATTTGTAAACTTTTCCCAAAACAGTACCGTTTTTCAAAATATTTGCGGATTGAAAAGTGTGCATAAGACTATTTTGAACATTACACTTTTCAAGCTCAAAATCTCCTATTATTGAAGAGATTTTTTTTACAAACGTATCAAAATCAACTTCGTCCGGCTTTCCGTGGTTAGAAACACTATCTTCTTCTTTAATACCGCTGAAAATCAGTGCAAAAGATGTGGATTCATTTCTATTTTCATCAAAAATTGTTCCTATTTCAAAAAGTCTTATACCTCTTTTTCCATTTTTTACATTATTTACAACTTGCTCTAAGAGTCCAGGAATTAAAGATGTTCTTAAAGTGTTTAAATCGTTGGTTATCGGATTTATAAGATCTAATTCGTTTTTTACGATTTTTAAACCATACTTCTTCAATTTCTCTTTATCGGTAAAAATATAATTAGTTGTTTCATAAAAACCTGCCGAAACCGCTTTGGTTCTTAAATCTTTTCTCTTTTTAAAATCTCTCATCGCCTCATTTATGCGATTTTTCTCTTCAAATTTAAAAGGTTTCGGCTCTATGTTGTCTATTCCGATGAATCTTACACACTCTTCGGCAATATCTTGTTCATTTTTTATATCATGCCTAAAGGGAGCAATTTTTATCACTAGATTTTTATCTTCACTTTTTACAATACTAAATCCAAGTTTTACCAAAATATTTACTATTTTATTATGGGATACTTCCTGTCCAATAAGCTTTGAAAGATTGTCTAGATTCACATTTATTGTCTGAGTCTCTTTATCTTTTAATATTTCGTGTGTTCCTGAAAATATATCTATATCACTATACTCTTTAACAAGATAACAAAAATAGTCCATCCCCATATAGAGATCTGGGTTACTACCACGACTACTTCTGTAATATACCCAATCCGTATCTATTTTGTTTTTTTTACACGCTTCATAATATTTTTTTGCAAGTAGTTCAGGGTCTGTATAGCTAGCTTCAATTATAAAATATGGATCTTCTTTTGACGGTTTAGACTCTTTTATTTGATTTATACCAATAATAGAGACTTTTTTATCATTAAATACAGCATCCATAAAGTTTTCATCTTTCTTTATCTCAATCAATGCATCATTATCTTTTTTAAATATATTGTATCCATAACTTCTAAGGATGGTTCCTACAGAGTATGTAGTATAAAACGCAAGGTTTTCGATCTCGTTTTTTAGATCCTCTTCTATAAAGCCAAGTCTAACTCTGATTTTCAAAGGGTTTTTATAATCTTTTTTGGAAAAGACTTTATATAACAAACTTGAATCACACTCTTCATGCTTAATATGTAGAACTCTTCCTATACCTAGCTGCATCTTTTCATTATTATCAAATACTATATCCTCAATATTTTTAACAGAAATATCAAAAGCAGCACTTAGTTCTCGTGCTATACCATAAATACTTAGGCAATCGCCTCTATTTGCGGTTAGCTCTATATCGATAATCTCATCATTTAATATTTTATACTCTCTAATCTCTTTTCCAAGTTCTAGTTTACCTATACTCTCATCTAAAATCATTATTCCGTCTTCAAGTTTAGGCAGGCCTATCTCTGTTGATGAACAGATCATTCCTTCACTATCTACGCCTCTGAGTTTAGCAGGCTTTATTTTAAAATCTCCAGGTAAAATCGTACCTACCAAAGCTACAGGTACATACTGATCTTTAGCCACATTTTTTGCACCGCACACAATCTGTTTTATTCCATCGCCTACATCAACTTTGCAAACAGAAAGTTTATCAGCGTTAGGATGTTTTTCACACTCTAAAACTTTTCCCACGACTACTTTTGAAGGAATATCTATCTTTTTATATTCAGCAACTTCAAGTCCTATAGAGTTTAATTTTTTAATGATCTCTTCGGTTGTAATACCTGAAATATCTAACCACTCTTGTAACCAACTTCTTGAAATTATCATCTAAACTGCTCCAATAGTCTTAAATCTCCTTCAAAAAGACTTCTAAGATCTGGGATTTTGTGTATAAGCATAGCAAATCTCTCAACTCCCAATCCAAAAGCATATCCGCTTACCTCTTTATAGCCTACAGCTTCAAAAACATTAGGGTCCACCATACCGCATCCTAAGACCTCAAGCCATCCAGTTTGTGAACAGACTCTACACCCTTTGCCTTTGCAAAAAATACAGCTTATATCTACTTCTGCAGAAGGCTCAGTAAACGGGAAAAAACTCGGTCTGTATCTGATATCCACTTCTCCAAACATATGATGCAAAAAGTCGCTCAATATATATTTAAGATTTGCAAAGCTTACTTCCCCTTTTTTATCAACCAAAAGACCCTCTACTTGATGAAACATAGGAGTGTGAGTCAGATCAAAATCTCTTCTAAATACAGCTCCTGGACTTATCATTCGTATAGGTGGTTTGTGTTTTTGCATTGTTCTTATCTGTACTGGAGAAGTGTGTGTTCTCAAAAGTTTTTCATCTTTAAAATAAAAGGTATCTTGCATATCTCTTGCCGGATGGTATTTAGGAAGATTTAGAGCTTCGAAATTGTGGAAGTCGTCTTCTACTAGTGGTCCAGTTTCTATGGAAAAGTTCATAGAAACAAAATATTCTATGATTCTATCAAGAGTATCTTGTACTGGATGTAGTGCTCCTTTATTATTGTAAGGGGAAAATAAAGAGACATCTATCTCATCTTTTTTAAGCTCTTCATCGAGTACTTTTTTCTCCAGTTCATCTCTCTTTTTAGCTATTAATTCATTAAACTTTATCTTAACTTCATTCAACTCTTTAGCTACTTTTGGTTTCTCTTCGTTTGAAAGTGTTTTTAATTTCGCAAACTCTTTGGCTAAAATTCCTTTTTTACCAAATATAGCAATTCGTATCTTTTCCAGCTCTTCCAAATCTAAAGCTTCAGCTATTTTTTTAATCCACTCTTCCAAAAAACACCCCTAATTTTTGGTTTTGCAAATGATATTACAAATATTATTATAAAAAGATAAGATATAATATTAGCGTATTATTATTTTAGCCCGGATTTAATCAAGTTTATTTAATAAAAGGAGAGATAATGTGTATTTTTTGTAAAATCGTAAATGGCGAGATTCCTTCTAACAAAGTTTTGGAAAACGAAGAGTTTATGGCTTTTCACGATATCAGCCCAAAAGCTCCGATTCATGTTTTGATAATTCCTAAACAGCATATCGAAAACTTTCAAAGTACTCCAAGCGAAATAATGGCTAAAATGACACCCTTCATTCAGGAAGTGGCAAAAACTCTATCTCTAGACAAAACAGGATATAGGTTAATTGTAAATAACGGCGAAGATGGAGGGCAAGAAGTTATGCATCTTCATTTTCATATATTAGGAGGAACAAAACTTCTTTGGCCTTATCTAGCACCCGAAAAAGAGGCTAAAAAGTATGTATAACTCTATGAGCAGCAGCTAGGATTTCGTTTTGCTGCTCAATTTTACCTTCTGTTTATTCCTTTTCTTTTAACCATTTTTCAAAAAATTCTATCTGCTTTTCAACCTGTGAAACAGAAGTGGCACCCAAAGAGTTCCTAGAGTTCATAGAGTGCTCCAATTTTAAATACTCTAAAACATCCTCTTGTATCCTATCATCTATACTTTTAAGCTCTTCGAAACTAAGATCACTAATATCTTTTCCTCTACTCTCTGCAAGCGCTACGGCACGTCCTGTTATAAAATGAGCTTCCCTAAAAGGTATTCCACATTTTTCAACAAGATAATCGGCTAGATCAGTAGCTGTTAAATGTCCTATTTTAGCTGCTTTATACATATTTTCTTCATTTATATGCATAGTTTTTAAAACTTCATTTAAAATTACTAAACTAATTTCAGCTGTTTTAACACTATCAAAAACACCCTCTTTATCCTCTTGCATATCTTTATTGTATGCTAGCGGTAATCCTTTCATAACTGTTAAAAGTGATATTAAGTTACCATACGTTCTACCTGTTTTTCCTCTTAAAAGCTCTGGAACATCTGGATTTTTCTTTTGCGGCATTATGGAACTTCCAGTTGCGTAATCATCACTAATAGTAATAAATTTAAACTCATAACTTGACCAAATAATAAGCTCCTCTGCAAGTCTTGAAATATGCATCATAAGCGTTGCGATATTAAAAAGTATCTCTAACGCAAAATCTCTATCGCTTACCGTATCTAAGCAGTTTATAGTTGTAGATTTAAATCCAAGCTCTTTCGCAACCATTTCTCTATCTATCGGATGAGGAGTTCCAGCTAAAGCGGCACATCCCAAAGGAGAGTAGCTGTTTCTTTCATAAGAACTTTCAAACCTTTCAATATCTCTTTTAAACATAGAAGCGTAAGCTAGCATATGATATGAAAATGAGATAGGCTGTGCATGCTGAAGATGTGTCATTCCAGGAAGAATCGTATTTTTGTGTTTTTTTGATATATCTAACAAAGTATGTACGAGATTTTTTATCAAAGAAGATAATTCTTTGTCTTTTCTAAGTACATAAAGTCTAAAATCCAAAGCTACCTGATCATTTCTACTTCTTGCAGTATGAAGCTTTTTGCCAGCATATCCAATCTTTTCTGTAAGTCTCTTTTCGATAGCCATATGAATATCTTCATCAGATATATTAAACCCAAATTTTCCTTCTTCTATCTCTGTTTCTATCTCTTTCAAACCTTTTACAATATCTTTCAACTCACTATCAGTTAAAATACCTCTTTTATTGAGCATTTTTGCATGAGCAATAGAGCCTTTAATATCCTCTTTATAAAGTTCTTTATCGAACATAAGTGAAGCATTAAATTCATCTAGGAGTTTAGAAGTCTCTTTTTCAAAACGGCCTGACCACATTTTAGCCATAAATCACCTCTTTTTTTGAGGCAATTTTATCTAAAAAAATACAAAAGTTCAAAAATCAATCACTACATGCTGGAACATTACCGCTATCAGCCGCATATTTTTTAAAGAAATCTAAAAGGTGTTTTTTCTTTTTTTCAAATCTTTTACTATTTAAATACTTCATTGCATTTTTATCTTTAATATGTATTTTTTTTAACATTGATGCATTATTAGCAAAAAGTTCTATCCACTCATCAGTTGTTTTTGCCTTTGAAACTTTAGTGCCACTGCCATGACATACTTTACATATTTTCATATACTCTTTTTGGCCTTTGTAAACTGAGGCATGCGCATTAATCCCAATAGAGATAACAGCAATTATTAAAAAAGAAATTAATAGTCTCATTTCATACCTCTTCCAAATTGAACTTTGTAATTATCTTACATTAGAAAAAATTATAATTAGCTTATAAATTGATTTTTTTCATAAACAAATCCAAACTTGTTAGTAAAGGTGTTTTTGATAATACTAAATAGAAAATAAAAAGAAAATTTTGAATTAGTTGAAGATATATGCAATTTCAGATAGCTAGATTACTATTTAAATATTTTGGGAGACAAACTTGTGAGTTTTGCAGTAGTGTATCAATATTCCGCCTGGCGCCGACCTACTTTTCCACACCCGGAGGGTGCAGTATCATCAGCGATGCGGAGCTTAGCTTCTAGGTTCGAAATGGGTCTAGGCGTTTCCTCCGCTCTATAGGCACCAGGACAGAAATACTCAATCTTCCTTGGAAGACTCAGTATTTCTGTAATTTGGAATTAGGAATTGGGAATTTGGAATTGGAGAAATTTTTTTCTAATTTCTAGTTCCTAATTCCCAATTACTAATTACTAATTACTATTTTTTAAAGAAATCAATCCATTGTTTATAGTCTAAGGTTAGAAGTATCTCAGTAAGGCGGCAGTGCGTAGGGTCTCTCTATAGAGAATTTATATCTCATAGAAAAGAGAGTAATAGTAAGATTTAGTAAAAAATTTATGAAGGCTTATAAATATAAGTAAAATAAATTTTTTGCTAAAGATTGCTGTTAATCTCTTTTCCCTATGGGCTTTAAAATTTCTATTTATCTATTTCGTTATTGCTCCTCGTTTATGATTACATAAACTTCGTCGCAATTCCTTATATCTAAATGAAATTTTAAAGCTATGAGGTATAAATCCTCTATAGAGAGACCCTTTGGTTAAGCCAAACGGACTATTAGTACTGGTCAGCTAAACCCCTCGCAGGGCTTACACACCCAGCCTATCAAGGTGGTAGTCTTCCACCGTCCTTCAGGGAAGGCTCATCTTGGAGTCGGCTTCCCGCTTAGATGCTTTCAGCGGTTATCCGTTCCGTGCATAGCTACCCAGCGGTGCCCTTGGCAGGACAACTGGTACACCAGTGGCACGTCCAACCCGGTCCTCTCGTACTAGGGTCAGCTCTCCTCAGCCTTCCTACGCCCACGGAAGATAGGGACCGAACTGTCTCACGACGTTCTGAACCCAGCTCGCGTACCGCTTTAAATGGCGAACAGCCATACCCTTGGGACCTGCTCCAGCCCCAGGATGCGATGAGCCGACATCGAGGTGCCAAACCTCCCCGTCGATGTGAGCTCTTGGGGGAGATCAGCCTGTTATCCCCGGGGTACCTTTTATCCTTTGAGCGATGGCCCTTCCACTCAGAACCACCGGATCACTAAGACCGAGTTTCCTCTCTGCTCGAGTTGTCTCTCTCACAGTCAGGCTGGCTTATGCCTTTATACTCTACAGACGATTTCCAACCGTCTTGAGCCAACCTTTGTAAGCCTCCGTTACACTTTAGGAGGCGACCGCCCCAGTCAAACTACCCGCCAGACATTGTCCTCCCGGTGGATAACACCGGCAAGTTAGCCATCAGAATAAGGAAGGGTGGTATCTCAAGGACGGCTCCACCTAGGCTGGCGCCCAGGCTTCACAGCCTCCCACCTATCCTGCACATCCCTATCCCAATGGCAGTGTCAAGCTGTAGTAAAGGTCCACGGGGTCTTTCCGTCTTTCCGCGGGTAGGAGGAATTTTCACCTCCACTACAATTTCACTGGATCCCTGGTCGAGACAGCCCCCATCTCGTTACGCCATTCATGCAGGTCGGTATTTAACCGACAAGGAATTTCGCTACCTTAGGACCGTTATAGTTACGGCCGCCGTTTACCGGGGCTTCGGTTCATGGCTTCGCCCTAAAGCTAACCAATCCCCTTAACCTTCCGGCACCGGGCAGGCGTCACACCCTATACATCCTCTTACGAGTTAGCAGAGTGCTGTGTTTTTGATAAACAGTCGGATGGAGCGCTTCGCTGCGACCCGCCTCGGCTCCACTGGCAAGCAGCTTCACCTACTACGGGCACACCTTATACCGAAGATACGGTGCCAGCTTGCAGAGTTCCTTAACCAGGGTTCTTCCACGCGCCTTAGAATACTCATCTCACCCACCTGTGTCGGTTTACGGTACGGGCTACCTTACACTCAAACGGCTTAGAGGATTTTCTCGGCTCGACGGCATCACCGATTCTCTCGCCCTCCCGAAGGAGTTTGAGAGCCTGTCAGGTCTCGGGTACACGTCAGGCGGATTTTCCTACCTGACACCCTACACCCTTCGAGCCAGTATTCCATCACTGACCTCGGCTAGCCCTAAGCGTCCCCCCATCGCCTTGTGTAAAGTAGGTATCGGAATATTAACCGATTTCCCATCGCCTACCCCTCTCGGACTCGGCTTAGGACCCGACTAACCCTACGTTGACGAGCATCGCGTAGGAAACCTTGGGTTTTCGGCGAACAGGATTCTCACCTGTTTTATCGCTACTCATGCCTGCATGCTCACTTCCAGCCGCTCCACTGCTCCTCGCCGGTACAGCTTCAACGCAGACTGGAACGCTCTCCTACCGCTCACTCTCCAGAGTGAACCTACGACTTCGGTGTCTGACTTAGCCCCGTTATATTTTCCGCGCAGGGCCGCTAGACCAGTGAGCTGTTACGCTTTCTTTAAAGGATGGCTGCTTCTAAGCCAACCTCCTGGTTGTCTAAGCAGCCCCACATCGTTTTCCACTTAGTCAGAACTTCGGGACCTTAGTCGGTAGTCTGGGTTGTTCCCCTCTCGACATAGGATTTTATCACCCTACGCCTGACTCCCAGGATTACACTACAGGTATTCGGAGTTTGACAGGGTTTGGTACCGCGGTGAGCAGCCCTAGCCCTATCAGTGCTCTACCCCCTGTAGCTACGACCTGAGGCTATACCTAAATATATTTCGGAGAGAACCAGCTATCACCAAGTTTGTTTGGCCTTTCACCCCTATCCACAGCTCATCCGAAGAGTTTTCAACCTCCACCGGTTCGGTCCTCCACGGGGTCTTACTCCCGCTTCAACCTGGCCATGGATAGATCACTTGGCTTCGGGTCTGCAGCCAGTGACTAGTCGCGGGTCCCCACAAAGTCCAGAGACTTTGTGGGATGCCCACATCGCCCTATTCAGACTCGCTTTCGCTACGGCTACGCGTTCGCTTAACCTCGCCACTGACCACAACTCGCAGGCTCATTATGCAAAAGGCAGTCCGTCACCCTGAGCAAAGCTCATAGGGCTCCGAATGATTGTAGGCATACGGTTTCAGGTTCTATTTCACTCCCCTCACTGGGGTTCTTTTCACCTTTCCCTCACGGTACTGGTTCGCTATCGGTGTGACAGGAGTATTTAGGGTTGGAAGGTGGTCCTCCCAGCTTCAGTCAGGATAACACGTGTCCCGACCTACTCAGGGACATCCCTGGCCCACTTAGGTTTTCGCTTACGGGACTATCACCCTCTATGGTCTGCCTTTCCAGACAGTTCTGCTAACCTTCGTGGTGCCGTTATGGGAGCCCTACAACCCCGAGTGCAAGCACCCGGTTTGCCCTAATCCCATTTCGCTCGCCGCTACTTTGGGAATCTCGTTTGATTTCTTCTCCTCTGGGTACTGAGATGTTTCACTTCCCCAGGTTCGCCCCGGACTATGTCCGGTGACCAGCCTCTCGACTGGCCGGGTTGCCCCATTCGGAAATCCCCGGATCAACGCTTCTTGGCAGCTCCCCGAGGCTTTTCGCAGCCTAGCACGTCCTTCATCGCCTCTGTCACCCTAGGCATCCACCGTACGCCCTTTGTAGCTTAACCTACTTATTCTAAAGCGCACTGCCGCCTTACTCAGATACTTTTTCGTAATTCGTTGCTCGTAACTCGTAATTTGAATTACTTTTACGAATCATATCTTACACTATTGAGTAAGGCTGAAATTGTTTCTTTACCTTAGACTTTAAACAATGGATTGTCAAATAACTCTTTAGACTATTAAAGTCTAAACCAAATCTTCCTTTGAAGACTTGATTTAAACTTTGGAATTGGGAATTTGGAATTTGGAATTGGGCTGTTTTTGTTTCTTTTTCACTAATTCCTAATTACTAATTCCCAATTACTATAATGGTGGAGAATAGCGGGATCGAACCGCTGACCTCCTGCGTGCAAAGCAGGCGCTCTCCCAGCTGAGCTAATTCCCCTTCCTGGTTGATAGTTGATGGTTTATGGTTTATAGTTCTTATCCTCTTTACTATCAACTATCTACTATTAACTATCAACTGCAAAGCTTTGCTTTACAATGGTGGGCCTGAGAGGACTTGAACCTCTGACCTCACCCTTATCAGGGGTGCGCTCTAACCACCTGAGCTACAGGCCCTTATTTGGTGAATGGTTGATGGTGAATGGTTGATGGTTGACAGCAATGTACTATCAACTATCAACTATCAACTATTCACTATCAACTAATCTAGCTCACCCCTGATAAGGACATAAGAATTAGCTCACACTATTCCCTCTATCTACTTTTGTCATGTTAAAGAACAAATAATCTCTCAAAACTGGACAAGCTAAAAGTACTCTTCCTTTAAGCCCACAAGAGCTAGAGTGTGAGACTCTAACTCTTAACCTAAAGAAATGAATCTTTAGGATCGTACTCTCTAGAAAGGAGGTGATCCAACCGCAGGTTCTCCTACGGTTACCTTGTTACGACTTCACCCCAGTCGCTGAGCCCACCGTGGACGGTAGCCCCCAATTACAATAACTGGTTGGCCTCCCGGCTTCGGGTGAGCTCAACTCCCATGGTGTGACGGGCGGTGAGTACAAGACCCGGGAACGTATTCACCGCGGCATGGCTGATCCGCGATTACTAGCGATTCCGGCTTCATGCAGTCGAGTTGCAGACTGCAATCCGAACTGGGACGCGCTTTAGAGATTTGCTCCACCTCACGGTATCGCGTCTCTCTGTACGCGCCATTGTAGCACGTGTGTCGCCCTGGACATAAGGGCCATGATGACTTGACGTCGTCCTCACCTTCCTCCCGGTTACCCGGGCAGTCTCCTTAGAGTGCCCACCCTATCGTGCTGGCAACTAAGGACGAGGGTTGCGCTCGTTGCGGGACTTAACCCAACATCTCACGACACGAGCTGACGACAGCCGTGCAGCACCTGTCACCGAGCTCCCTCATAAGAGGGCACCCCCGTATCTCTACAGGGTTCTCGGGATGTCAAGCCCAGGTAAGGTTCTTCGCGTATCTTCGAATTAAACCACATGCTCCACCGCTTGTGCGGGTCCCCGTCTATTCCTTTGAGTTTTAGCCTTGCGGCCGTACTCCCCAGGCGGGATGCTTATTGCGTTAGCTGCATCACTGAGGTGACTAGCACCCCAACGACTAGCATCCATCGTTTAGGGCGTGGACTACCAGGGTATCTAATCCTGTTTGCTCCCCACGCTTTCGCGCCTCAGCGTCAGTATCGTCCCAGCAGGTCGCCTTCGCAATGGGTATTCCTGGTGATCTCTACGGATTTTACCCCTACACCACCAATTCCACCTGCCTCTTCCGAACTCTAGTCTAGCAGTTTCGGATGCAGTTCCACAGTTGAGCTGTGGGCTTTCACACCCGACTTACTAAACCGCCTACGCGCCCTTTACGCCCAGTGATTCCGAGTAACGCTTGCACCCTCCGTATTACCGCGGCTGCTGGCACGGAGTTAGCCGGTGCTTATTCCTGAGGTACCGTCACCATCTTCCCTCAGAAAAGGAGTTTACAACCCGAAGGCCTTCATCCTCCACGCGGCGTTGCTGCGTCAGGGTTGCCCCCATTGCGCAATATTCCCCACTGCTGCCTCCCGTAGGAGTCTGGACCGTGTCTCAGTTCCAGTGTGGCTGATCATCCTCTCAGACCAGCTACCCGTCATAGCCTTGGTAAGCCGTTACCCCACCAACTAGCTGATAGGCCGCAGCCCCATCCTATAGCGCATCACTACCAGCTACCTACTATTTACACTTGTTAGAACATAAAGAAAACTAAAGACCTAAGACAGATTTTTGCAGCCTTAGTCATCTAAGGCAAAAAAATCTAACGCAAAAGATTTAGTTTTATTTGTGTTCCCTTTGGGCATAAAGCTAATTACTCATCTATTTCGTCGCAATTTCTCGATAATCTTTTGATTTATCTTTAAAATTGCTCCTCGTATCTAAACAATTAGCTTTATGCTAACAAATGCAAATAGTAGGTAGCTGGTAGTGAAACTTTCCACAACTCTACTTATGTAGAGAAGGAGTATAGGGTATTAGCAGGCCTTTCGGCCTGTTATCCCCCGCTATAGGGCAGGTTAGCTACGTATTACTCACCCGTGCGCCACTTAGCTGACACCCAAACCCGAAGGTTTGAGCCGTTCTCGTTCGACTTGCATGTGTTAGGCACGCCGCCAGCGTTCACTCTGAGCCAGGATCAAACTCTCCATAAATAATTTATAGAAAAGTCTTATCCATAAAACTTAATTACTCAAAGGCTTAAAAGAATTTCCTTTTAGCTTATCCAGTTTTCAAAGATCATTATCATTGTCTATAAAAAAGAACTCTCTAACACTTATAAACTCTATAAGTGTTATTTGAACTCTTTTTTTCTAAAACTCTAAGCTTCCCCAATCAAGGGTCGAAATTATATTAAAATTTTAAAATCTTGTCAAGAGCAACTAAATAAAGCTAATAGTCTATAGACAATAGACTATAGTAAATAACCTATAGTCGGTAGTCGCTAAACCGCAATCAAATATATTAAGCTACAAACCTTATTTAAAAATCTATAATCTAAAATCAGACGATATACAATAGACTTTAAACTTCAAACTTTAGACTTTAGACTTTAGACTTTAAGCTTGAAACTTTAAGCTCTTAACTTGAAACCCAACAATCTCAAACTATTTAAAGAACTCGCCGCCAAAAGCGGATGGAAGTATAAAAAATAATCGCTTAAAACTAGATTAAATTAGATGTGCGTAGCCTGTCTCAGGTTCTATTGCAATAGTAAATTTATCGTTACAATTTGTATCAAAGCAAAAGTTGATTTTCACAGTTTCTCTTAACGGCTTCTTTTCAGCATCAAAGGGATTTACAGTTCCATTATCGACTCCGGCTAAACCTTCGTTAAAATATGGTCTTCCTAGATAATCGAAAAGTATTCTAACTCTATCTCCTAAATTTGCATTGATTACAGAAGAGCGATAGTTTCTAGGTTCAACTACTATCTTTTTAATACCAAAAGTAAGGGTAAGATTTAACCATGTATTTACTTTTTCTCTTGGAGGATACTGATTTGAACTTAATTCACTCCAGTTGCCAACTAGATATTTACCAGTACCTGGGTCTATTGCAATTTCATCAAAGTCTGTTTCAACACCTTTATCAAAACAGCTTGTTGAGCCATCATCAGGAGAGTCGCTAAAAATTTCATAAAACAGATTGTCTCCCGTATTGGTAAAATATATCTGCCAACGCTGTTTATAATAATATTTGCTTCTTTGCGTCTCTTTAACTGATGTATTAATAGGATAAGGTTGGAAAATATCATTCATTAATGCTAAATGTTGTGTATATCTTATGTGTGAGAGTATTTGATCAGCAGCTTCTTGCTTTCTATCATCATCTATACGGGGAATAGCTACAGCAGTTATAATACCAACTACCGCTATGACAATGATTGCTTCATAGAGGGTAAATGCCTTTCGCATTTTATACCTTTGTGGATAATCGGCTTTATGCCGATTATACCACAAGATTATTTAATTTCTTCTGCCTTTTGTACATCATACAATATATCATCAAATGGATGTCTATACATAGGCATACCTAGTCTCTTTTCATCAAGAATATGCCCAATAAATCCAATTGTTCTTCCTAAAATAAAAAATGCGTTCAACGTTCCACTTTCAATAAATTCATTAATCTCTTCTTCAGTGTAACCCAAAGCTCTCCACATATCTACCATTAAGATACCTATAGTCCCGTCAACGTTTAAGATAAGATTATCTTTTTTAGACGTTGTTAGTTTTTCAACTTCTAAAGCGTACTCTAATAGTGGAGTTGATGGGAAGTGATCTTTTGCAAATTTTTTCAGTCCCTCTACCCTTTTATCCGGATTTCTAACAGATTTTATTCTATGACCAATTCCAGGGATAGGAACTCCTTGTTTTTTCATATAGTTAACAAACTCTTTTGGGCTCATATTGTTATCATGAGCATATTTAAAGTAGTAAGCAGCTCCATCTATAGCACCGCCAAATCTAGGTCCGATTGTTAAAAGACCAGTTACCAAAGATTCAACAACACTCTTTCCTGCACGTGCAGTAACTTTTGCATTGTGTGCTCCTGAAACTGCAGGTCCGTGATCTGCAACCGTTTTTATAACAGTCTCGATGAAGTCAACAGCCCATCTAGGATAAACTTTTTTAAACCAAAGAAGACTTACTACATCACCGATTGTTTTTCCTGTATCTGGGGTTGCAACAGAGCTAATAGGATATCCTGCATATGTTGCCTCTTCACCTCTGTCATCACTAATAGTACAAATAAAGTTTTTAGGTTTTCTAATCTTTCCAGCTTTTAAAGCTTTTGCAAAATCTTCAGGAACATTTGGAACTTCAGGCTCTTCGATATCTTTAATAATTCCTTTACCTTTCAACTCCTCATATACGCCTTTAATAACATGCGGCAGATCGTTGAAACTGTCAGGAACATGTATCCCAGCCTCTCTCATTGCTCTGTTTTTAGCAATAGCAGTCTCTTCGTCTGCATTTGCACTAGCACCTGCGTGTCCAAATTGAACGCCACTTGAAAAATGTTGAGCAATAGTTCCTATACACCAAGCGATAATAGGCTTTTTAATCTTTCCACTTTTTACTGCTTCAATAACTTTATACTCTTCACGTCCACCTACTTCACCAAGCAAAAGCATATATTTGACATTTGGATCTTGTTCCATTCTTAAAAGATGATCGATAAATACAGAACCAACAAATCTATCACCACCTATGGCAACACCATCAGCTATACCATCTGCATTTAGCGCAATGATGTTTGAGAGCTCATTAAAAAGACCGCCACTTCTTGTAACAAGTCCGCAGCTACCAGGTCTGTGAAGTTTTGATTTTACAATATTGTCAATTGTACCACCAATGTTTGCAACCTTGAATGCCCCAGGAGTTATAGCACCCACAGTAGCAGGTCCAATGATAAGCACACCCTTGTCTCTTGCTGTTTTATTCATAATTCTTGCAAGTCTTTCAGGAATACCTTCTGCAGTAATCATAATAGTTTTAAACTGATCATAGCCTAATGCATCCATAGTTACATCGTATGCAGTTCTAAAAGATGCAAAGTTCAAAAGTACATCTGCATTAGGATGAGCTGCAGCAGCTTCAGCTGTACTTCTATATATAGGTATCATTACCTCTTCAGTTCCAAAAAAGAATTTATCAAATTTGTTAGAACTTGTCGGAGCAACAATTGCCGCAACAGACGGTTTTTCTCTTTTTATAATATAGTCATAATCCAACATTCTTTGGATTGCGTTTCTATTGTTATTCCAAAATATCGCTTGAGTATCTCTAGTAAATAGTCCCATAAATTCTCTCCTTATGCTTTTGCTTTATCTGCTTCAAGAGCCATTCTAACAATATCAGTAATATGAGTTTCCGGCCCATAAACTTCTATTGGCAAGCTTAGTCTATCTGCTGCCTCTTTAATATCTTTAAGACCTTTTTCATAATTTGGACCACCACGTCTTACGTAAATTCTAACACCAACATTTTTCATTTTATCCGCATATTTTTCAAAAGCTTGAATTATACCTGTAAATGTTTTGGCCACATCAGTAAAGTTTGCTATAGCTCCACCTATGATAAGTATTTTGTCTCTGCCTTGTTGATCTTTTTCTCTTGTCATCAAATCAAGAACTGTTTCGGTATAAAATCTAGTTTCATCAGTAGTAGGACCACCGGAATATTCACCGTAGTTGGCCAAATCTTCAACACCACCTGCAAGGTCAGCTATGGTATCAGCATATACAACAGAAGCACCACCACCTGCAACCAAAGTCCAGATTCTACCTTTAGGATTCAAAACGGTAAGCTTAAGTGAAGCACCGCTCTTTGCATCAGCTTCTGCAATAGCCTCTTCTTCAGGAGTTTTTTCTTCCATACCAAAAGGTGTAGGAAACTCTACATCTCCCCAGATATCTTTCATCATAAATCCAGCTGTATCATCAAGTCTTGCCACAAGGTCAAGAAGATAAACATTGTCGCCAACAATCACAACAGGGTTGATTTCAAGATATGCAAAGTTTAACTCTTTAAAAAATTTATAAAAACCTACTGCAAAATTTGCATAAACATCTTTTTTGTCTGAAGGGATATCAGAAGGAATATTCTCTTTTATTATTTTTTCAATCTCTTCATCTGAAGCATCTATAGGTATTTTGACCTCAACAACTTTATCCCAGTTTTCTTCAACTTCGACACCGCCATGAGCACTCATATAAAGAACATCATAGTTTTCATCTAAAGTTGTTGCGGCAATATAATACTCCTCATCTTCAGAGTGTGGAGTAAAAGGCTCTACTATAAAGTGTGTCAGAATACCTTTTTGTCCACTTAATAGAGTAGTTTCGGTACTTCTTTTTTCATCTATCCATTTTGCGGCATCTTCTAAAGTAACGTCCCCAGGTTTGTTAACTTTAAAAAGAACTAAATTGTTTTTTCCTCTTTTCCCGAAGAGCATATCAGGTTTCGCAACTAATGCCTTATCTTTTAGCCATTTATACTCAGGCTCTTGGGCAATTTTAAGAAGTTCTTCGCCACTTCTTACCAATACTGATTCGAAAGGATATTTTAAAGGGGCAAAATAATTATCCCAGTTTTTAGCAAAAAGTTTTTTGCCATCATATTCACGTATCGCTCTTTGAGCCATTCCATCTCCTTTAATAGTGTATAGTGCGCAAGCTCGTAGTGCATAGTGTATAGTTTTAAAACTACACACTACACACTACGAACCACTCACTTATTTTGTGCAATTGTAACATTCTTAAAAATATAAAGATATAAAAATAACAAATGAAAAAAAGAAACTTTACTTATTGTTTATTTTTGAAACATAATAGTTTCTCAAGATTATATTTTTGTGTCGAATCGAAACTTTTTTACTAAAAGGATAAATTTTTCTTTCACTTAAAAGATAATCTTCGCATCTATTGATACCGTAAAATTTAAGCTGATTTTGTAGTTTAGTATCGTAGGTTTTTACACAATCAATTCCCATTGTTTTAAGTTTATTGGCAAGCTCTTTTGATATATGAAAATTATAAGCAAAATGTTTTTTAGGATTCTCTAAGAGAGTATAAAGATGCTTATTAAATATTAACACAAGATCGTTTAATACTAAACTACCAACTACGACAAAAAATAATATTTTATGTTTTTTTCTAAATTGAGGCACCCTTACTCTATAACTTGATAGAAATTCTCTTACCATAAAGATTACGCCGATCAAAACAAACGGTGCAAAATCTTCAAAACTTATTTTTTGCCTAAAGGAAAGAAGAAGCGAAAAAATAAAAGCTATAAAAGAGATAAACCAGATAATATCCCTTTTTCCTTTTATTAAAATCCTATATATTGCGTAAAAGAAGTAAATAAATACAAATGGAGAAAAGATAGCTGAATAGATAGCGAAAGTATCTAAAAAGTAGTTTTTTGGTTTTCCGCTAACGTCAAAACCAAAAATATACATAGAAAATGCAAAAAAGACCAATGACAAGATTAATGTTAAATTATCTTTTTTATATATGGAATAAAAAAAGAGGGCCAAAAAGAATATCGCAAATGAGTTATCTATAAATAGCATTATAGGAAAAAGTACATAAGCTTTTTTATCAAACTTTATATAAAAATATAAAAACAGAAGTGTAAAAAAGATAACTAAAGGAGCTTCATTCACAACTAAAGATGAGCTTATAAAACCAGGGAGTATCGAAAATATAGTTGCGGCTAAAAAAGCGTCTAGCTCTTTTTTTAAAACTTTAGTAGATATATCAAAAAAAAGCAATATATTTGCTATATTTGTAGTAATAAAAAATAGTCTTAAAGAGAGATCATTTTGTCCTAATAATGAGCAGATAAAATTTGTAATATAGTGTAAAAGATAGCCCTCTTCATAAAAGATAAGAGCCTCTTTTGGAGAAATTGATAAAGTTGATGAAAGATACGCTAAAACAAAAAAGTAAAACAGAAGATAAGTATATAAAATATATTTATATCTCATAATTTTAGAAAATTGTCTATTATCTTATGACCATATTGACTCATTATCGATTCAGGATGAAATTGAACTCCGTAAATAGGTCTATCTTTTATCTGCAAAGCCATAATCTCTTTATCATCTTTGCTATATGCCGTAACTTCTATTTCTGCAGGAAGTTCATCCTGTTTTACTACCAAAGAGTGATATCTTGTAGCTATAAAATCATTTGGAATATCATTAAATATAGGAGTATCCTTTACAACTTCAATCATAGAAGTTTTTCCGTGCATCATATTTTTAGCTCTTATAATCTCTGCACCAAAAGCTTCAGCGATAGCCTGATGGCCTAAACAGATCCCAAAAATAGGTTTTTTATCTTTAAAATATTTTATAACATCCAAACTTATTCCAGCCTCTTTTGGTGTAGCAGGCCCAGGAGAGATGATAATCTTTTCAGGATTTAATCTCTCTATCTCCTTAATTTTCATTTCATCATTTCTAATAACCTTCAAATCGGCACCTAACTCTAGGCAATATTGAACTATATTATAAGTGAAACTGTCATAGTTGTCTATCATCAAAATCATCTTAAACCTTTAAATCAGTAGTCCAAAAAAAATCTATCCAATCTTGAGCGTATTTTACAAAAAAATCTGGTTTAAAATCTGCACCCTTTTTATAAAAAATAGCAGCCGTTTTTATATCTGTTCTTGGATATCTATCTTTAATTATCTTTACAACCTCTCTCATTGTTTCGCCACTGTCTATTATATCATCTACTATCAAAATTTTTTTTCTTCTACGTAAATCAGGAAGATTAAAAATCATCACACCTTCTAGTTTTTTAGTATCTTCATAACCAATAGAGTTTATTGTATATACATCTCTTATACCAAAATACTCTCCTAGCATATGGGCTATACTCATACCCCCTCTTGCAATCGCAATAATCGTATCAAAATCGAAATCTATACTTTTTGCCAATTTTTTCAGATCTTCTCTAAACTCCTCATATGGATAATAGACTTTTTTCATTACCAGACTTTCAGTTCATTATAAAGACTATCTCTCTCAACAGGTATAAAACCGCTATCTTTTATAAGATACACAAACTCCTCCAAAGGCATACCGTATCTGCTAGAAGCCCCGGCTGCGCTTTGAATAGCCTCTCTTTCTATCGTTCCGTCTAAATCGTCCGCCCCAAACTCTTGAGCTATTAAGGCTAGATTTATAGTTGAAGTAGCCCAATACGCTTTTATATGTGGAATATTGTCTAAAATCAATCTAGAGATAGCTATAGTTTTTAGATACTCCTGTCCCGTTACAAAATCTTTCACATTTAGATAGTTGTTTTCTCTTTGATATATTAGTGGAATAAAACAGTTAAAGCCTCCGGTCTTATCCTGCAAATTTCTTAGTCTTAACATATGTTCAACACGATGTTCTCTTTTTTCCACATGCCCAAAGAGCATAGTGGCATTGCTTTTTCTTCCTCTTTGGTGCCAAAGTCTGTGTATTTCAAGCCATTCATCAGAGCTAACTTTTCCTTTGCAGATATAACTCCTTACCTCTTCATCGAATATTTCCGCACCGCCACCAGGCATACTGTCAACACCGTTTTCAATCATCATATCTATCATCTCTTCATATGTGTAACCATACTCTTTAGCCAAAAAGTTTATTTCTGCCGCGGTAAGCGCTTTTACGTGTATATGTGGAAAGTTCGCTTTTATCTTTTTAAATATCCCCATATACCACTCAAGACCGGCTTTGTCATTATGAGCAGAGACTATATGAACCTCTTTAACTCCTCTTTTGCTAGCCTCTTCTACTATAGAAAGAATCTCTTCGTGACTCATGGTATAGGGATTTGGGTTTTTTCTGTTTGCGCTAAAAGCACAAAATTTGCAGATATCTTTGCAAATATTTGTAGGATTTATATGACGATTGATATTGAAAAAGCTCTTTTTACCGTAAAGTTTTTCTCTTTTTTTAAAAGCATATTTTCCAAGAGTAAAAATATCTAGTTCATAAAGTTTAATGCTATCTTCAAATTCTAGTCTTTCACCGCTCTCTAGCTTTTCTATAATATCCATTCTTTTCCTTTGTAACTGCTAGCCTGATAGCTCGTATGCATTAGCGCAATTATACAAAAAAAGAGTATAATTTTGAAAAACTTCAAAAAGGTCTAAATAGAATGGATCTAAAACTAAAAATTGAAGAGCTGTTAAATCAAAACGCCTCGGAGCTTGAGATATCAAAAACGCTAAGAGAGTATATAAAAAACTATTTTAAAACTTTGGATAAACTTTTCGAAAAGAGCCAAGGCAAGGACTTTCTAGTAAAACACACAAAATATATCGACTCCATTATACTCTCTATCTATAAAGTGGCGGTTAGAAAAATGTTTGGACTCTACACGCCTATGAGCAACTCTGTTCCTATTGCATTGATAGCTCTTGGTAGTTACGGTAGAGAGCAGATGGCACCCTACTCAGATATTGATCTGATGATAGTTTATGAAAATGTAGAAGGCTATAATGTAAAAGCTCTCATTGAAAAGATTTTATACATAATTTGGGATACAAAACTAAAACTTGGACATAGAGTTCACAAGCTAAACGAGCTTTTAGAGGTTTCAAGAGAAGATGAAACTATAAAAACCGCTTTAATAGAGTCTAGATTTATATGCGGTTCAAAATATCTTTGGTTTAAAGTAGAAAATGAATTAAATAGGATAAGATACGATAACCAAAAAGAGTTTATTTTTAAAAAGTTAAAAGAGGCTCAAAAAAGAAGAGAAAAGTACCCTATCTCCATGGAACCTAACATAAAAGAGGGTGTTGGCTCTTTAAGAGATGCGAATCTTCTTTTTTGGATAGCCAATATACTATATGGTATTAAAACATTAAAGGATTTAACTGGAAAGCTTTTTAGCGATGAAGAGTACAAAGATTTCAGAATAGCGCTTGAGTGGCTTTTTCGTATAAGAGCCGCTCTTCATCTTTGTGCAAAGAAAAAAAAAGATAGACTGCTTTTGCAATATATTCCTGACGTTGCGAAAAAATTGTCCATTAAAAGCAAAAACGAAAAAAAAGCTCAACAGATTCTGGTCTCAAGAACTTTGCAGGCTCTTCATACAATTGACTCTTTTTCGCAGATGTTTTCCAAAAAGATGATAAGAAAATTTCTTTATGACCCCAAAAACATATCTCTACTCAGAAAAAAAAGAGTTAATAAATATCTTTATATATGCAATAACAAAATATACTCCTCATTTTATACCAAAGAGAGAGCTTTAAAAGATTTTTTAGCAGTATTGGAGTTTTGCAATTTTAAAGAGTATGATTCAAGTTTTATTCACTTTACAAAAAGTGTAAGATTCTCAAAAAATCTCGATAAAAAAAGCAGGGCATTGATAAAAAAACTTTTTTTCAAAGAAAATCTTTATCCCATCTTAAAACTTCTTTACGATTCAGATCTTTTACCCGTAGTTATACCTCCATTAAAAAAAGTTATGTTTTTACCGCAATTTGATGGATATCATCACTATCCTGTAGATATCCATTTGCTATATACCATAAAATATCTTGAAAATATAGAAGACGATTTCATTAAAGAGATATACGAAAAACTCACAAAAACTGAAAAAGCCCTCTTAAAACTAGCGGCATTTTTACACGATGCAGGCAAAGGAAGAATCCAAGAACATAGCGAAGTTGGAGCGAAACTTTTTAGGGTTTTTTCAAAAAAGATAGGATTTAGTGATGAAATGACAGAACTTGGAAGCCTTTTGATAAAATACCATGTTTCTATGAGCAATACCGCCTACAGAGAAGATATTTACAACGAAAAAACACTCTTTTCGTTCACAGCTAAACTTAAAACCAAAAAAGCTTTAGACTTGCTGTATATTCTTACATATGCAGATATCAATGCCGTGGGAAAAGAGATATATACCTCCTACAATGCAAGACTACTTAAAGAGCTTTATTTAATGGCTAGTGAGACATTTGAGAAAAAAGAGATTTTGGAAGAGAGTGCAAAGAGACTAAAAAAAGAAGCGGCTTTGAAAAGAAACCAAAGATTTTTGAATCTTCCTAAGATTTTGCAAAAAAAGATACTATCTATAGAATCTAACCTCTTTTTTATTAAACATAAAGTTGACGAGATTATAGAAATATCATTAATGGCCTATCAAACAGAAGATTATCAATATAAAATAAAAAATGATGAGTACCTAAGTATCGAAATAATAAGAAAAGCACCTTTAAACCTAGGTTTTCTTCTAGGAAAACTAAGCTTTTTAGATGTGGCCTCTATGGAGGTTTTTAAACTATTTGATGATATAAAATATTTCAAAATAGAATTTTTAGAAAAAGTGGACGAAGGAAATCTAAGCTTCATACAAAAAATAGTAAAAGACTCTTTCGATATGAGCAGAAAAATAACCCTCAAAAGACCAGAAATAAAGAAAGAAGAGATTAAGATAAATTGTGAGCACTCCAATACTTATGCGTCACTCTTTTTAAATGTAAAAAATCAAAAGGGTCTTCTCGCATTTATCGCAACACTTTTTGACAAATACGGTATAGAGATAGCTACCGCAAAGGTTCATACCATAAAAAATAGAGCAAGAGATCTTTTTTTAATAGAAAAGAATGGAAACTTTTGCAATAATAAAGAAGAAATTATAAAAATTTTAACGGACGGTGAAACTTAATGTGTGGAATAGTAGGATATATCGGAAGTAATGATATAAAAAATTTTTTGCTTCAAGGCTTAAAAGAGCTTGAATACAGGGGTTACGACAGCGCAGGACTAGCTGTTATAGAAAAAGACTCAATGCAAGTTTTTAAAGCTGTAGGAAAGATAAAAAACCTCGAAGAAAAAACCAAAGATTTTAAAACAAAAAATTTTGGTATAGGTATAGCCCATACCAGATGGGCAACACATGGTAAGCCGACAGAATTAAACGCACATCCCCATTTAGGAGAGTTTAGTTACGTAGTTCATAACGGCATTATAGAAAACTATAAAGAACTAAAAACAGAACTTGAAGAAAACGGATACAACTTTATAAGTCAGACCGATACCGAAACTATAGTCCATCTTTTTGAAGATTATTATAAAAAAAGCAAAAGCCCTTTTGAAGCGTTTGAGAAAACAGTTTCTAAACTCGATGGTGCATACGCTATTTTGCTTATAACAAAAGCGGCACCCGATACTATATTTTTCGCTAAAAACGGCTCTCCGCTCATTATCGGAAAAAATGAAAAAAATGAGATATTTTTTGCATCTTCCGATGCTCCCTTGATAGGATATGCAAAAGAGGTTGCATATCTAGAAGATCATATTTACGGATATGTGAATAAAGAGGGAATAAAAACATTTTTGGAAAAAGAAGAGAAAAATCTAGAATTTAAACCTTTAACAGCAAATAAAGAGTTAGCGCAAAAAGGCGGTTTTAGATTTTTTATGGAAAAAGAGATATATGAACAATCAAGAGTAATTAGTGAAACTATGATGGGTAGAGTAAAAGCGGATAAAATCGAGTTTGAAGAGATTGAGGAAGGTTTTTTCACAGAGATTGAAAATATCAAAATATGCGCCTGCGGTACAAGCTACCACGCAGGGCTTAGCGCAAGCTATCTATTTGAGAGGCTCTCAAAAATCCCGACAAACGTAGAGATTGCCAGTGAGTTTAGATATAAAGAGCCCATTTTAAACAAAAAAACTCTTTTTATAGTTATCAGCCAAAGCGGGGAAACTGCCGATACTTTAGAAGCTCTTAAGATGGCAAAAAATGCGGGTCTTAAAACTTTGGCTATCTGTAACGTTGACAACTCGTCAATTGTAAGGATGGCCGATAGAACAATTCTTACAAGAGCGGGGATAGAAAAAGGAGTAGCTAGTACTAAAGCATTTGCCACTCAGATGATGGTTTTATGGATGCTAAGTCTTTATCTTGCACAAAAAAGAGCTACTCTAGATAAAGAGTCTATCTCAAAAGAGATAGACTCTATGCTTCATATCCCAAAAGTATTAGTGGTTGAAACCTCTTTGCACGAAAAGATAAAAAGATTATCAAAAAGATATCTTCACGGACACGGATTTTTTTACATAGGAAGAGATATTTTCTATCCCCTAGCGCTTGAGGGAGCATTGAAACTAAAGGAGATAAGTTATCTTCACGCAGAAGGATATCCTGCTGGAGAGATGAAACATGGTCCCATCGCTTTGGCTGATCCTGAACTTTTTACGATAGCTCTTATGCCCAAAAACCTACTTTATGATAAGATAAAAAGCAACGTAGAAGAGTTAAGCGCTAGAGACTCCACAATCCTTGCGATAAGTCCATTGGAGTTTGATATAGCTGATGATTTTATCAAAATAAAAGAGTATAATCATTATATGTTAGAATATTTTGAAATGATGTTAATAATACAGCTTTTGGCTCTTGAGATTGCAACAAGACTTGGAAACGATGTAGATATGCCAAGAAATCTTGCGAAAAGCGTTACCGTGGAGTAGATGATGAAAAAGACTGAAGAGTTGTTAAAAAATTTTTTAGAACTGTTAAAAAAAGAGAATAGACTCTTAATTGAGAGTTTAGGAAGTAAAGAGGCCTCAGAAGATCTTTTAGAGACTATCAAAAATAAAGAGTATGTTTTATCTGAGATTTTATCGTTAGAAAAAAAAGATGTTGAACCTTTTGAAGAACTGTTAATAAATATAGAAAACTTTACCCAAAGAAACAAAATACTTGCCAATGGCAATATAGAATTTATCAACGAGGTTTTTGAAGCTATATTTGAAGAAAATAGTACAAAACAGTATACTAAAGACGGATCTTTGGAAACAAAAAGAGAAACCATACTAAACAAAAAAGCTTAAATACCGATAATTAAAAAAACAAAAAAGGACAAATATGTCTCTTTTTAGCAACCTTTCAATAGGTTCTCAAGCATTAATAAGTTTTCAAAAAGGTATTAACGTAGTTAACAAGAATATGACTAACGTTTATACTGAAGGATATAAAAGAGAAATACCAACTTTTTCTAACTTTCCTACAGCAGGTGTTGATTTTGACGAAGCTAAAAGAGTTTATGATGACAGACTTTTAAATAGACTAATAGCTACAAATCAAGAAAAATCCTATTATGAAACTCTTAATTCAAATTTAGGAGATATAGAACAAATTTTTAATGATATAAATGGAAATGGATTTGGTGAGACTTTAGATAATTTTTTCTACTCTATGAATGATGTTATTACATCTCCAGATAATCTTGCCTCAAGAGATAGTTTTTTATATGCCTCTCAAACTTTAACAGGAAGAATAAGAGAAAGTTACGAAGAACTTTCAAATATTAGAGAAAATAATCAAAAAAGTATTCAATATGATATTGATCAATTAAACGATAAATTACAATCTATAGCAAAAATTAACGAAAATATAAAAATGAATCAAAACAATGATAGTGCTTTAAACAATAGCTTAAATGAAAGAGACAAGTTACTAAATGAAATTAGTGGATACATTGATACCAAAGTTGTATTTAACTCAGACGGTACTGTAGATCTTTTCAGTGCCAAAGGACATGCTTTGGTATTATATGATAAATCTTTTAGTCTTAGCTTTAAAACAGAACCTCAAACCGTTTCTATAACCGATCCGGATACTGGAGATATTCTAACATATACTAAAAATTTATCACAAATTTTAATTAATGGAAACAATCTTACACAAGAGTTTCAAAGAGGAAGCTTAGGAGGAAAATTGGCTACAGAAAAAGGTCTAGACGAAACTATATATAATCTAAATATTTTTACTTTTAAATTTGCCAATGAGATAAACTCCATTCACAGCTCGGGTTTTGATCTTAATGGTAATGCCGGTGAAAATCTATTTATAAATGAAAATAGTTTGAATACAACTAATATTGATGCTTCAAATATAAAACTGAACATTTCAGATCCATCAAAAGTTGCTGCCTCTGACTCAACTACAGACACACATAGCAACAATGAAAATATGAAAACAATGCTTAATTTAAAAGAGAATAGTTTTACTTTTTTACAAAATCAAACATTTAACGAGTTTTACAACTCATCTATAGTTGCAGACATAGGACTGAAAAAAAATCATATTGACAATTTATTTAACGAAAAAAACTCACTATATGAAAGTACCAAAGCAAAACTGGAGGAAATAAGCGGTGTAAATATGGATGAAGAGCTTATTAGACTTTCTCAGTTACAAAGAAGTTATGAAGCAAGTGCAAGAATAATAACAGTAACAGATGAGCTTTTGCAAACTGTTATGGGATTGGTCGACTAAAATTTTTTTAAAATCTACCGATAATAAAAAAAATATAAGGTTTGAGTATGAGGATAAGTGATAGCTATATTTACAATAACTTCTTAAGATACGATGCCGCGAGACAGAAAGATATAGCTAGATATACAAATGAATTATCTTCAGGTAAAAGAATACTAAACCCTTCTGACGATCCTCTTTCTAATGCTCAATCACTTCAATTCAAATCAATAAAAAGTGATCTAGATGGATACCTAAAAAATCTAGATATCGTACGGAATACCCAGCAAATAGCAGAATCATCATTAACTAGCATTGTAGATTCTGCTCAAGAAGTTAGAGCGGAAATAGTAAGACTTTCAAATACCGGTGTAATAGATATGGAAGATGCTGAGATATTAAAAGACTATTTTGTAGGAATGAGAGATTATATTGTCAATCAGGCAAATACACAAATAGGTGATAAGTATCTTTTTTCAGGTGTATCTTCGCAAAATGCTCCAATAGACGCAAATGGGGTTTATCAAGGTTCCGATATAGAAACAACGGTTCCGATAGCTAAAAATATCGAAGTTCCAGTTAGATACAATGGAAGAAACTATTTAGGAATAGATAATAACGACGATAAAATGATTTTAGTTAAAGTAATAGACAAAGTTGTAGAAATTATAGATAATGCAAAAAACGGAACTGGCTCTTTAAACGATATAAATAGCGCAAATGCTATAACCGTAAATGGAACTAACATGAATATTTTAGAAGGATTTGATATAGGACTAAACTCTGTTTTACAATATAGGTCGATAATAGGTAATCAAAATAAGATTGTCGAAGATATAAAAACTCAACACGAAATGTTCAAAGTTAATTATTCCAACCTAATATCACGGCTAGAAGATGTTGACTATACAAGCGCTATTTCAGAACTTGAAAAATCAAAAGTGGCTTACGAAGCTACTATAGCCTCTTTTACTCAAAACAAAGATCTATCTCTTCTAAAATACTTTAAATAGTTTAAATATTATATTTTTTGAGACTCTCTTTGTCTTTTATAGATTTTACAATTTCAGATTGAGACTCTTTAGCTTTTATTATCATCTCGTCAACCGCATTTTTCAAAAAAACCTTTTCTTCTTCGTTTAGGTTTATAAAATCTATACTTTTGATTTCCTCACTCAATAATAAGAGTTTATCGTACTCTTTTTTTTGGATAGCTAAAAAAACTTTATCCACAATATTTTTTAGATTTTTGATTCTATTCCCTCCCACCCTTCTTTTAGATTTTCTAAAATTTCGATTAGATCATCGATTAATTGCTTATCATTTTTAGCATGCACTGTTACCAAAGATCTATCTATAAAGTCATACAACATATGAAGATTTTTTGCTATTTCTCCACCCTGTTCAAAATCTAAAGATGAATCTAATGCTTTTATTATATCCGTAACTCTGGAAATATGTTCTATTTTAGATTTCAAATCATTATTATCTATATCTTCTTTAATCTCTTTTAAAGATATAATCGCTTTTTCATATAACAAAATTATCTGTTTTAATGGTGAAGCAGTTTCTACACTATTCTTAATATAAGCATCCAACGGATTTGCCATAAACTATTCCTTAAATTTAATTATTGTGTAGTATTTGTCGTAGAACTAGGTAATAAAGAGGTAAGTCTTGCACTTACGTCATTCATTTCAGCCATAAATTGATCAAGCCATACGAACTGTTTTTTCAAAGTTTCCATCTCAGAATCTATTCTTTTCGCTAAAGAGACTATAGAGTCTTCAATATAACTAATCTGTCTATCAAAACTTTTATCCTTATCGTCTAAAGGACTATCATAACCGGTAATATAGTTTAGATAATCACCTAAACTGCTATTTAACTGCTCAATCTTTGTTTTTACCACATCTGGATTGGTCTGTAACTGACTATCAAGCTCCGCACTATCTAAAGAAATTTTTCCAGTTGTATAATCCACGCTCAAAATACCAATCTCAAAAAGAGGATCAAATCCTTGAAATATGGAAGATCTTATCTGTTGTACAGTAGAGTCGCCAGATAAAGGAGCGCCTTGGGCAGTATACTGTGTTACAAAATCCACTATTGAATTATATCCATCCACAAACTCTTGTAAAGAGCTTTTAACCCCTTCGTAATCATTATCTATTGTTACATCAACTCCGACCGTAGATGTAGATAAAAGATCTATTCTTAATCCACTTACTACATTATCAAAACTGTTTGTAGAACTCTCAACAGTCTGACCGTAAATATCTATTTGCGCGTTTTGCGCACTCTGTACATTGCTTGCCGTATAAGCCGATCCCAATTGCAATTGATCTAAAAGATCGCCGCTTCCGGTCTCTGTGATACTTATAGTATTATCCGCACCAGTGTCAGCACCGGATAAAAGCAATCTATAATTTGTTCCATCAAAAAAAATCGATGCTTGGGCGCTAGTTTGAGCACTATTTATAGCATCGGCAATCTCTTGTAAAGTTGAAGGTTTAGTAGTATCTGCGGTATCGGTATCATAATCAATAGTAGCTACAACATTGCCTGCATAACTTATCTCTATTGTTCCTGCAGTAGTAGCAACAGCAACGGTATCTTTATCTGTTACTCCAGCTTGTGAAAGCCATACGTCGTTTTGAGCAAGTTGTTTTGAAGTAATATTTAAACTTGTTTCACTAATTTTTGTAGGATCCGTAACGGTAGCGGTTAAAACAGACTCGTTAGAAACAAAAACACTTTTTTGTTCAAAAGCGGTAGATTCAGTAAGCTTTTCAAATGTGGCGTTAAAATTATCTAAAAGTTGCGCATAGTTTTGATAAGAGTATTTTTTATTATAAATTTTTGCCTCTTTCTCTTGCAATATTGCAACTTGTTGATTCTTAAGCTCTTGGTACTTATCCAAAATTGATTGATAATCAAACTGGCCGCTAAGATTACTTAGATATATTTCTCCCGCCATTTTTTGTCCTTTTAGGCTTTTTCATTGAAAAGAAGTCCAGTCACCTCGTCAATATATTTAGCTATCTTTAAGACAACGTCAGGAGGGAGTTGCCTTATAACCTCTTTCGATTCACTATCTATGATTTTTACTACCTGTATACCAGTATCTTCATCCATCTCTATCTTAAGTTGCGAATTTAACATGCTCATCTTTTTATTGAGTTCATCTATAGATTTTTTTATTATATCTTCTTGCATTTTAGGCTCTAATGTTTCAAACATTTCCTTCAGATCTTTTTGCTGATTTTGTTCTCTGTTTTGATTTTGAATCTCTTTTTGATTTTCTACATTCTGAGACTGCATCTGTAAAGCGGCACTTGTAGAGTTTACAGCTTTTACGTCCATCTTTTTCTCCTAAAAGTCATTTGGCCAAAGCTTTTTAAAGCATTGGCCAAATGACTTTATATATTATAACACAAAAGAGGTAACACCTCTTTTGCGATTATCTAAGAAGCTGTAGAACTAACTGAGACTGCTGATTTGCTTGAGCAAGCATACTCATACCAGACTGCATCAAGATGTTGTTTTTAGTAAATTCACTCATCTCTTTTGCAAAGTCAACGTTTCTAATTCTTCCTTCTGCATCAGAAGTATTTACTCTTTGAGTTTCATTGTTAGAGATAATTTTTTCAAGTTCAATCTGTTTTGAACCAAATTTTGCGGCTAAATTATCCACTGCCGATATGAGATCATCAACAGTTTGAACTGCTGTGTTTGCCGCACTCTGACTTGTTACATCTATAGTATAAGTATTAGCTCCAACAGTTACTTTTGAAGCAGCAGTACCCGTTAGTGTTGCAACACTTACATAACCAATTGCCGCATTAATCGTTAACTCTTGATCAGTTCTTCCACCATAATGAATTTTGAAATCACTCGTACCGGTAGTAGCAACGGCGGTAACAAATATGTTTAGACCATTAAACTCGGTATCTGTAAAGATTTTCCCAACAACATCAACTAAATGGTTAATATCTTGTTGAATTGCTTCTCTTGAATTGTCATCAGAAGTATTTGAAGCCTGAATAACTTTGGCTTTTACATCATTTAGGATATTGTAAACCTCACTCAAACTACCTTGTGCTATTTGAGCTATACTCACCCCGTCTTGTGCGTTTCTTGTTCCTTGATCTAAAGATACTGCGTAAGTTTTAAGCTGATCTGCTATATAAAGACCTGCCGCATCATCAGCTGCCCTATTGATTCTATAGCCCGTAGCCAACCTCTCCATATTCTTATTCATAGCCTGTTCAGTCTTTAGCAAATTTGCATGCGTAAAATCAGACTGAAAATTGTAGTTTATTTTAAGTGCCATTTTGAACCTCCTAATTTTTTTACATTTTTATTATCGGAAGTTCAAAAAAAATTTTTAGCAGTTTAACTCATCTTTTAATCTTTTTTTTGCTTCATCTAAAAATCTAAGTATATTTTTTTTAAACATTTCTGCCAATTTTGCCTGCATGTAAGAATCTTTTAAATTCATAATATATAAATAATGGAAAGAGATCATATGATAAATAGTCCCTCTGACTAAAATGTAAAACATTTCATTAGTTTTTCTTAAATCGTTTTCAATTTTTTGATAGATTTTAAATAGAATATTATAATAATCGGACTCATTAAATTTTTTTGCTTTTATTATTAAATTTTCATCTACAAACTTTCTAATTTCATCAAACAAAAAAAATAATTCATCAATTTTGTTCTCTATAAAATGTTTAAACTCTTTTTTGTATAAATTATTTGCAAAATTTGACTCAAAATTTTCTAAAATCTCTTCTTTTTTATTCGATATTTTTTCAATAAAGATTTCTTCTGCTTCTAAAGGTGTTGTACCCTCTATTTTCGCTCCATCTGCTGTATTATAAACGGTAATATCCGGATAGAGTCTTAATAGCTTCTCTATATTTTTTCTCGCCATTTCAAAAATCCTAGTAGTAAAAACTCTTCCTACAAAATTTCCATCAACTTCTTTATAAGAATCCATGGTTTCAGTTTTAAATTGGCTTTCTTTTTTATAATAAACGCTATCTTTCGCATGGTGTTTACTTCTATCTTTAAAACCTAAATCAGTTCCAAAAAGATATATAGTTTTAAATCCCAAATGCAAACCTAACGCTAATGCCATATTGGTGACTGTTGGCGTCATAAACTCTATTTTTGGAAAATTATAAAAATTAAAAAAGAGATTTGCACCACTATCAGGAAATCTAGGCATCATATAATTCTTACTGCCTAATTTAAAAACATCAGGATACATAGGATTAACGCCTATTATATTAACCTCTTTCAACTCTTCTAAAGAAGCATTGTCTAAAAGTGCATCATAAGTATGTTTCATCCTCTCTATAACAATCTCGTAATCAGGTTTAACTCCGTTTTTTAACAATGGCCTAAGAGCAGTACCACATGAAAAAATCACGGCACTATTTTTATATTTTTTTATAGTTTTTATGGCATCTTCTAAAGATGGACCAGAAGCTACAATAAAAAGAGGTAATTCATCATTCAATTTGTTTTTTCCAGTATAAATTGGAATTTTATTTTTAATATTGATTAAAGTATTTTTTATTGAAATTAATTCATCATCAAAAAAACCCCATTTAGAGTTCTCCTCCAAAATTAAATTTTTTAACTCTATTTTAAATTTTTCCAAAATATTGGTATTGTAATGAATATATAAAAATACTCTATACGTAAACGTTTCGTTGATTCTGTGAAGTTTATTAACTGTAGCATAAGCTAGTTTATCAGGATCAGTGCCTAAAACAATACTAATACTGGTTTTTTCGAACAATTTTTCCCATTCAACTGTATATAATGATGCAATAAAAACCTCTATTTTCTCTTCGACCAATATTAAAATTTCTATCTTTTTATTTTCAAGCAGTTTTTCTATATGAAAACCAAGTCCAATACCGTATACAATTAAAAAAAAGAGACTTTTTTTATCTTTTATTAAAACTTCTTCGTTCTTATCTTTGATATCCATAAAATTTTCTACAATTTTTTTTAAATATTTTTCTTGAAGAGGTTTTTTGTAGTATTTTGGTGGTTTATCTGGAATAAGGTTAAAAGATTCGATAGGAGAATTCAAAAAATTATCTATTTTACTATCTAAACTATCCAAATAGTCATCCGGATAAAACAGATTTCCATCAATTTTTAAATTTATACCATTTTTTGTATTTAATATTTCGATGTTTTCCGTTGATTGATTTTTAATCAAAAAATATATATCAGGGTAATATTTTTTAAAAAATCTAATATTTCTTTTATATCTCTTTATAAAACTTCTATCCATATCTTTCCTTTGCAATAAGAGCTTTTTATAAATTACTTTAAAATATAATTTTAGCTAAAATATATTTCAAAAGCGGTAAGGAATTATTATGAAGATTTTTTCACTATGTATATATAACAAAAATCATAAGTTTGATTTTGATAATTTTCTAAATAATCTATGTGATAATGAAAAATATATATTAGAAATATTATATTGTGGGAGAAGTGACAAAAAAGAGATAATCTCCCTCAATCTAGAAAATATCAATGAAACAGCTTTTAGAAATTCATGTATCGAAAAAGCTAAAGGAGAATATTTAGTTTGGATCTCTTCCTCTACGGAATTGGAAGAATCTACACTAGATGAATATTATGAAACAATAATGGAAACAAATGCAGATATTATTTATCCAAACGAAATACAAGTTTTGGATACCGAAGAAAAGATTAAAAACTTCTCGGACTGGTTTGAAAAAGAGAAAGAGCTTTTACAAGCTTTAGATTTAGAAGAATACTTACCAAAATGGGGTATTGCTATAAAAAAGGAAAAGCTAAATAGATTTAACGGATTTGAAAAAAAATACGGATCTGAAGCTTTTTACGCTTTTGTATATAAAAATTTAAAAAATCTCTCTTTAAAACTTTCTCAAGAAAGTTTTATTATAAACAAACATATTAAAAATGAAAATCAAGATTTTACGTATAAAAGTCTGATTCTTAGGGATATAATAAAACAAAATGATATAAAAGAACTATTTCTAAAATTAAACTGGAAAAATGAAAATATCGCTCTTGCTACCGCTTATACTCTAATAGGAGAAAAACTTTACTATTATGGAGATTTTTTCAATGCATCAAACTTTTTTAGACAAGCACTTATCAGTTTTCACAATCAAGAAACATTAAAAAGATTAATCGAGTCTTACTATCAAATGGGCTTGTTTGAAGAAGCAAAAAAAATGCTAAAAACACAAGAGAGTAATGAAGATATTTTAAACGAATTCAATTACAAAATAGAAAAAGCCGAGAAACTTATTTTAGAACTTGAAAAACTTGTACAAACTAAAAATATCTCTGATATTGTCAAAATAAAAAAAGATATTTTTGAATTCTATCAAGGAGCACCGATTCAAAATATATTTGGAGTTGTGATGTATAATAACGGTAAAATAGAAGATTCTTACAAATATTTTTACAAAGCAGTAACAATGAACCCTCTAGATCATGATATAATAAGTAATATTGTCGGAGTTGCAAAAAAACTAAAGAAAGAAGAAGAAGTTATAAGTTTAATAGAAAGATTAACTAAATAAAGGATAAGTTTTGGGAGAAACTCTTTCTAGATTTGAAACTCTTAAACTAGCAGCCGAACATTGGACTCAAACAGATCTAACAACCATACTTATCATTGTTTTTTTTATTTTAGGGGTAATGGTGATCTTAGTCGGAGGAATACTCCTTCAAAAAATAATGAGATCTAAGAATACACATAACTACTTTTTCAGTTATGCAAAAGAAAAAGGCCTTACGGATAAGGAAGCTAAACTATTGTGGGACTACTCTTTAAAAATGGGTAGAGATCCATTACTGGTATTAGAATTCAAATCTCCCTTTGAAAAAGTTGTAGATCTATATATTAGAACAGACCCCAACGCAAAAGAGAGTTTAGTACAGGATATGAGAAAAAAGCTAGGTTTCAACGTCATTCACGATTTTATACCTCTTTCATTATCAAAAGATATCGAGATGTTTCAAAACGGGAAAATGATTATAGATGGAAAACAAGCCGTAGATGTTGCACTTTATGATAAAGATGAAAAATTTATGTATTGGCTTTTAATAGATGTAAAAAGTCGAGAGGGTATTTCACCTGGAACTCCTGTTAAAATAACTTTCTTAAGAAAAAACGATGCTATATACAATTTTGAATCATCTGTTTTAGAAGTTATTAATGAAGGAAATAATATCGTTATCAAACTTCCTCATACATTCGAGATGACGCGAATCCAGCGAAGAGAATTTCCTAGAGTAGAAGTAGATTTACCAGCAATGCTTGGAGAAACAAGAGTTATTAACGAAAAAGAAGAAATTATTTGGCATAGCGGAAGAATAGTTGATATTAGCGCTATGGGGGCAAAATTTTGCGTACCTTTGGAAAATAGGGATGATATCAAAATATCCGTAGGTGATGATATAAAAATAAAATTTGAATTAAATAATGTAAAATATGATTTAGAAGCAAGTGTAGAAAATAGAGATGAGAGAGAAGTAGCTTTATGTTTTGGATTGAAGTTTAAAAATGCAAAAGATAAAATAAAAGATCAAATTTTTAATTTTGTGCAAAAAGAGCAAAGAAAATTGGCTAAAATTGCTAAGGTACAAAAATAAAATGGACACCAAAAACCGACTTTTTATAAAAAAGAAAGATTTTGAAATCAATAACTTAAAAAATGAGATAAAAGAGCTAGCAAACAAAATTGAGACTTTAGAAAAAAAAATATCGCAAAATATAGAGACGTACGTCAATAGAGAAAATAAAAAGTTTCAAGAGCCAATGGCATTAATTCTGAAGGAACTTTTTTTATCTACTCTTTTAAAAGAGAATGAGTATTTAAAAAGAGAAAAAACGAAAATATCATCAATTTTGAAAAAAAAACAAGAAGAGCTATCAATACTTTTAGGAGAAAAAAAGGCTTTTGAGTCATATTTACAGAAAAAAAAAAGAGAAAAAGAGTTAAAAGAGAACGAAATTGAAAATAGGCTTGCAAATGAGATTTTTTTACGTAATTTTTCTAATAAGTAGCTTTAACTTTTCTCAAACGCTTCTTTTCGCTCAAGCTGAAATTAAAGAGATAAAGATAGAAATAGAAAAGTTAATAAAACTAAAAAAAGAGGTTGAAGCAAAAATAGAAAAAAATAGAGAACTTTTAAAAAAAATAGAACAAGAACAAGAAAAATTAAAAACCGCGCAAGAAAATCTTAAAAAATTACAAGAAGAGATGAGAAAAGATAAATACAAAAAATTGGCAAAAGCTTTTGAAGGAATGGAGCCAGAAATGGCTGGAGAAAAACTTTCAAAACTTGACGATCCCGTCAAAGCCGCGTATATTTTATACAACATGAAAGCTAAAGCCGCAGGAGAGGCTTTAAACTTTGTAGAACCAAAAAGAGTAAGTCAAATAGTAAAAATTTTAACAGATTTAAAAAATAGAAAATGAGTAAAAAAAATATTTTAAAAATATTCATATTTTTTTCTATCTACTCTATTTTTAACTTAATCCTTTTTTTCTATTTTCAGCAAGACAAAGAAAATAGAATTGAGCTCTATTTTCAACAAAAAGTAGATAAACTTTTTTCAGAATACAGAGCTACACAAAACGGATTTAAAATGCTTAGTAACTTTGTTTGCGATAATATAAACAATAGGGAGGATATTTTACAACTTATCTATAAATTAAAAACTTCTGACAATAGAACAAAAAATATATTAAGAAAAAAACTTTTTAAAAAACTTAAAAAATATTACACTCTACTTAAAAAGTATAGATTTTACTATTTAACTCTCTATTATCCGAATGGAAAAGTCTTTTTAAGAATGCATCAACCTTATAAATATGGAGATAGCCTCTATACCAAAAATAGTTCCTTAGATTTTATAAAAAATACTCCTTTTTTGATAAATGAGATAGAAACGGGAATAATATACAATTATCAACTCTTTTATAAAGGGAAATTATTGGCCCTTATAAAAACATCCATATCTTACGACGTACTAAAACAAGAACTTACAAAACTCTTCAACAGCGACTATGAATATATTTTAAAAAGAGAGTTTATATCAAAAAGCACTTTAAGAACCGGTCATAAACTATTTATTCAAAGTGATATCAACGAAAAATTTTTTTATGAGGAAACCTCTATAAAAAGAGACAGATCTAGAGTTACAAATCAGACTATAAATAAAATAAATCTAGTAATAAAAGATAGAATAAAAGACAAATTAAGTCTTGAAAAAAACTTCGCTGAAGCTGTAAAGATAGATGAAAAATACTATGTAGTTACCTTTTTAACTATATCTCCTTTTCAAAAAAAGAATTATAATATAGGCTATCTTATCTCTTATGAACAAGATAACACTTATGAAATTTTTGATTCCGTATTTTGGCATAACATTATCTTAGGAAATATCATAATTATCTTGATATTAATCTTTATATTTTACGTTTTACAGATGAATGAAAAACTAAAACTAATTGCATCAACTGATAAACTTACTGGCCTCTTTAATAGAAACAAGTTTTACGAAATTATCTCAAATGAAATTGAGAGGGTAAAAAGATATAAACGTCCACTATCGCTAATCATATTTGATATAGACCATTTTAAAAAAATCAACGATACATTTGGTCATAATATTGGAGATTATGTACTAAAAACGATTGCCGAAATTATCAAAAAAAATATTAGAATAAATGACACTCCTTTTAGATGGGGTGGAGAAGAGTTTATCGTACTTACTCCTGAAACTGACATAAACGGCGCTACAACATTTGCCGAAAAACTAAGAGAAGCTGTGGAAAATTATAAATTTGACAAAGTCGTAAAAGTAACTATAAGTCTAGGCGTAGCCGAATATGACCCTAAAAGAGATAAAGATATCGATTCTCTTATAAACAGGGCGGATGAAGCGCTTTATAAATCTAAAGAATTAGGAAGAAACAGAGTTACAATTGCTGATTAAAGAGATTTTGATTTATAAATTTTAGCTAAAATTTTTGCTATGGCTTGATAAAGATTTTCGGGTATTATGTCTCCAACTTCGCAACTCTCATACAAACTTCTAGCTAAAGCCGGATTTTCTTCAACAGGTATATTATGTTCTTTGGCCTTTTCTTTTATCTTTAAAGCAATATTGTCTTTACCTTTTGCTATTACTTTAGGCGCCTGCATTTTACCTCTTTTGTATTCAAGTGCTACCGCATAGTGAGTAGGGTTTGTAATAACCACATCGGCTTTAGTAACTTCAGCCATCATTCTCGTTAAACTCATTTCTCTCTGTTTTTTCCTAATTGCAGCTTTTACCTGAGGATTCCCTTCATAAAGTTTTTGCTCCTCTTTTATCTCATGTTTACTCATTTTTATATTTTCTTCATACTCGTGCCTTCTAAAAATATAATCGATTACTCCAATAGGTATCGATAAAATAGCAAAAGCAAAAATCATTATAAGAGTATATTTTAGTAAGATATACGCTTCTTTATTGACTGCAACCATAGAAAATCTAAATACATCTTCTAAAAGAGTCTTAACCAAAAAATATGCAACAACTGTAGCAACCAATAATTTCAAAATATTTTTAAATAGTTCAAAAACAGTTTTAAGTGAAAAGAGTCTTTGCAGTCCCGAGATAGGATTTAGCTTGTCGAGTTTAGGAGTTAAAGGTTTTAAGGTAAAAATTAATCCAAACTGTGCAACATTTGAGATAATTCCCACTATAAAAAGCGTCAAAAATACTGGAAATATTAAAATACCCAAAACATATAAAGTCTCTGTTATAGTCAATCTATTTTCGCTAACTATTAAATATAGCGGATTTGAAAAGATGTAGCCAAAATAGGAGCGTAACTTTTCATACGCAAAAGGAAAATAGAATATAAAAAAAAGAAATATAACCAATAAAGATGCAGAGATCGGTATATCTTGACTCTTTGGTACCTGCCCCTCTTCTTTTGCCTTCTCTCGCCTCCGGGGGGTTGCTTTTTCGGTTTTACTTGGATCTTTTGCCATAACTTATCCTACAAACTTAATCACGCCGATATAATCTTCACCCATTCTCTGCAATAAAGTTACTATAATATATACCAATACGCTACTGCCAAAAGCTATTGCAGCCAATCCTACAAATATCTGCATCGGAAGACCGACTATAAAAACATTTATCTGAGGTATAAGTCTATTTACTAGAGCTAATGCTACGTTTAACAAAAACAGAATCAAAGCAAAAGGAAATGCTATCTGAAAACCCATAATAAAAATATATGAAGATTTTTCTATGATAAACTGCCAAATACCATTATTAACATAAAAAATATCTAATGGCAGATATTGAAAACTTATAACTATAGCACCTATAACATACTGGTAGCTGTCAGTAACAAAAAATATAAAATAAAAAAGCAAAATAAAAAATCTGTTCAATATTGAAATTTGTCCAAAAGAGGGGTCAAAAACATTCACTACAGTCAACCCCATAAAATAACTTATAATCTCAGCCGCATAAGATAAAGCGGATATAAAAATATTTACTAAAATACCTAAACTAAATCCTATAAATAGCTCTTTTAGTACAAGTAGTAATAGTTCAAAAAAAGAAAAACTTGTTAAATCTACATCTAAATTTACAGTAGAGGCTATATAAAAAGAAAAAGTCACTACAAGAAGAAGTTTTATATTGGTTGGTATCATTGAAGTATTCAACAAAGGAAAACTCAAAAAAAGCGCTATTACTCTTGTAAAAATCAATCCTATTTCCAAAGCCTCTTTAGGAGTTATTAACGGATTCATTGCAATATCGTAAATAGATTTTGGAACGTCTCTTTAAAATACTCTGTAAGTAAAATAAACATCCAAGAACCAAACACTATCATAGCTCCTACAGTTGCTACAATTTTCGGTATAAAAGTTATAGTCATCTCATGAATCTGCGTAGCCGCCTGAAAAATACTTATCAAAAGACCTACGATAAACGCAGTCAATAAAACTGGCCCACCTACTATAACTGCCGTTTTTAACATCTGTTCAACCAACGTTATAGCTTGATCTACGCTCATTTGTAACTCTCTATTAAAGCTTTTATCAAAAGTTCCCATCCGTCGGCCAATATAAACAAAATCAACTTAAAAGGCAACGATATCATCATCGGCGGTATCATCATCATTCCCATTGACATCAAGATACTAGCCACCAAAAGATCAATAACCAAAAAAGGCAAAAATATTATAAAAACAACTTCAAAAGCGACTTTGATTTCACTAACCAAAAAGGCGGGTATTAAAGTAAAAAGTTCTAATTCTTCCGGACTTTGAGGTTTTTTATTTGATAAATCTATAAAAAGTTTAAGATCCTCTTTTCTAGTGTTTTTAAGCATAAACTCTTTTATTGGTCCTTTTGCTCTTTGTATAGCCTCAATATCATTTATCTCTTTATTCATATATGGAGTTATCGCATTACTGTTTATCTCCGTAAAAACAGGTTTCATTATAAAAAATGTCAAAAAAAGAGACAAAGCTATTATTACCTGATTTGGAGGAGACTGCGGAATCCCTAATGCATGTCTTAAAAGTGACAAAACTATAACGATACGCGTAAAAGAGGTAATCGTAATCAAAAGAGCGGGAGCAAGGCTTAAAAGGGTTATTAAAAAAAGAATTTTTAAAGAAACGTCGATGTCTTTTAACCCAGACAAAGTATCTTCAACAACTCCACCAAAAACTGTTAAAGGAAAAAAAATTAAAAATACAAACAGTGTAGTATTAAGTTTCAAACTTTGAGTTTTGAGTTTATAGCTCTTTTTTTTCATTTGCTATCCTGTTAAACTCATCACTCATCACTTTATTATCATCAATATCAACTTCTTCCCACTCTTTTAGTTTTTTTATACCGTTCTCATCAATCGATAGGAAAAAAAAACTCTTTTTTATCTTTACTAATACCAACCCTTTGTTTCTAGAAAAATAATGCGATTCTATTATTTTTATGTTTTTATCTCTATTTGAAGATATTTTTAAACCATATTTATTGATATAATAATAAATAACATATATAAATATAACTATTATAGAAAAGGTGGCTAGAAATTTGAGAGTCTCTTGAGTCTCAAGCAAGGTCTATGATCCTCACCCCGTATTTATCATTTGCAACAACCATTTCACCTATTGCAAAACTTTGATTGTTGATATAAACATTAATATAACCTTCTATATTAGAGTCTAACTTTAAAACGTCTCCTTCTTTTAAAGAGACTATCTCAAAAAGCATTTTTTTTGTACTACCTACACTAACGTTTACTTTAAGTTGTACATCATTCAAAAAAGAAAGGTCTTGTATAAAAGATTCTATTTTTTTTGTTTCTTCGCTTTTCACAAATACTCCTAAACTAAGCCGTTTGAATCACAAAATCTGTAAAATAGACATTTTTTACACCACCAATTGGCAAAATAGCGTTAATTCTCTTTATAATCTCCTCTTTTAACTCTTCTATCCCTTCAGCGGTTTTAAGTTCTTTTGAACTCTTGGTAAACAACAAAGTAGTAATTGCATCTTTTATTTGTGGTAGTCTTTTTTCAAGTTCCATTTTGATCTTTTCATCTTGAACTTCTAAAACAATCGTTATTTTTAAATATCTATCCGCATCTCTATCTTGAAGGTTTACTATAAACGTCCCCACATCAAACTGAATACCCAACTCTTCGACGTTTTTTATCTCTTCTACAATTTTTTCCGCTTTTTTTTCGTTTTTTTTCTCTTCCTCTTGTTTATCAAGAACTAAAAATTTATATGCCGCGCCGCCGCCGGCTCCAATGATTATCAAAAGAAGAAGCAAAATGATTATAAGTTTCTTTTTACCACCTTTTTTCTCTTCTTGCTCTTGCTCTTTAGCCTCTTCAGCCATCCAAACCCTTTTTGTTAAATATCAGATATAAAATAGAAAAAGATTATCTCATATCTAATATTTAAAAACGATAAAAGGGCTTAAACCCTCTTATCTTTTGATGTCCATTGTGGTTTGTAAGATTTGATCTGAAGTTGTTATGGTTTTTGCATTTGCTTGGTACGCTCTTTGAGCGGTAATAAGGTTTATAAACTCTTGGGATATATCAACGTTACTCATCTCAAGCATTCCGCTTCTTATTTTGCTTATAACTCCACCTGGTACTATTATCGGTGTAAATGTTTGCTGATTTGGAAGATATAAACTATTTCCTTTTCTGACTAACATCTCTTTATCTTTAAAAGTTGCAACGGCAAGTCTAGCTATATCTTTTACCTGTCCGTTGGTATATGTAGCTTTTATAACTCCCTCTTCGCTAACGGACATACTAAGAAGATCTCCTTTTCCGCTTCCGTTTTGCTGTGCATAAAATATAAAATCACTGTCAAGTTGAGTTAAATTTATAAAATCTTCCAAAATCTGCGTATCTACAGCACCTGTATTTAAATATCTACTCTCAGGATTAGAGTAATCTATAACCGCGGTTTGAATATTTGTCAAATCGGTTATGGCAGCTGTCGTAGCGTTATTAAAGTCTTGATATTTTAGAGTTAAAGTACTATTGTTGTTTCCATCTCCGGCTGCTCCTATAATTGTTATTTTCCCATCATCGTAACTTATGGTACCTTTTATTTCACCGGTATTTATATCTATAATATTTCCGGCACCGTCGTCATTCCACTGTACGGTATTTCCGTTTTGATCTTGACTTATATATACAGAGCCTGGTAAAACAGGTGTTCCTCCACCTACCGTAAAAACTCCATCATCACTATTTTCAGTAGCGGTCGCGGGATCGTTTAAATTAGGGATCGATACATATTGCCCGGATGTTAATTCACCTTTACCGTTAAAAGTAAGTTCAACGGAAGCGTAATTATTTGTTCCGTCCGTATATAAAACCGCTCTATCATCTATCTGCGAATATACTTTCCACGTATTTATATCGGTTTTAACAAAATAGTGCTTTAGAGTATGAGAAGTACCCAAGCTATCATAAGTTGTTATAGTATTAACATAATGGTAAGTATTTGGATCACTCGGATCAAAAGTTGCCGTAATAGCCTGTACATTTGCATCTAAATTTGCGGGGTTTTCAAATTTTATACTGTCTGTATTAGTAGGAGATAACGAGTTAGGGATATTTATACTTCCCATAGCTCCAGCGATATTTCCTCCTTCATCAAGAGTCCATCCTTGCAGTTTATAACCGTTTGGATCTATCACATCTCCATTGGCATCTATTCTAAAATCTCCGGCTCTAGTATAATAGACCAAATCCGCGGTAGGATTTTTAACCATAAAAAAGCCTTCCCCGTCTAAAGCCAGAGCAAGAGGAGAATTAGTAGTTTGAAACGTACCTTGCGAAAAATCTTTAATGGTAGAAGCCGCTAACGAACCTCCACCAATTTCACTATTTTTAGGAACGCCGCTAGTAGAGTATGTTGTTAACGAACTAGAAATTAAATCTTGAAAATTTACCCGTTCTTGCTTAAAACCTATAGTATTTACATTTGCTATATTATCTGAAATCACGGAAAGCCAGGTTTTATTAGAATTTAGACCTGTATTTCCGGTATAAAAAGCCTGCAACATCTTATCCTCCTATCTGACTTATACTATTTAAATCTATACTTCCATACTCGTAAAGAGCAACTATATTTTCACCGTCTCTTTCTATACCAGTCACTAACGCGGTTGAATACACGGAAGCTTCAACATTTTCTTCCCCATTTCTCGCAATAACAGCTACAGAGTAGTATCCTGTACCTAAAGAAGCCTCGTCAATCTCATAGGGATAAATAGTTCCTGCACTTAAATTTGCAAATGTATCACTTTTTACCACGTTTCCTTCATTATCATAAATATATACATCAACTATATCACCATTTTCGGCAAGCCTAAACTCTATTTTTCCAGTTCCATTTTCTATATAAGTCGTATTTCCCTCATATATAATTTTTTCATTAATGAGATTAGACGCTTGAAGCAAAAGTGTTGAAGAACTACCAGATGTCAACGTCTGTACCGCTTCTTCAAAATTATTCATGGTCTCAAGCTGTCTCAAACTTAAAGTATCATCTATAAACTGGCTAATATCTTCAGCTTCAAAAGGATCTTGATATTGAAAATTTGCCAATAATACTTTCAAAAAATCCTCTTGAGACATCTGAGAATTGTCATAATTTGCATCAACTACTTGAATCTGTTCCCCAGTAAAATCTGTAATGGTACCGATGACATTATCCATAGATGATCCTTTTGTTACATAATTAAAAGCCTATTTTACGGATTATTTACTAATTTTATCTAAAGAAAATTAAAAAAATATAAAGAAAAGGCCTATTTTGGGTGTTTTTTTACAAATTTATATCGATTTTTGAGACAAGTTTTAAAAGTTGTTCAAAACTCTCTTCCAAAGTAACTCTTTCTTCTACACTCTGTTTAAGATACTCTTCCCAATCTTTATGAAATTTTATAGCAGTATCTATTTTTTTAGATGTGCCACTACGGTATAGACCAAGAGTTATCATCTCTTCAGACTCTCTATATATCGATTCTAACTCAAAATATTTCGACTGAACTTCCAATATCTCTTCATTTACTATTTGCGGCGTTAATCTACTTATACTTTTTAAAACGTCAATTGACGGAAAGATTCTTTTTTGAGCCAAACCCCTTGATAATAGTATATGTCCATCCAAAAATCCTACCGCGGCGTCTGCTACGGGATCCATAGATACTTCATCACCCTCGATCAAAACCGTATATATACCGGTTATACTCCCTTTTCCCGAAAATGTTCCCGCTTGTTCTATGATTTTTGGCAATAGTGAAAAAACTGAAGGGGTATAGCCTTTAGTAGTAGGAGGCTCCCCTATAGCCAAACCAATTTCTCTTTGAGCCATCGCTAATCTTGTTAAAGAGTCAACTAAAAAAAGCACATCTTTACCCAAATTTGAAAAATAGTTGGCAATAGCTATCGCAGAATAAACAGCTCTAATCTTAGCAAGTGGAGTCTGATCGGAAGTGGCAACCACGACTACCGATTTTTTAAGTCCTTCCTTGCCTAGATTGTCTTCTATAAACTCTCTAACTTCTCGCCCTCTTTCGCCTATCAATGCAATTACGTTAACATCAGTTTTAGTAAACCTAGAAATCATTCCAAGAAGAGTGCTCTTTCCAATGCCAGCTCCAGCAAATATTCCTATTCTTTGACCTTTGCCGACGGTTAAAAGACCATTTATACTTCTTATACCCATATCTAGCGGTTCTGTAATTCTCTCACGTTTTAAAGGATTTATAGGATCGTTTTTTAAGTAGTAAAAGTTAGAATAAACTACGCTCTCTTTATTTAACGGATTGCCAAAAGGATCTATTACGGTCCCCAAAAGGTCATTGCCTACACCTACACTTATTGGTTCAAGTTTAGCCTCCACAAAGCTACCTACTTTAACACCCCTAGTGTCATCATAAGCCATAAGAAGCGTTTTGTTATCTTTAAAACCTACTATCTCCGCTTCGATACCATTTTCAAATATACATGAATCCCCTATCGATACTTTAGGAAGAATCGCCTCTATAACTGGTCCGCTAACACCAACTATCTTCCCCTTTACTTTATATTTAGGTAAACTTTTTAATCTCTCTTTTAATTTCATCTTTTAATACTTCAATTTTCTCTTTAAAACTGTTTTCCAACTTAAAATCATAAAACTCTATTATAAAATCGCCCTCTTTTAAAGAGTCGTCTACATCTACTTTTATATTTGTAAAACTTTTTTTAACCTTTTCATACAATTTTTTTGATACTTTAATCTCTAACGGCAAAGACTCTTTAAACTCTAATATTATTTGAGTTATAGCTTCTTTTAAATTTTCAACATTTGAGTTTTGAATATATAAAAACTCAAAAACCTCACCTAAATTATCAAGGATAATACTACTCAATCTATTTAGATAGTCTTGATGTTTTAATGAAAGTTCATGTTCTATTTTTTTGTAGTTCTGAGATAAATCTTCTAATTGAGACTCTTTTTGCGCTATAAGTTCTTTTTTAATCTCTTCAATTTTTTTATTTAACTCCTCCTCTTTCTCTTTTGTGCCTTGAACATATCCTTTCTGAAAAAACTCTTTTTTGCTATTTTCCAATAATTCTTGATAATTTTTTTCAATATCTAATATTTTCTCTTGATAAAACTTTTCTACTTCTTGTAAAGTTTTTTCATTTTGAATATCGCTATCTTTTAACTCGTTTATATTTTTTAATTTTCCAAAATCATCCAATTCCAGCATTATCAGATCTCTTCTTTCATCCATTTACTAATCATTGAAGCTATTAGTTCCGGATTTTCATCAATCATTTGTAAAATCTTCTGATAAGAGGGTTCGGATTCTAGATCCAAAAGCAAATTCTCTTCTTCTCGTACTTTACTCATCTCTTTAAATGTCTCTTCCAAAGCAGCTTTTTCTTGAGCAATCTTAGCCTCTTTTTTTGCTTTGGAAGCTTTTATTATAAAAACTATCAACAAAACTAAAAGGACAAGAGCTAAACCGCCGACAGCAAGTAGTAAAGTCATATCTTTTTTAGATATATCTTGATTCTCATCTTCCATAACGAGAGGAGCTTCAAAAGGAACGCTTACTACCGTTATTTTATCTCCACGTTTAGGATCAAAGCCAACTGCACTTTTTATGAGCTCTTCATAAGAAGTAAGCTCCTCTTTGCTTCTTGGAACGAAAACTTTTGTTTCTGTACCGTTGGAGTCTTTTTTAGTTATGTATTTTCCATCTATCAACACGCCTACGCTTAGCTTTTTAATTTTAAACATATTTCTCTGTGTATCGATTAAAGATTTAGAAATATTATAATTTGTGGTTACATCTTTTTTGCTCTTATCTAAAGTCAAGTTGTTTTGATTAGTGTTTATAACGGGAGGCACATTGGTAGGTGTTCCAGGGGCTCCAATCTGTTTTTGTGAAAAGCCTTTCTCTTTCTCTTGAATTTTTCTTTCACTAACTACGGCTACTCTATCGGGATCGTATAGCTCTTCTTGCTCTCTTATTTTGGCACTCTCAATCTCAGCGGTAGCTCTAACTACGACTTTTTGAGGTCCTATTGCTTTAGCCAGCATAGACTGAATTCTTTTTTCTATATCTCTTTCTATTTTCTTTTTCAAATCTACCGCATCTAAAATCTTTTCGTTTTTCTCTTCCGTTAAAATATCGGACAAAACTCGTCCCCTGTTATCCACTACTGTTACATTTTCCGGTTTTAGTTTGGATACGGCATGAGAGACTAAAAAAACTATCGCTTTTACTTGTTCGGAAGTAAGATCCCTTCCTGGCCTTAATTTTACTATAACAGAGGCTTTTGCCTCATCTTCGTCTCTTGCAAATATTGAACTTTGAGGTAAAGCGATATTCACCTTAGCACTGCTTACAGCGTCGATTTTTTGAATAGTCCTAGTAAGTTCACCCTCTATTGCTCTTAAATAGTTTACATTTTCTTGAAAATGGGTTGCGCCCATCTTAGGCTCTTCAAAAATCTCAAAACCTACGACTTTAGAAGAGGGCAAGCCTTTTGCCGCAAGTTTCAATCTTACATCGTATATCTTGTTTTTAGGAACTAAAATAATAGTCCCTTCTCCTTCGACTTTATAAGGAATACGCTCCTCTTGCAAAATGGTGAGTATACTTCCGGCATCCTCGGGATTAAGGTGCGTATATAAAACTCCATACTCCTCTTGGTTGATGTTTTTTAAAAAAACAATGGACAATAAAACTACTATCGACGTAATTCCAAGCCCTATAAAAACTCTTTTTAAAAATTTTTCATCTTTAAAAGATTCAGAAAGTTTTTGAGTAATATTTTTTATATCAAAAGCCAAAAACGATCTCCTAAACTTGCATTCTCATAATTTCTTGATAACTTTCAAGAGCTTTATTTCTGATTTCGGTTAATAACCTCAAAGAGATATCCGCTTTTTCTATTTGAAACATCAACTCTTCAAGATTTGAAACATCTCCGTTTATCAGTTTCTCTTCAGCAACTCCGGCATTTTTGAGCTCATTATTAACATCGGAAATAAAATCTTTTAAAATATCGTCGAAACCTTTTGTCTCTACGTTCTTAAACTCTTTATTCTTCTCAAATGGTATAAACTCACCGTTAATGGAAGATATTTTCATCTTTCATCCTTTTTAACGTATAATTGAGAAATAAGGAGTAAAGCGCATAATTAACATACAACTCCCTATCACTACTTTATTCATTGCGCTCACACTTTTATACTCTTATAATCTCCAAAGATTTCAAAAGCATATCTTTGTGAGTATTAAACGCCGTTAAGTTTGCCTCATATGTTCTCATAGCCGAAATCATATCTACCATCTCTCTCATCGGATCTACATTGGGTAACTTTACAAAACCCTTTTCATCTGCTAAAGGATTCGTGGGATCGAATTTCATCTTAAACGGTGAAGGATCTTCTAAAACCTCTTTTACTCTTACTTGTGCTAATGGAATACTGTTTTGTTTTTCTATCTCTTGATCCATTACAGCTTCAAACACGGGTATTTTCCTACGATAAGGCAAACCCTCCTTATCTTTTGTGGAGTTCACGTTTGCGAGGTTGCTAGAGACTATATCTATTCTTACTTTTTGCGCCGACATTCCAGTAGTAGCGATTTCCAAACCTTTAAACAACATCTTTATCTCCCTGTAATGACAAGTTTCAACTTAGCAAACTCTTTTTTCATAGTTTCCACCATTGATTTATACATAATAGAACTTTCCGCTAACTTAGCAAGCTCTTTTTGAATATCTACTTTATTTTTATCATAACCTTCATAAGAGTCTAACTCTATTAGTTTTTTATCTACTCTTTCGCCAAAAAATGGATCGATATGTTTGGAGTTCTCTTTTTTAAGTTTTATCTGGTCGTCTAAAACTTTCTCAAAAACAAGATCTTTTGATTTGTATCCCGGTGTATCGGCATTAGCAATATTACTCTGAATAACTTTTGTTCTATCTAGATAATAAGAAGCCATTTTAGAGAGTTCATCTACACCTTTAAACATCTCACTCATTTTCGTTCCTTAAACTGAGCTTTTCAGCCTCATAGATATTTATCGCTATTTTTGCCCACAAATCATCACATTTTTTAATATTCTCTATTAAATCTTGAGCATATTGCATTTTACCAGTTCTAATATAAGATATTGCTAATAAAGAGTTTATGTAGCAACTATTTTTTAAATTTTGTGCGATAGGTTCCAATATCTTTATAAGATATCTGTATTTGGAATTTTCTATAAGTTTTTCGGAATATTTTTTAACAAACTTTTGTACTACCACATTTTTTTCAAAATTTTTAGCTATCTTTGATGAATATCTCTTCAAAAACTCAAACGGAACTTCTTTATTTGTTAATAAATCTGAATATTTTGACAATATTACAGCTTCAAAATCCGTAACTTTACATATTTCTTTACTTTTTCTCATCATATACAAACATTTTTCGTCACTTTTATCGCTCATTAAGCAATTTTTGCCATAAAATTTATAATATCTACATTCTCTTTTTTTAATTTTATCTAAAACTTTCATACTGTTTTCATAATCTTCACTATCATATAAAGCCTCGGCAAGCAAAAATCTATTTTGATCCGTATTCCATTTATCTAATATAAATTTTAAAAGAGCAAGCCTTTTACTCTCTTTTTTACATTTTTTTAAACTTTGGGCAATTTTAATTAAAACATTTTGATAAAAAACGTTTTTAAAAAATTTCTCATTGGCAAAATAGAGTTTACAAAGTCTTTCAGGCTCCAAAACTAAAAGATAGCTACTCCAGAGATCTTTTATATACTCTTTTTGCTCATAATCCATTCTGTCCGGAGACAGCAAAGAGAGCTCCCAACCAAGACGTTCATAAAGCTTATTGCTATTTAGTTTAAAAGTTATAACTCCAAAATTTGCAAGAGCGTATCGGCCAATATAATTAGTTCTATTTTTGACTAAAGTTTTTACTACAAAAACCTCGGAATTTTTAATAAACTCGTTCTCTTCAAAAAAATCTGAAAACATTTTCTTAAACTTTTCGTCTCGATACATTAAAGATATAAGTTTAAGTTTTGCCACCATAGCTTCATTGGATTTTGGGTATTTACTAACAAGTTGATAGTAATAATTTACAGCGGTTTTTATATCTCCTTTTTTAAGTCCTATATCCCCCATGCGTAGTAAAACTTTATTTAAAACCTCTCTATTTTTTATAAGATTTAATATCCTTCTAAAGAGTTGTTCGGCAAATTTTATATCACCTTTTCTGTAAGCTGTTTCTGCAACTAAATAATAATAATTTGGATTATCGATTAGATAAGATTCAAACTCCCTGTACGTTTTTAAAAAGTATTTAAATGCCTCTTCATATTTTTCATCTACAAAAAGCTGCATACCTTTTAAAAATTCAACCTCTTTTTTCTGCTCTTTTTTAAGATGAGTCATATTTAATACAATGGTATATTTCGTAACTAAATCAAGTTTTTTAAGCCAAACCGCAACTCTTAAAATACCTATAATACTATTTGTCTGCTCTTCCTCTTTTTCTGTTTTTTGCAAAGATCTTTTATAGTGAGCCAAAGCTTTTTCATAAAACTCCAGCGTTTCGTAAATACGCCCTTTAGTATAATAATATTCCCAGCCGAGATTGTTCTTTTTTGAAGCATAAAGATTAAGATATGAATCTGCTGTCCACAAATATTTTTTGACTCCGGTTCTTTTAGCTATTTGTAGATAGACTTTCCCCAACATCAAAAGGCTTTTTTTATAAAAAAGGGATTTTGGGTTTTTCAAAATCTGTAAAAATTCATCTAACGCTTCGTAGTATGAACCTAACGAATAATCGCGAAGAGCATTTTTAAAAATAAAAGCTTCTAATTTTTCTCTTTTTTTATTTTCACTTGTAATACTATTTTCGGTACTATTTGCCTCTTTCAATAAGTCGGTTCTATTTGAGTCTTCATAGTTTTGGGAATAAGAAAGCGTATATAGTAAAAAAAGTAAGATTAATCTACTAAGCCATGACATCTATCTTGCTTCTTGCTTTTCTTTCAATAGAGGTATTTTGATAAGAAGTTATATATACTTTTTTCTCTTTATCTCTTATTTGGATATTAAAGTTTCTAAATCCACTCTCTTTTAAAATAGTTCTTATCTCGCCTTCAAGACCATTGGTAAACAAAATATACCCCCCCGAATTTAATGTGAGCGTAAGATGATTGTTTTTTAAAGCCGCATTTACTATAACGTCATTCATTTTAAACGTAAAACTATTTTTTTGATTGTAAGAAGAGTTTTTCATCTCTAAGGTTTCGTTACGGCTATAGTTTTCGAACGACTCACTATCTCCACCGCTATTTGAAAAATCGTTGCTAGAAGAGGTATTATTCGCGTTTGTGTTTTGAATATTGTTGTAACTATCCAAATCTCTGTTTTTATACAAAGAGCTCTCTTTAAACCGATCTTTTTTTTGCAACATTTGATCATAACTGTTTATAGTTAAGACTTCATTATCTATGTTCGTTTCTATATTTTCTAAAATATCGGCTCTATCTTTTTTCGTATTTTTTTCCGAAACATCCCTTATAAATGCGGTATCTTTTCTGTTTTTAGCTGTTTTTATATCTATTTTATCGACTTTATACTCATTTTTTATATTTTTAAGGGAATCTTTTTTATTACTTAATGTATCAAATACATCATAATCAAAACTCTTTTTTTCGCTATTTACCAAAAACTCATCATCTTTAAAATTTTTGCTATATGATTCTAAATTTTTTTCAAAATTATCTCTCTTTATATATTTTATAAAATTTCTATTCTCAAGATTTTGAGATTTTAAAGTGTCGTTGAAGTCTATCGTCTCTTTGTTTTTTAAAATCTTCTCCTCTGCCGCCTTATAATTGCCGGATAAATCTTTAGTTTTATTGTCTCCATCAAAAACAGCTCCCACTTCTTTATCATTAACCCTTTTTATATTTATGATACCATCTTTCTTGTCTATTTTTTCTATCTTATTTATCCCTTTTCCCTCAAAAATCACCCTTTCTACTCTTTGCAATACATACTCTTCATTATCTTTTACAACTCTACTTGCCCCACTTTTCATCTTGATAGCATCATTTTTTTCTAAATCATCTCTCCTTTTATTTTTTAACCAAATTTCATCTTTGCTACTAAAAACCTTATCTTCTACCCCTTTATAATTACCAGATAAATCTTTAGTTTTATTGTCTCCATCAAAAACAGCTCCCACTTCTTTATCATTAACCCTCTTTATATTTGTGATACTATCTTTCTTGTCTATTTTTTCTATCTTATTTATCCAATTCTCCCCGATAGCCAGCTTATTATCTCTTTGTAATATACTCTCTTCGCCATTTTTTAAAACTTTACTAGCTTCTCTTTTCACTTCATCTTTTTCTAAATTAACTCTTTTTATATCTTTTCTAAAATCTCTTTTGTTCTCAAGGTTTTGAGATTTTAAACTGTCGTTGATATCTACCGCCTCTTTTTTTCTAAAAATCTTCTCCTCTACTTCCACCTTATAATTGCCGGATAAATCTTTAGTTTTATTGCCCCTTCCCAAAAAAACATTTATCTCTTTATCAACAATACTCTTACTATTAGTGCTACTATCTTTCTTGTCTTTTTTTTCTATTACTATTACTTCTTTAACTTTTTCTTTACTAACTATTTTTTTTATATTCTCGCTATTTTTAAAATAATCGTTTTGTGAGAATTGCGTATTAAAATTTGATATTTGTTGTTCAGTAGAAGATTGAGAAGATAGATTTTGTATTTGATTAAACTCTTTTTTTGAAAGTTTTTTACTCTCCTCTAGCTCTTTGCTAATTTTATTATCTTTGTAAATGTGGGCTTCTTGATCTATTGTTACTTGTTTCATATCTTGAATAAGCTTATAATTTTCGCTTTTTTGGTTCTTTTTATTTAAAACATAAAAGCTGTTTCTAGTTTCTATATCTTCAATATTTAAACTTTGTAAATGTTTTTGATAATTAAACTCGTTAATTTTTATATTTTCATTACTTAAATCTTTCCTTAAAAACTCTTCAAAATCGGCAACACTATTTTGAAGAGCTATATTTTTATCATCTTTAAATTGTTTTTTTGGCGTTAAATCAAGCAAAACATTGAAAAAACTCATAAAATTTGCTCCGATTTTTCAAGTATTTTTTTAATCTTTACAATTGCTTGCGCTTTTAGCTGGGAAACTCTCGATTGCGATATATTTAAATGTTGTGAAATCTCTTTTGGATCTCTCTCTTCAAAATAATACATCTGTATAGCTTTCCTCTCTTTTTCGTTTAAGTGAGTCATAGCCTCAACCAAAATTTCTCTCATTTCCGACACAATAGCCTCTTCTTCCGGTCCTTTATCTTCCGAAACTAACGTATCTACTATCTTTAAAGAACTATCTTCGTTACCAAGAGCTTTTTCCATACTAATCATTATAGCCAAATTTGATAAAGGAATAACTTTATCTGGATTTTCTTCTTTCTCCTTTTTAATTTTATCTCTCATAGTTCTTGGAACAATATGTAAAGATCTAAGATAATCCAATATCTCTCCCCTTATCTTTATATACGCATATGTTGAGAATTTTGCCTTATCTTCCTCATATTTGTCAATAGCTTTTATCAATCCTATAACACCGGTATTAACAAGTTCGTCAAAATCTATCCCGCAATCTTTTGGCAATTTGAAATATATCTTACTTGCAACCTTTTTAATGAGAGGAGTGTTTTCTAAAATGATTCTATGTTTCTCTTCTTTAGTTATTTTCATTTTTTTCGCTTTTTACCTAAAAAATCGAATACTTTTTCCCAAAAATTACTGTTTATTTCTTTTATAGGCTCTTGGGCCTCTAGTGCACATATTTTTCTCATCTCCAAACTAAATGGATCGTTTGGTAAAATCTTTACGATCAACTCTTTCCTTTTTACGCATTTTTTGAGATTTTGAGTGATAGGCAAAAATCCCAACATTTCCAACTCAATACCTAAAAACTTATTTGCGGAAAGCTTTAGTTTATTAAAAGTATTGATAGCCTCTTCTCTATTTTTTGACATATTAATAACTGTTTTAAAATTATTATAGCCATAAATATTATAAATAGACTTAATTAAAGCATATGCATCCATTAATGCGGTAGGTTCAGGAGTAGTTACTATATAAGCTCTACTTGATGCTCTCAAAAACGAAGCTATTTTTTCATTTATTCCGGCACCCGTATCTATTATCACATAATCGTAGCGATAAGATATACTCTCTAAAGCGTTTATTAACATCGATATAGACATCTCATCCATATCATCCAAAGAATCTATACCCGAAAAACCCAAAATAGTATCAAAACCTTCCGACTTTACTATCAAATCTTCAATATTTTCACCGTTAAATAGATTTTTTAGATTTTTTGATGGATCACTATTTAAGAGGATATGAATATTTGCCATTCCAATATCGGCATCTATAAGTAAAACTCGTTTTTTAAAATAGTTTGCCATGGTAAAAGCGAAATTAACGCTAAAATTTGTTTTTCCCACTCCGCCTTTACCACTAGCGACTGTTATAAATTTACTGTTTTTAACGTTTCTCTCTTTTTTTACAAGTTCTCTTAAACCTTTAGCTTGATCTTCCATCACTCACCCAATATATAGTTTGCTACTCTTTCAGGATTTAAAAGTCTTATATCTTCAGGTACTCTTTGTCCCGTACTTATAAATGAGACCGGAATATCCATCTTAATTGGAAGATTTAAAAGTATTCCGGGTTTATACGTTTCATCAATTTTAGTAAAAAAAATTGAATTTATAGGAAAAAATGTCCTATATCTATTTACTATCTCGACAGCCTCACTATTTTTATAATTGCAACTTATAACTAAAGATATATCGATAAGATCGTTTCCCCCTCCTAAAATCTCTTTCATCTCTCCTAGTCTCCAATAATCATAATGGCTTCTTCCAACTGTATCTATTAAAACTATATCGATATTTGACATATTTGAAAGAGTTTTTCGCAAATTTTTTGAGTCTGTAACCGCAAAAAAAGGAATATTGAGTATATTAGCATAAGCTCTAGCTTGTTGAATAGCTCCTACTTTAAAAGTATCTATACTTATAACCGCTACTTTTAGATTTTGATTTATTACAAGTTCGGAGGCGATTTTAAATAGATTAGTAGTTTTCCCCACACCCGTAGGTCCAACAAAAGCTTTTACTTTCAATCCTCCCTTTTGAATCTTTAAAGGGCCGGTAAACTTTATTTTTTTCTGAACTCCCTTAATAATAGCTTCTTTAAAAAAAGAGGTGTTTAGATCAAACTTATTTGTATCTATATCCAAACCGCAAGCTTCTCTAACTAATGTTTTGGCAATTTTCGGCTCAACCTCTTTTTTTAATAGAGTATTGATAAGTTCTAATGCATCTCCGGTAAACTCTTCAAACTCCTCTGTTGAAGCTATAACCTGTTCGTTATGAGGAGGAGTTGGAAATATTTCGGGCTGAGAAGTTTTAAGTGATGCTATTTTTTTATCTATCATAGCTTCAATCTTAGCTAGAAATCGATCTATCTCCTCATTTTTTTCCTCTTTTGCCAACATATCCAAAAAACCTTCTTGAGGAGTTGGTACTTCTACAAAAAGTATATATTTTTTACGTTTTTTAAAAGGAAATAGACTTTTTTCCTCTTCGACTTCATAACTCAAAATCTTTAAATCATTGCCCAACTCTCTTTTTGCTTCTTCTATCAAAGCGTCAAGGTCATATCCTTCATATCTATTTATTTTCATTAACCTCAACCTTACCTAAAATATTCAGTTTGGTATTAGGTTCTATCTCAGAATAAGATATAACCGCAACATTACTTAAATATGGCTCTATTATCTTCTTTACAAATCTTCTAACACTAGCGGAAGATATCAGTACCGGAGTAGACTGATGCAATACAAACTTCTCAATATACCCGGAAATCTGTTTAACAATTTCTTGCATAATAAACGGATCTAACGGCGGAATAGCACCTTCAAACTCTTTTATTTTTTCTAATATATAGTTTTCAAGTTTAGTACCCAACGTAATAGCGTACAATTTACCCTCTTTTGCGTACAAAGAGGTAATCAATCTAGATAAAGATTGTCTTACCAATTCAGTTAAAATATCTGGATCGGTAGTTTTGTTGACGTTATCAGATAACGACTCTATAATGGATAAAAGATCCTTTATAGGTATATTTTCTCTTAATAGATTTTGTAAAACTCTATGAAGTATTGAGTATGAAACCTGTTCAGGTACTATCTCTTTTACAATAGGATATTTTTTCGCCAGTGCTTCGACTAACTCTTTTGTTTCGCTTCTTCCTAAAATCTCATATGCATGAGACTTTATAGTTTCCGAAATATGTGTAATAACAACCGTAGGAATATCGACAACGGTATATCCTAACATTTTGGCTTTGTCTTTTAGATTCTCATTTATCCAATACGCTTTAAGACCGAAGGTAGGTTCTTTTGTCTCCTTGCCCCCTATAGGACCTTTTGTAGAACCTGTATCGATAGCTAAAACTTTTCCGGTTTCAACTTCGCCTTTTGTGATTTCCACATCTTTTATCAAGATCCTATATCCTCCTGGCTTTAACTCCAAATTATCTTTAATATGGATAAGCGGAATTATGAGTCCAAGTTCTTTGCTTAACTGTTTTCTTAACGACTTTATTCTTTTAATTATCTCTCCATTTTGATTTTCATCCACAAAAGGTATCAAAGAGTAACCAATCTCTAAAGTTATAGTTTCAGGCTGAGAAATAAGATCTTCAGGAGCTTCTGTTTCCTTTGCCTCTTTTATAATCTCTTGAGCTTTCTTTTCTGCCTCTATCTTTTCTCTGTTTTGCATATCTAACTGCATCATATACCCCACTAAAGCGATCATAATCGCTAAAATCAAAAAAGGCAGAAAAGGCATCCCTGGTACGACTCCCATAGCAACTAAAGCAAAAGAGGCCATAAAAAGAGCTTTAGGATAACTAACAAGTTGAGTAAAAATCTCTTTCCCGAGATTTGCTTGTGATACGGCTCTTGTCACCATCAATCCCGCTGCAGTTGAAGTAATAAGCGCGGGAATTTGACTTACCAGCCCATCTCCCACTGTCAAAAGAGTAAAATTTGCAGCTGCCGTTGCAACATCCATTTTATGTTGTAAAACCCCTATTGCGATACCACCGACTATGTTTATTATAGTTATAATGATACCGGCAATGGCATCTCCTCTTATAAATTTACTAGCTCCATCCATAGCCCCGTAAAAATCCGCCTCTTTTGCGATTTCTTCTCTTCTTTTTTTAGCCTCTTGTTCGTCGATGATACCGGCATTTAGATCGGCATCTATAGCCATCTGCTTCCCGGGCATCGCATCTAGTGTAAATCTTGCGCCTACTTCCGAAATTCTTTCGGTTCCTTTTGTAATAACGATAAAGTTGATAGTAACTAAAACTATGAAAACAATTATTCCTACCACATAGTTGCCTCCTACAACAAACTGACCAAAACTCTCAATAACCTTCCCGGCTGCGTCTGGACCTTCGTGGCCGTGTAGAAGTATGGTTCTTGTCGTTGCAACATTCAAAGAGAGCCTAAAAAGGGTTGCCAAAAGCAATAAAGATGGAAACGAAGATATCTGTAAAGGATTTCCTATATATACTGTAGTCATTAAAATAATCAAAGATAAAGTTATACTAGTAGTTAATAATATATCAAGTAAAAAAGTGGGTATTGGCAAAACCATTGAGGCTAAGATTGCCAAAATCAAAACTACTATGATAGCATCTGAATGTTCATGAACTTTATTGAAAAAAAGTGCTAAAGTATCTGTCATAATCCCTCTAATTATTTACTGTTTTTTTCATATGCTTTTATAGCATTTAAAAAATACTCTTTTATTCCTAGTTTGTCACTATCGCTGATAGCTTTTGCCATCTGCATATCAAACATATCAAGATACATTTTCGATGAAAAAGATGAACTTAGCATACCTTTTTCCATCCCTTTTCTAACCTCTTTTAGAAAGATATGCACAAATTCCGTTTCAAAAGCCTTTGCAGCTTCATCAATACTTTTTATATTTGAGATATTTTTAACATCCCAATATGTTTTTATATCCGTTTTTATCATACTATTTCCTTCTTGAAGTTCGTAATTTTCGATATGTGATGAATAATATGTATCAAAAAACTAAAAATCAACAACTCTATACTCTATATCTACTTAAAACTTACATAATAACAATTTTAGCATGAAGTTTCCCAGCATTTTTTATAGCTTGTATAATAGCTATAAGATCTCTAGGCGAGATCCCCAAATCGTTTAAAGCTTTAACCAAATCTTTAAGCGAAGGAGAATCTAAGGCAAATATTCTTCCATTCTCTTCAGTCACCTGAGTGGTAACTTTTTGGGTTTGCACGGTATCTCCTCCAGATAAAGGCTGAGGCTGTGAAACAATCGGTTCTTTTTGAATAGAAACATAAATATTTCCATGGGACACATAAACAGGCGTATCTATCTTGATATCTCCGCTCATTATTACTGTACCGGTTCTTTCATATATCACTATAGTTGGTTCGTTGTATCTTTTTATTTTAAGATTTAAAACTTTTGCAACAAAATCAACTTTTTTGATATGTTGTGGATAATTTACTTTAACCGTAGCAGAGTCCACCGCAAAAGCTATATCTTTTCCAAAAGCATCGTTAATAACTCTCGCGATTTCTCTGGCCTTAGCAAAATCAGGATGTTTTAATGTCAGTGTTAAGTTGCTAAGTTTGTCAAAATCAAAAGGTAAATCTCTTTCTATTATCCCACCATTCATTACAACTCCAGTGGTCGTAAAATTTTTTTGTACTTTTCCACCTTTGTTTGACTCACTATAACCTCCTCCAGTAGAAACAGGGCCTTGGGCAAAAGCGTAAACCTTTTTATCTGGTCCGTAAAGAGGAGTTCTTATCAACACTCCGTTACCTATGTCTTTTGCATCTCCTAAAGATGAGACCGTAACATCAAAAGTCATACCGCTCTTTGCAAAAGGGGGCATATTTGCAGTTACTATAACAGCAGCGGCATTTTTCGTTTTAACGTCTTTTGGATCTATATAGATTCCCATTTTTTTAAGCATATTGGCAATACTTAAAAGAGTAAATTTGGTTGTAGTACCATCTCCGGTCTTATTAAGTCCAACAACTATTCCGTACCCAGTTAAATAATTGGTCCTAACCCCTACTACGTTTACTTCATCACCTATTTTTATCTCATTTGCCAATAACAAAAATGGAAAAACAAAAATCAGATATATTTTTTTAAACATTTACTTGTCCTTTTCACATAGTAATCAGTGATGAGTAATAAATTTACCGTTTACTACTAATAATTCTTTTAAAATGGCCATATCTTCATTAAAAATTTAGCAAGCCAACCAGGACTTTGGTTATCAGCCATAAACCCTTCACCGTTATACTCTACGTACATATCTGAAATTTTTGAAGAGTCAACATAGTTATCTTGCGTGATATCGTTTGGTTTTATAATACCTGAGATCCTTAAAATCTGAACATCATCATTTATCTTTATATACTTTTTTCCACTTATATATAGATTTCCATTAGGATATACTTTTACAACCCTTGCCGTAATTGTTGCTACAAGATTGGCTTTTCTTCTCGTATCTCCCGAGCCTGAAAAGCTGTTAGTGGAAGATTGGTTAAGTCCGAAAACCGTAGTTTTATCCGGAACTCTTTTATCCATAATTGTAGCTGAAGGGAAATTTAGATTCATGTTGTTAGATCTGTTAGCTTGGGTATTTGCACTTCCTTGACCGGAAATGTTCTCATAAATTTTTATAGTAACGATATCACCCACGTTGTGTGCCTTATCATCGCTAAAAAGATTATCATAACCGTTGTACAGTGAACCTGGAGTATTTGAATTATCGGTTTGAGCTATTTTTGGAGGAGACTCTTTTATAGGATAATTAACAACCGTTTTTTTATTAGCGCAACCGCTTAAGAAAAAAAAAGTAAAAAATAGTACAACTATTTTGTATATTTTACAACGAATGGTGCGACCACTTTGCATTTAATAACCTTATTAGAAGATATATTTTTAACTCTTATTATATCTCCTTTGCTCCCATTTTCGAGAGCCAAGCCCATCAACTCTATATTTATAGGACCGTTGGAGTATAAAATTTTTACGTTTTTTCCTTTTAAAACCAGATAATCAGGTGACAAAAGATAGCTTTTTATTATACTATCTTTTTTAATATTTATTTTTGCAACCTTTCCTAAAATATCCTCTAACTTCACAGAGTTACGTAATACATTTGACACCGCTGATTTTTTTAAATAAACATCGTTAGGTTCTATCTTTTTACCTTTTGGTATATCTTTTTTAGCATAAGGTATCATTAAAAAATATTTGACTTTTACAGTTATTGGCAAAGAGGATCTTTTTTCACCGTTTATAAAAACATAATAACTTAAATAAATATTGTTTACTGTTTTAGATTTTATCCGTATCTTTTTTTCTATTTTTCCAGATGGTAAAATCAACTCTTTTTTACTAACTGAAATAGAGACTATTTCTATTGCATCTTTAAAATTTTTCTCTAAAAATTTCTCTATATCTTTTAAAATTTGAGCTTGCGTTAATTTTATAGTTTCTCTTTTGACTATAACTCTATCGGCTCCGATAATGCTAATATTTTTAAGGTCAATATAGTTTCTTTTTAAACTTCTTATTACATCTTCTTTATCTATTTTTTTAATACCTACGTCTATATTTGTTACAAAAATCTCTTCTATAAACTTTTTCAATCTATCTTCCGTACTTTCACTTTTAATACTAGATATATCTCTTAAAAGCACGTTCTCTTTTTCCAAATTGACTATAGGATAAAGTTCTATCGTGATTTTAGCTTCTAATAAGTTTATAAAAATAAAAGTGAAAAGGAGTACTATAAAAAGTACTCTATTTCCCCTAAGCTTTGAGAGTAGAAACGGTTCTAAGCATTTCATCTGCGGTAGTTATACCTTTAGAGTTTATCTCATAAGCTCGTTGAGCTACGATTAAGTTAACCATCTCATCAACTATATTGACGTTGGAACTCTCCAAAAAACCTTGTGCAAGCTTTCCAAAACCGTCACTATTTGGATTACCTTCTATCGCTTCACCAGATGCAACGGTCGGAACAAATAGATTTTGTCCTAAAGCTTTAAGACCTGAAGGATTCATAAATCTATATAGTTTAATATCGGTAAGTTCTTCAGTAGTTTGGACACCGCCTTCATTCCTAACAGCTGTTACTTTTCCGTTGGGACTTATAGCTATACTTATAAGTGTTTCAGGAGCGTTAACCTGGATATTGGGTGAAAGTTTATATCCTTCGGGGGTGACCAAATATCCCTCATTATCCAACTGAAAATTGCCGGCTCGGGTATATGCTTCTCCACCACCGGGAAAATCTATTTTAAAAAAACCTTCACCTTCAATAGCAACATCAAGTTCTCTTTCGGTCTGTTTTAGACTTCCTTGGGAAAAAATCTTACTAACATCTGAAAGCTTGACACCTAAGCCCACTTGTATGCCTGAAGGTACTATATTTTCATCTGAGCTTCTAACTCCTGGATCTTTTATAGTTTGATATATTAAATCTTCAAAATTGGCTCTGCTTTGTTTAAAACCTACCGTATTTACATTTGCAATATTGTTGGATACAACGTCAAGATTTGTCTGTTGCGCTTGCATTCCTGAAGCCGAAGTCCATAAAGCTCTAAACATTTCTCATCCTTTCTGTAGTCTCGCTATCTCAATTTCATATTATTTAACACTTCTAAGCTTTTCCTATCTCATTAGTTTTTTGTTCAAGCGTATCTAAAGATTTTATCAAATTGCCGTATATCTCAAACCTTCTTTGGGTTACAATCATTTCCGTCATCTCTTTTATCGGATTTACGTTTGAACTCTCTACATATCCTTGCAAAACTTTATATTCGGCTTCTATCTCGTCACCCACCCCTTTGTAGTAGCTATCTCCTACGGCCTCGATTCTGTTATTCGCTACAATTTTTAGTTTTGCAACCTCTTGTTGTTCTTGAAAAATTACTCCATCCTCGCCTACGCTTATACTTTTTTTATAATCTAAAAAGATTTTTTTATCGGCGCTATCTAAAACATAGTTTCCTTTCGAATCTACCAAATATCCCTCACTATCTATAAAAAAGTGTCCGTTTCTGGTTAGATACTGCTCCCCTTTCGATTCAATAACGAAGAACCCTTTCCCGTCTATTGCAAAGTCCAAAGGGTTCTCACTTATTTTTAAAGAGCCCTGAATATCTACAACCGGAGTATCTTCAAATCTAGGAAAAACGAACAGATGGTTTGAGTCTCCCCCGTTTTTTTCTATTCTTTGACTCATCTCTTTTAAAAGAAGTTTTTTAAAACCAGAGGTATTGACGTTAGTCAAATTGTTGCTTATTGTATCTAGCTGTTCCATAGCTCTAGAACTTCCGCTAGCTAAAACATATATCGATTGAAGATTTAATGCCATATTTATTCCTCATCTAATATTTTCATTCGATCTTCAGGCGTAATAATATTTGTTATTTTGATTCCGAAACTATTTTTTACGGTATATAACTCTCCTTTTGCTATCAGTTTGCCGTTTACTTTTAAATCAACCGGTTCACTAATAAGTTTATCAAGCTCTATAATACTGTTTGGATTTAGTTTTAAAATCTCCTCTATAGGAATTTCGGTTGAGCCAATCTCCACTGTAACTTCTAAAGGAATATCCATCAATATAGATAATTTAGAATTCTCACTTTTTTCATAATTATCAAAAGAAGGCAAACTCTCTTCAACCGAGCTTTTTTCCGAAGGTTCGGCCATAGCTTCTGCCTCCCACTGGGCTGCTAAGTTCTCTTGATCAACATCCTTTTTAGAGTCATCTTGAGAACTAGTAGTTTGCTCTGCCCATTGAGCGGCCAAATCTTCTTGATTTAAAATATCTTGCTGATTATCCTCGTTTTTTATCTCTTCATTCATCCTCAGCCTTTATTATGGGCCCTTTTATTAAAGCCGCATATTTATCTTTTACTTTACCTAATTTACATCTAAACTTAGGTACTTTTTCGACTATAAGTGCCAAATCTCCGTCTTTATCTATATTTAAAACCAATTCGTCATTTACTTTCCAATTTAGTATATCTTTTAGAAAAAATTTCTCTTTACCAAGCTCTAATGTTACTTTTACATTTAATAAGTTTAATCTATTTTTTAATCTATTTTCCCAGTCTCCGTTTTCTTCACCTATAAACTCTGTATAAATTATATCTTTGATAGGTATAAACATACCGTGGGGAAAACAGAAAAATATCGGTGCTTCATATCCATCAACTTCCACGTTACACTCGACTACCACAACTTTTTCATTACCCGAAGTTATTCTTGCAAGAGAGGGATTTAGTTCTATCGATTTTTTCTCGACATTTATAGGATAAAAATTTTGCCAAACGTTTTGAAAAGTTTTAAGAGCAGTGTCTATAAAATCTCCAATAATCTGCACTTCAAGTTTTGTAAACTCCCTTCCTTCCACTTTAAAAGGTTTAGCTGGACCACCAAACAAAACACTAATGATCGTAAAAACCAGTCTTGAATCTACTACAAAAAGAGCACTCTCTTTCAAAGGTTTCATAGTTATAGTCGTATAGCTTGAAGGCAGCGGGATTTTTGACATAAAAGTATTAAATCTGGTTATGTAAATATTATCTTTGGAAACCATATTTATTTTAGGCATAATTTTTCTTATCTCTTCTCTGAAAGACTTTACCCATCTTTCATAAATGATCTCAAGACCGGGAAGCCCGCCTTTTTTTATACTCTCTATCTCGCTAAAATCGAAAGGATATTCGTCACTTTTTTCTTCGACACTCTCTTCTGTATCATTTCCTAACAGTGCGTCTATTTCATCTTGAGATAAGAAATCCTGCTCAGACATTTATTCCCTTGATTTTTTTGAAAATTAAAAATATTATAGCGATAAATCAGGGATTTTGCAATATTTTTCACATTTTTTTCACATTTTTTCTTAAAAAAAACGAATACTATAAAAATTACAAAATATTTAGTATAAATTATAATAGGCTAATTCAAAGAAAAAAGAGATTACACATACTCCTCTCCACTTCCATAATCTATAACACCTTTATTTATAAGAGCTTTTATCTCTTCTATAATTTTCTTTTGAGCTTTCTCCACCTCACTTTTTTTCATAGGTCCTAAAACTTCCATATCTTCTACAAACATCTCTGCGGCACGTTTAGACATATTTGCTAAAAATTTATTTAAAATCTCTTCAGATGCCCCTTTTAAAGCGACAAGAAGAACATTTTTATCGACATTTTTAAGTATTTCGATAATAGCTTTATTATCAAGTTTAATAATATCTTCAAATTTAAACATTCTCTCTTCAATGTTAGTAGCAAGCACCTCATTCTCTTTCTTAATATCATCCAAAATCTCTTGTTGAGTCTCTTTTGGAAGTGCGTTTACTATTTCAGCCGCTATGTCTATACCACTCAGTACCTCCTCTTTTCCAGCTCCCATCGATGATAGTTCTTCTTCTAACGTATTAGCAACTACTTTTAAGGTTTGATTTGAAATCTTTTCAATAGAGGCTATTCTTTGAATAACTTCTTCTTGTACATTAGTTACTCCTACTCTTTTAGGGATAAACTGCAAAATCTCTGCAGCTTTTGAAGGTTTTATTTGCGAAAGAATCAATGCTATAACTTGAGGATGTTCATTTTTTATAATATTGGCTACCGCTTTAGAATCAAGTTTTTCAAGCTCTCTAAATATCTGTTTACCCTCTTGAGAACTAAAAGTCTCTTCGAGCAATCTCTCTAAAACATCTGGCGGTAAAGCCTGCTCTAAAATTTTCTTTAAATGATCAGGAGCAAGTTTTACAGGTGAGACTTGTCTAAGATATTCGTAAGCTTCATCTAAAACCGCTTTTAGTTGCTCTTTTGTAGGAGTTTCAACAGTTAAAAAGGCTTTGATAAGCTTTTCTATTTCGTGCTCTTTCAAATTTTTAAAAATCTTTACACTTTTTTCTTCAGGAAGTGCCGATAAAAATATAGCAGCTTTTTGAAGTCCCTTAATCTTACCGTTTTTTTTCTCTTCCAATTACTATCCTTCAAAGCTTGTTATAAGAAAACCGACATTTATCAAACTAAAATTTGATTGGAAATTTTCTTAAAATATTTTATCTAAAACTTGCATTACTTTTACTTTAAACTTTATTAAAATAATATCTTTGCTGTAATATATTTAAAAAATAAAATTTTTGTGTATGAAAGTAATCAAAAAAATTACTGTTTATGTTTGTGATATAAATACAAAGTACCATTTATATAAACTTTTTTTCAAGAAATTTAAAGCATATATATCAAGATTTTATAGCTTTATAACATTTTATAATAATCATCTATTTCAAATAAAAATTTTTCAAATAAAAATTATAAAAATTTTTAATAAAGTAAAATGATTCTATACTAAATTTTACTATAGAATTATAGTTTTAAAAAAAAAATAGATAAAATGTTTCAATAAACTACAGGTTATAAATAAATTAAATAAAGTAACTTTATATCTCTATGATAGTTTTAATTTAAAATTAAAATTAATTATACGATAATACTAAATATATGTTTTTTGCTTGAGCAAAGATTATCAAAACTAAACTAAAATAAAAAAGGAAATTTAACTATGTTTAAGAACAAAGATTATGAGATAGCTTATAGGCATTTAGAAAAATCTAGAAAAGAAAGCGAAGAAGCAACAAAAAATATTTTACATTATATAAATGATTCTCTTGAAATCTTAAATACTATAGAAAATACAAATGCAAATGAGGCTCTTTTAAAAAAACTTCGTAAAAATCTTGAAAATTCTCTTATCTCTTTCCAATTTCAAGATATAATATCACAAAGATTAAAAAAAGTAGAGGGGTTTTTATTGCAAGCCGATAAAACACAAGGTCCAGTCAAGGCAGGAAAAGAGTTAGAAGAGTTTGCGTGGGAAAATGAAGTTGAACAAGAACATATAGATGATATTTTAAAAAGTCACGGTTTGTAAGGAATTGCCATGAAAATTGAATTTAATGAAGATATGAGAGAAATTTTTGATGAATTTATGCTTGAGGCAGAAGAGATCTTAGAAAATCTGGATCAAGAGCTGGTAGAACTTGAAAATGATCCTTCAGATAAAGAACTTCTAAATAAAATTTTTAGAGGAATGCATACTCTAAAAGGTGGGGCGGGTTTTTTAGGTCTAGAGTCTATTATAGAATTAGCACATAAAGTAGAGAGCATTTTTGATAAGCTAAGAAATGATGAAATGAGTCTCGACTCAGATAAAATGGATATCATTTTAGAAGGGATTGATACTTTAAAAAATGCCATCGTTACGTTAAAAGAAGAACATGAAATCCCAGAAAAAGAGGATATTGCAGATATTTTAAATAAGTTAGACAATCTTCTTGAAGGAAAAATACTTTCTTCAGAAAATCATAATAACGAAGAAACTTTCAATGAGCCCCAAACCCAGGAAAAGGAAGATTTAATAAGTAACGATTCAGATAATGAGTATGAAGTTGTGTTTAAAGAAAATGTTGACCCCACAGTACAAGAGATAATAAAAAAATATCCTAATATAAATTTTAAAGAGATTCTTGATGAGCTTATTTTACAACCTCCAGAAGAAAGGGATATGGAACTAATAGAAAAAATAGACAAACTTATAGAAGAGGGTAAAGACGTAAACGATTTAGTCTTAGAAATAAGAAAAAAAGAACCTATAGTTAATCAGGTAGTAAATGATAAAAATGAAGAGAAACAAGAAGAAAAGCGTGAAAACCTAAAAAAAGATAAAGAGATGGAAAAAGAGAACTTTAAACCTAAAAAGAGTTTGAAAAAAGAGGAGACTGAAACAATAAGGGTAGATATCGATCGAGTAGAAGTTTTAATGAATCTAGTCGGAGAGCTGGTTTTAGATAGAAACCGTATAGTAAAACTAGCTTCAAGATTTTCTAATATCGATAAAGAGTCAGATGTTGCAGAAGAGTTAAATGAAGCGATAGCCGGAATGAGTAGATCTGTAAGCGATCTTCAAGAAGCCGTTATGAAACTTAGAATGCAACCTGTTAAAAGAATTTTTAGTAAATTCCCTAGAATCGTTAGAGATCTTGCAAAAAAACTTGGAAAAAAAATAAATCTCGAACTTGAAGGTGAAGATACTGAGATAGATAGATCTATTTTAAACAAACTTGAAGATCCTCTCATTCATCTTGTAAGAAACTCCATAGATCACGGAATAGAAATCCCTGACGTCAGAAAAGCAGCGGGAAAAAGTGAAACCGGAACAATAAAATTGGCAGCATTCCAAGAAGGAGATAGAATCATTGTTTCTATAGAAGACGATGGGAAAGGTATAGATCCTGAAATTATAAAGAAAAAAGCTATTGAAAAAGGACTAATAAAACCAGAACAAGCAGAAAATATGAGTGATAAAGAGATTTATGAGTTAATATTTTTACCTGGTTTTTCCACGGCTGAACAGCTTAGTGATGTTTCAGGAAGAGGGGTAGGTATGGATGTTGTGGCATCCACAATTCATGCTCTAAGAGGAACAATAGAAATCGATAGTGAACCTGGTAAAGGAACAAAAATAACGATGAAACTCCCTTTAACAGTAGCTATTATAAGAACATTAATGGTAGGCTCAAACGATAGAGTTTTTGCTATACCTATCTTTAGTGTAGCAGAAATAATACAATATAACCCAAATGACATAAAAGATGTAGGGCACTATAAATCTTTAATGTTAAGAGATAAAGTATATCTACTTTTTAATCTAAACGAACTTTTTGAACTAGAACAAGATGGAGAAGAGAAGTTTGTTATAATCATCAATGTAGGAGAAAAAAGTATAGCTATAGCTGTAAATGAACTTTACGGAGAAGAGGAGATAGTGATCAAACCTCTTGGAAAACTTCTAAGCAATGTTCACGGAATTGCAGGAGCCACTATTACTGGAGATGGAAAAGTAGTACTAATACTTGATATAAATTCATTAATAAATGATAAAAAAAGTGAACTTACAGGAGTTATATAATGGCTGAAATGGAAGTATTGGGTATTAAAGAGTATTCTAACGAATATTCAAAAAATGATGAGAGGGTTATCTCATTTAAGCTAAACGAAGAACTAATAGGTATAGATATAAAAAAAATAGTTAAAATCACCAAAAAACTGGACATAACTCCTGTACCTAAAACAAAAAAGTTTATCTTAGGCGTCATTAATCTAAGAGGAAACATTGTTCCAGTCGTAGATTTAAAAAAGATGTTAGACTTATCGGACGAAAAAGAAGACGAACAAAAGTTTATTTTAGTTATCGATTCTGAATTAGGCAATATAGGTTTAATGGTTGATGAAATAGAAGGTGCAAATACTATAGAGTTGAGCGATATTCAACCAGCCCCTATAAACGCAATAGGTATAGACTCCAAATATATTACCGGCGTTGTAATGGCAAAAGATGAAGAGAGCGATGAAAAAAGACTTCTTATACTGTTAGATATTGATAAACTTTTTTCAAACGAAGAAAAAAATTCTGAAGAGACATAAAAAGGGCTACAATGAATACTAAAGAGATTTTGCCAAAAATCCTTGAAACCGGTGCAAACGAACTAGAGATAATAGACTTTAGAATGCATGAAAAACTAGAAGACGGCTCGGTTTATGAATGGATACTTGGAGTAAACGTTGCAAAAGTAAAAGAGGTAATCCAAAAACCTGAAAGTATTTTTAAAACTCCAGGGCTTCCTCCAGAAGTTGAAGGTGTTTCAAAAATAAGAGAAGACGTTGTACCTATAGTAAACCTTGCTAGATGGATGAATATAAAAGAGCCGGAAGATAAAAAAGGAAAATATGTAATCGTAATGGAGTTTTTAAGAGAAATTATTGGTATAGTCATTCACGATGCTAAACGTATCAGACGAATAAAATGGACTGACATTAACAAGCCACCGGCAAGTATAGACGAAAAACTAGGTGGAAAAGTTGTGGGAGTTATAGAAGTCGAAGGTGGAAAACTACTTTTACTTCTTGATTTTGAAGGTATTTTGGATGAACTAGGAATGATAAAAGTATTTCATATTGATGAAGCTCAAGAGGAATCATCATCTGAAGAGAAATACAATATTTTGATATTAGATGATAGTCCAGTTGCTAGAAAAATCATAAGAGATATTCTAGAAAAAGATGGACATAAAGTTTTTGAAGTACAAAGTGGTATAGAAGGATTAAAATTTTTAGAAGATATGGAGCAAGAAGCAAAAGCAAAAGGTCTAGACATAACAGATAAAATTCAACTTATTATAAGCGATATAGAGATGCCCGGTATGGATGGTTTAACATTTACAAAAAAAGTTAAAGAACATCCTGTATTTTCCAAAATACCGATAGTTATAAATACATCTCTTTCTGATAAAGCTACTGTTGATAAAACAAAACTTGTTAAAGCAGACGCTCATTTAGTAAAATTTGACACAAAAGATTTACTGCATATTGTTCATCAATATGCTATAAAAAAATAGGAGGAAAAATGGCATTGCCAGATAGAAATATAAGAATTTTAGTTGTTGATGATATGGCTACGATGAGAAGAATCATAAAAAATCTTCTAAATCAACTTGGATATAAAAATATAGACGAAGCTGAAGATGGACTTGCAGGTCTTCAAAAACTTAGGAATGGAAAATATGATTTTGTCATAACTGATTGGAATATGCCGAATATGACTGGTCTTGAAATGGTACAAGAGATAAGAAAAGACCCAAATCTTAAACACTTACCTATACTGATGGTAACGGCAGAAGCAAAAAAAGAAAACGTTATCATGGCTATAAAAGCGGGAGTAAACAACTATATAGTTAAGCCTTTTCCAGCTGAAGTATTAAAAGAGAAAATGGAAAAGATATTTGCCGCAAGAAAATAAAAAGGAGTAAAAAATGGGTAAAAAAAATCAGAACGAGTTTGAAGTAAAAGAAGAGTGTAAAAAGTATATTGAAAAGATAGAAGAATTAGAACAAAATAAAAAAGAGATAAAAAAGAGACTAGAGCTTGAATGGATAGAAGCTGCACCAGAAATAGTTCAAGCAACATTTAACGGTTCAATAGTCCAAACAGGTATTTTTAGATTTAAAAACCGATTTGTAGAACTTAAAGAAGGACTTGATAACATCACGATAAAAGGTGAAGAAAATCTACAATATGCACAAGAGCTGCTTAAATCCATAAATCAAGTAGAAGAGGCTCAAAAAATAACCAACGATTTTATTGAGAGCGGTGAAGAGACTCTTGAAAAAACCAACAAAGATATTATAGAGTCTGTTAAAGCTATGGATAATCTTACAAAAACCACAGAAGAGTTAAAAAGAAGAATCAGTGGAATTGATCATGTTTTAAACGTTATACTAGAGATTACCGAGCAAACAAACTTACTAGCCCTTAACGCCGCTATAGAAGCCGCACGTGCCGGAGAAGTCGGCAGAGGCTTTGCCGTAGTTGCAGACGAAGTTAGAAAGCTTGCTGAGAAAACATCAAAAAGTGCCGGAGAGATTAGAGATGTAACTGTTTCAGTTATGGATGAGATGGATAATACCTCAAAAGTTGTAAATCATGCAAAAAGCATAGTAGAAGATAGCGCGGAAGGCTCATCTAACGTTGCAAAAATCTTTAGAAAGATAAAAGACAACAGTAATTCCGTTACAAACTTAATAAAAAAACAGGTTGATTTGACAAAAAAACAAGAAGACAATACAAGGAACTTATCTAAAGAGATAGAAGATATAAACGAAGAGTTAAATCAAGTTAGAGCTCTTGCTGAGAGCTTAAGCAAGCAGATAATAGACTCAGTTGAACACTCTAAAACCGGTTATGATATCCTTTCAAAAGAGTTTGATGCACCATATACTAAGATATTAAACGCGATAAACGATCATGCTGTATTTTTAACTGATATAACCAAAGTATTAGATGATGGTATCAGCAAAGAGTTCCAAGACTATACCTCATGCAATTTCGGTAAATGGTACTACTCTAATCAAGCTTTTAACGAATTGAGAAAATATGGTGACGAAGTTTTGTCGATACTAAAAGATATAGAACCGCATCATAAAGAGGTACATAACCTAGCTCATGAAACTTTAAGACTTAAAAAAGAGAAAAAGAGCGACGAACTTTTTGATACAATAAACAAACTGGCAAAATCTTCAAACAAGCTAATCTCCGAATTGATGAAGATATATATCATAATTACTTCAAAAGAGAGGGAAAGACTTAGCGAATAAAGGTTGAAAAATGTATAAAAATGTTTATAATAAAAGAGGAATTGAGCCTAAAAATATAGAATCAAAATTTGAAATAGATGAACTCTTCTTCTCTACAACAGATCTTAAAGGGACTATCATTTCTGGAAATGATGTCTTTATTAGAGTTTCTAAATTTTCAAAAGAAGAGCTTATCGGTAAACCACACAATAAAATCCGTCATCCAGATATGCCAAGAGCAGTTTTCAAAGCTGTTTGGGAAACTATTAAACAAGGAAAACCTTTTGTTGGTTATGTTAAAAATATGGCAAAAGACGGAAGTTACTACTGGGTACTTGCATGTATATATCCTATGTTTGACGAAGAGAGAAATATAAAAAAATTTCTCTCCATAAGACTTAAGCCAACTTCAGATATTTTTAAAATTATTCCCGATCTTTATCAAGATGTATTAAAGTATGAACATAGAGAGGGAATTGATGCTGCTTTAGAATATCTGTTAAACAAAATAAAAAAGCTTGGATTTGAAAATTATGAAGAATTCAGTAAAAAAGCCTTTTTGGAAGAGATGAGTAGCAGAGAAAAACTCCTAATCAAAAACATAGAGGTTTCCAACAAATTAATTGTAGCTTTTGAAAGTCAAAATGACTATTTGTCAGATAGGCTATCCTCTTTGCAATCCACTTTCCTTAGATTAAACAGATATTATACTAACATTTACAATAAAGTAAATATCTTTTTGGATATGAACCAAGAACTCAGCGAAAAATCTAGATTTGTTTTTCAACTTGCAGAAGAGATAAGACTGCTTTCTTTAAACGCCTCAATAGAAAGCTACAAAATTAAAAAAGAGGGAGTCTCTTTTTCAACGTTGTCTCAAGAGATGAGGAAAAACGCCGAGTACAGCGAAAGACAGATTATAAGACTCACCGAACTTATAAATGAAACAAATAAAGATATAGAAGAAACAAGTTTTAATATTCTCTCATGCAAATTGCAAATTGACATGATAGTATATTTCTTAAAAGAGATGCTCCAAAAACTATCCATTGAGTCTATTTCCGAAGAGGAGGAGAAAGAGATAAATGAAAATATGAGCGATCTATTTGAGCTTTTAAGATTTTACTCCGATAAACTATCTAAAAATGTTTACGATTCTAAAAGTAAACTAAGAAATATCTTCTATAACATAAAAGATTTGAACGTTCTTATAAATAGACTCGATTTTATCCATATAAACGGTCTTATAGAATCGGCTCACAGTGGAAGCGATGGTGGAAGTTTTACTATAATATTTTCCCAAATGTTAAAACTAGTAGAAGCAGCAAAAAATCAAATAATAAATCTAGAAACAAATATAACAGCGGCTACTGAAGAAAATTTACATATTGATATTACAACCAATCTTATAGAGGAAAGACTTTTAAAACTTGAAAAAAAGTATGAAGATCTTTTTTCATAAAGTATGCTTTTTGCATACTTTATCCTAAAATATCGTCTAACTTTTTAAAAGCATTATTTAAAATTTTTTCGCTGTAGACTTCACAATCTTTCTTTAATGCTTTTTTAAAACTAAGTTTTTTTATCTCCTCTTTTGTTGCTCCGTTTTTAATTGCATTTTTAAGAAGTTCATCAATATTTTCTACTTGATTTGCCAATTCCCAAAGAGTTATTCCAAAACCTCTCGAATACTTTATAGCATCACTATCTGCTAAAACTATATAGTTTCTATCTTTTTCCTCTATATAGTTTATAAGTCCTTTTGTATCAAAAAAACCGTACTTGTCTCCCAAAAAAAGATCAAACTGAGACTCAAGCTCTCTGTTTTCGTTCCATCTATTAAGTACGAAAACCGTTTTTAAATCGGGATTTGCCTCTTTAACTTTATGATAGACATTTATAGCACTTACAGCATCAAGTTCACCATCCATCAAAGGTATAACAACTAAATCAAGAGCGTGTATCATACCACTATCTATTAAAGCATCCATCACATAAACCGTAGTTTTATTTGCACCTACATCCATACAGATACTGTTTTCCAAAAGCAAAATATCTCGTAACTGCTCTCTTAAATCAACACCGGTTACATTAACCTTCTCTATCCAAATAAGTCTGCTCTTATCAAAAGATATAGCATCTTCATTTTCATCATCAAACTCAAAATATGAGATAGGAAAACAGCTTTTTTTATATAAATAAGGAACAATCAACTGCATACTCGCAGTACTCTTGCCCACACCGCCTTTAGTATTGAGTATGGCAATTTTATATTTTTTCATTTTACCTTCTTTATGCGGATAAAGTGCCGTTTTTAAAAAATCGTAAAATTTAATATTTATTATAGATTATGTGAGCTAAATGAAGGATTAAAAGCTAAAGAGAAGAGAATCTCTTCTCTTTAGTTACACTTTTTTGCGTTAATATCAGGTATGCGAACCACCTGTAGAACAAGCGCTTACGCCTGGAGGAGTGGTGGGTTGTATAGCTTCGTTACTTACTCCACCCTCTTCATTAATTTTTTCGATAAACTTCCAAAGATTATCTGCCGCAATATGAAACCTTTTAGCCGTTTCACTCTCAGGATGATGATATACTACCGGTTTTCCTGCATCTCCTCCCTCTCTAATAGCAGGCTCAATCGGAATCTGCCCAAGAACACTTGTACCATATTCTAATGCCACATCTACAGCCGTGCCTTTTCCAAAAATATCACTTTCAGTACTACAATTTGGACATATAAAACCACTCATATTTTCAACAATTCCTGCAATTGGAATATGTAATTTTTTAAACATATCCAAACTTCTTCTACTATCATCCAAACTTACCATCTGCGGAGTTGTTACTGTCACCCCAGCCGTAACTGGAACACTTTGAGCCAAAGTTAGCTGTGCGTCTCCGGTTCCTGGAGGCATATCTATAAAAAGAACATCAAGATCACTCCAAAGGATATCTCTTAAAAACTGCTCTATAGCTTTCATTATCATAGCGCCTCTCCAGATAAGAGACTGCCCCTCTTCCATCAAAACTCCCATACTCATAACTTCAACACCATAAGCCATAATAGGCTTTACTTTATTTCCGACAACTTCTGGTTGAACACCTACTATTCCCATCATTCTAGGAACATTGGGACCATAAATATCCGCATCCAAAATACCGACTTTTTTACCTTGCATAGCAGTAGCAATTGCCAGATTAACTGTTGTTGTGGATTTACCAACACCGCCCTTACCACTACTAACCATAACAAAGTTTTTGATCTGCGGTGCAATATTTTTACCTCTACTAGATGTCTCTCTTGGCATTTGAGGCTGTTTTATAGATACTATAACCTCTTTTGCGCCCTGTATTTCAAGCTTTTTCGTTATCTCATCTCTTAGCTGTTGTGCAACTTCGGGCGCGCTTGAGGTAATATCAAGCTCTACAAAAACTCTATCGCCATCTAACTCTACTTTTTTTACAAAACCAAAGGTTACTATATCTTTCGTAAATCCCGGATATGTAACCGTACTTAATACCTCATTTACTTTTTGCTCGTTTAGCATATCTTATGCTCCTTAACTAATTAATTCGGAGTAATTTTATCTCATTTTCTTTTAAACTTTATTGATTTTAATCAATTACGCTCCATGTTCTTCCATTATATTTTGAGTTATTTTGTAACTGCAAAATTTTGGCCCGCACATAGAACAAAACTCCGCTTCTTTAAATACATCTTGAGGCAATGTTTCGTCATGATACTCTTTGGCACGATCTGGATCTAGTGCCAACTCAAACTGTTTTTTCCAGTCAAAATTGTATCTTGCATCACTCATTGCATCATCAATATCTTGTGCTCCTTTTCTTCCTCTAGCAATGTCAGCTGCATGTGCGGCTATCTTGTAGGCAATAATCCCTTCTCTAACATCTTTTGCGTTCGGAAGTCCCAAGTGCTCTTTAGGTGTAACGTAACAAAGCATACTAGCACCATACCATCCTGCCATCGCAGCGCCTATAGCACTAGAGATGTGATCATACCCGGCCGCTATATCGGTTACTAAAGGCCCTAGAACATAAAAAGGAGCTTCATGACAATAGTCTCTTTCTATTTTTATGTTCCTCTCTATCTGGTTCATAGGAACGTGTCCCGGACCTTCTATCATAACCTGAACATCTTTCTCCCACGCTCTTAGTGTCAACTCACCCAATACTTTTAGCTCGTTTAACTGCGCATCATCACTTGCATCATAGAGACATCCCGGTCTTAGACTATCACCTAACGATAAGGAGACATCATACTTTCTACAGATTTCCAAAATATCATCATACGCTTCGTAAAAAGGATTTTCTCTGTGATAATGCATCATCCAAGCAGCCATCAAACTTCCACCGCGGCTAACGATACCCATCTTTCTTTTTGCCACTAACGGCATAAACTTTAGCAAAAATCCAGCATGTATAGTAAAGTAACTCACTCCCTGCTTTGCCTGACGCTCTATAACTTCGAGCATTTTATCTATGGTTAAATCTTCGATTTTATTGTTGCAATCATGAAGTATTTGATAAATAGGTACCGTTCCTATAGGAACTTGAGCCTCTTTTATAACCTCTTCTCTTATAGCATCCAAATCACCGCCAGTTGAAAGATCCATTATTGTATCGGCACCATATTTTTGACAAACTTTAACCTTTTCTACTTCCCCTTCTATATCACTTGCAAGCGCAGAAGAACCGATATTGGCATTGATTTTACATTTTGCCGCTATTCCAATAGCCATAGGCTTTTGATGAATATGATTTACATTTGCGGGGATAATCATCCTTCCTCTTGCAACTTCTCTTCTAACAGTCTCAGGCTCTAATCCTTCAACTTCGGCAACATATCTCATCTCTTCAGTAACAATACCTTGCCTTGCATAATACATCTGAGTTCTAACATTATCGTTTTTTCTCTTTTCAACCCATTCTCTTCTCATAGTATATCCTTTTATATAAAAAAGTTAACGGTTAAGTCGTCATATAGAACATATCATCTAACCTACATGCTATCCGACCACTTAACCATTCATTCAACTATCTCCATTATGTTACATAAAAAAGTTAAAAAAAAGCTTTTGTGATGTATAATTTTGTAACACATTAAGAAAAAGGATAAACTTTGTCTGATTTAACCCTTGTGTTACTTGGTGCAGGAGAATCTTCGAGATTTAGTCTTAAATGTAAAAAACAGTGGTTAAGAATCGAAAATAAGCCACTTTGGCTATATGTTACAAAACGTTTTGAAAGTTTTTATAAATTTAAAAAAATAGTTATTACATCTCATAAAGATGAAATCGGGCTTATGAAAAAGTTTGCAGACTATGAATTTGTAGAGGGTGGTGACACTAGACAAGAGTCTCTTTTAAACGCTATTAATAAAGTAAATACCAATTATGTCTTGGTAAGCGATATAGCTAGAGCGTGTATAAAAAAAGAGTTTATTGAAAAAATAGTCTCTTTTTTAAATAAAGTGGACTGCGTAGCCCCTTATATAAATGTAAGCGATACAGTAGTGTATAAAAATGAAACAATTGATAGAGAAAAGGTTAAACTTATTCAAACTCCTCAATTATCCAAAACGTCGTTACTAAAAAAAGCACTATCACAAAACAGAGTTTTTACCGATGAAAGTAGTGCAATCAAACACTTTGGAGGAAAAGTAATTTATATAGAGGGCGAAAAAGGGCATCATAAACTGACATTTAAAGAAGATCTAAAATATATTGAGTGTTTAAAACCGCCCTCAAAAGAGATTTTAACAGGTATTGGCTTTGATATACACCCTTTTGACAAAGATAGAACTATGTTTCTAGGTGGAGTGAAAATAACCGATAAATTTGGGTTTAAAGGGCACTCTGATGCGGATGTAGCCATACACTCTTTAATAGATGCTCTTTTAGGCGCTGCAGGACTTGGCGATATAGGAGAGCTTTTTCCAGATAATGATGAAAAATATAAAAATATCGACTCAAAACTCCTTTTGCAAAGTGTAAAAAAATTATTAAACGTTACAGGATACGAAATAATAAATATAGATTTGACTATAATTGCCCAGAAACCGAAAATTTTACCTTTTAAAAATGAAATGAAAAAAGTTTTATGCGAAATTCTTGATATCGATAAAAATAAAATAAACATAAAAGCTACTACAGCAGAAAAACTTGGCTTTATTGGTAGAGAAGAAGGAGTGGCTGTACAAAGTATAGCCAATTTAAAATATTTTGACTGGGTCAAAGCTACAGGGGGCTTTAGATGAAAATATTAATAGTAGAAAACGAAATTTATCTTGCTCAAAGTATTGCCGCAAAACTATCTGAAATCGGACATAATTGTGAAGTTGCGGCAACCATAAAAGATGCGATAAAAGAGGAGCATTTCGACGCTGTTTTGCTATCAACAAATATAAACGGACAAGATTTTTATCCCGTAATTGAGCATTATAAAGACTCTATTATCATTTTACTAGTATCTTACATTAGCAACGATACCGTATCAAACCCTTTAAAAGCCGGAGCTAAAGATTATATATTAAAACCTTTTATGATGGAGGAGCTTATAAGAAAAATCAACCATTTCAAAGAATTTGAACTTATAAAAAAAGAGAATGAAACATTTAAAAAATATCTCTCCTTTTCTTTAAAAGGTATAAATGTAGAAGGGATAAATACAAAAACAAAACTTCCCTTGATTATTAAAACAAACTATCAAAAGTATGCCGATTTTTTTGCTTTTGAATTTTCAAAACTTTATGGAGAGCCTTTTAAGTTTTATACTCTTAGTGAAACGGGGGCTTTAAATAAGATAAAGAGTGAAAAAGATACACAACTACTTTATATTACCGACTTTCAAGTACTTAAAAAGAGTGAAAAAAAGATTTTTTTTGAGATAATAGAAAACAAAAACGCCCTAATATCAACAACAGATTCGATAGAGGAAGATTTACCGATAAACTATACCGAAATAAAAAGTGATAACAAGATTTTTGATAGAAACGACATACTGTCAATAGATGATTATGTTAAATATATCATTTTAAATTATCAAAACAAATTTCCGGATACTTCCCTTGCTAAAAAATTAGGGATTTCTAGAAAAAGTTTGTGGGAGAAGAGGAAAAAGTATGAAATCTTCAAGAAAAAATGAAAAAGCACTTTATATAGACAAAGAAGCATTAGCTACTTTAGCCCTTGCGAAAGAGGGACTTTTAAATCCTGTTACACATCTAATGGCTGAAAAAGAGGCAAAAGAGGTTGATGAAAAAAAGATATACAAAGGCAAAACTTTTCCATTCTCTTTTATTTTAGCTCCTAGTGGAAAAAGGAATGAAAAAGTTTTAAAAAATGCAAAACCCAATGAGATTTTAGATCTTGTTGTTGAGGGTAAAAAAGTAGGAGAAATAAGCGTAAAAGAAGTTTTCAAAATAGATCCAAAAAAGAGAGTTAAAAATATATACGGTACAGATGATCTGTCCCATCCCGGGGTTCAAGATACATTTAAAAGACTTGGAAACTACGCTATAAGCGGAGGATATTGGGTAGATTTTAGCGAAGTAAAAAAGACCAAAGATATGATAAAAAAAGCCAAAAAAACTATTGGAGCCAAGAGTGTAGCTGCAATTATGATGGCTGCAAAACCTCTTCATAGAGCTCATGAAAGACTTATAAGATTAAGCCTTGAAAATAGTGAACTAATAGTTATATTTTTACTTAAACCATACTCAAAAGACGAGTTTACTTACGAGTTAAGATTCAAGGCGCTTAACTATTTTGTAAAAAACTATCTTCCCAAAAACAGAGTCTTGATAGTTCCCTTGGAAAATACTTACATCTTTGCAGGCTTCAACGAGGTGATTTTGGATGCTATAGTAGCCCAAAATTTTGGATGTAACAAATTAATTATCGGTAAAAACCACGCAGGCGTAGGGCTTTATTACGATAAAAACTCTATAAAAAGTGTATTCGACACTATAAAAGGAGTCAATATAGAGATAGAAACCATTAGCGAGTTTGTGTACTGCAACGAATGCAAAACGCTTGTTAGTACAAACACTTGTCCCCATGGAAGTCATCACCATATCTCATACAATAGCGAATCGATTCTCGAACTTCTAAAGCTAGGCATACTGCCGCCGGCCGTTTTAGTAAGAAAAGAGATAAGCGCCATCATGCTAAGCGAGCTTTTTCCAAATAGATTTAAAAACCTTGAAAAGCTATATTATAACTTTATACCTTTTTCGGGTATTATGGAAGAGCACAGTGAAAAGGATTTCTATATA